>NZ_JMQC01000008.1:0-354500 GCF_000746925.1 Bacillus clarus
CTGATGAAACAAGCCACTCTAAAGCATTTTTTAAAACTCCTGGTATACCTTTTGCATACTCTGGTGTACAAATAATAAGTGCATGTGATTCACTTATTGTCTTTCGAAATTCTTCAACAACAACTGGTGCTTTCACTCGATCTACATCCGGATTGAAATGAGGAAGTTCCTCTATTCCAGTATAAATAGTGTAATCTACGCCTTCCGGAATAAATGCTGTTAAAGCTTTTAGTATATTTGTATTGGATGACCCTTCCCTAATACTCCCTGAAATCGCTATGATTTTTTTATGTTTACTCATATTATCCCCCCTATGAACATAATACTTATGCAGCCATATAAAAATCAAAAATATTGCACGATTTAACAAACTGTACATTCATCATTTTTGTTTACATAATAATATTATGAAATGGATTTTAAATGAAATCTTATTACCTTTTCCCTTGCTTTCATTGCTTCACATTTAGTTTCTAAATTCCACACACAATTCAACCACCGAAAGTAAAATCTTCTCAAGTTCTTTTTTAGATAATGTACTAACGTTTAAATAAATTTGGTATGCACTTCTTCCTTCCTTAACGGGAACGACTGATTTCATAGCTCATACATTGGATTCTTTATATTTCCCAAATGTAATATCATCTTCCGTAGCCATTCTTTTCATTCTACTTCATCCAAAATTACGTTCCCCTCTTATGATCTTTCACACTACATTCGTCCGTTTCCCACAAAAGGTTCATTTTATAAAATAATTATTTTATTACAATGAAAAACATTATATATTTTACATAGAAGGAGGGGTGTACAATGGAAAAAGAGAACAAAATTTATACTGAGAAAGTATTGAAACATCTCTTTTTAGGAGCACAAGTTGATGGAATACAGTTTGGTATTTTCCCAACCCCAATAAAGATTTATTTTACAAATATGGATACACAATTTTTGTAAATTGGTTTCACAACAACTATGAATGTTGACAAGCAGGCGGCCAATATGATGATGACGTTTGGCTTATAGTTGCAGTTCCTGATGATGAAATTGCTACATGCGCACCTGATAGATTTAATGCAACATAAAAATAGCTGATGGAGTTTCATCCATCAGCTATTTTTATGTTGTTTTTTGTCCAAATATTGATGATGGAATCCGTTACTATTAAGATTCCTCGTTTCTTCTCAGCCCCTTTAACAAAGCGACTTATCCTCAAGCCTCCAACTAAACCATCTTGCATGTCCATCGGTTTCTCCAACACTTTCACAATATTCGTTTCCGTTAATATAATAATCAATATGAAGGTCCCGATCCCACATGTTGTTATATAGGTGGAAGACATCTCGTTTTGCACCAATTTCTTCAATTTGTTTTACTAACGTACGCTTTACATTCTCAGGTATTTGGTTTGCTAC
This sequence comes from Bacillus clarus, assembly GCF_000746925.1. Classification (GTDB taxonomy): domain Bacteria; phylum Bacillota; class Bacilli; order Bacillales; family Bacillaceae_G; genus Bacillus_A; species Bacillus_A clarus. The sequence goes on from NZ_JMQC01000008.1 coordinate 1,410, forward strand.
ATGCGTATGGAAAATACAAATGACAGCATCTTCTTGTATTTGATCTGTAATTTTTGAAAGAAGTGCTACCCCGTCTCCTTCCATAAATTTCACTGTTTGTCCTTTTAAACACTCTGCTACATGATCGAACATTTCAAGCCTTTCCTTATGTTCAGGCCAAATAAGCGCGCGCAACCATAAATAGTCTTCTTCATCATTTAAATCATTTATATGTAAATCAAGTCCAATTCTTTCTACGACAGGTGGGCTTTGTTTTAAGAAGAATGGCTTATTCTCTCCTCTTATTTCTGACTGTAAATGAACATTAGATTTTGTATTGCCATATACTTCTTCTGTTCCATACGAATAACTATATTGATCCCAAAATAGTTGTAATCCAGCACTTGTACCAATTTCAATTAATACTAAAGGTTTTTTCACTTTATTAAATATATAACAAAAACTTGGATATAAATAAGCACATCGCCTTACTTCATTTGTTTGAACAAGTTTCGTTTGTAAAATAGGGATAATTTCCTCCCTATGAAGCTGACAAAAGTCTTTAAAATGTTGAAATGATTGTTCCAACTTTGTATCCGAATTTTCAACTAGACTACTATAATATTTTTGTAAAATGTGATCATTTCCTTTTAACAACAAATAATGGACCGCGCCTAATAATAAATTTGGAATTGGCTGACCAGATTGTGCGTGAGAGGCTAACGTAAGAACTTCCTCATCTTCTGAAATTTTCAATGATAAATATTCGTATAAATTACTTGATCCTTTACATTCTTTCACAGAAAAATTTCGAAATAAAATTGCGATTTGTTCCCGTGTAGCATATGATATCCCTCCTGATAAAAATTCAGAATAATCTTACCATTTATACACTATTTAATCTATCTTTTCAAATTAAATGTTATAAAAATTGAATTCTTCTATTTTCCAAAGGTATATCATACTGAAATAGAAAGGTTTGTAAGCTTTTTTGGGATAACATCAGACTGGAATTCTTCTCCCAATACTGCTTTACTACCAACTTGTTCACGCTTATGAGAGAAGGATTCTTTCGAAGAAAACGTTAAATAGTTTAAAATTATCAGATAACACTAGATATTTTAGTCTATTAATTATTATAATAGACTATGAGATGGTTATATAATTGTGACAAAAAAGGTATATGCCTAGGTGGGGCCTAGGTGGTGTTTTCTTTTTCTACGGCTTATAAGCAAAAGCACCTACTCTTTTTTGCCAATATAGGGGATGGAGAGATTATCATGAGCAACATGCAGCAAAAAACAGACGTTATCTTAATTGGTGCCGGAGTTATGAGTGCGACTTTAGGCTCATTGTTGAAAGAATTAGCACCTGAATGGGAAATCAAAGTATTTGAGAAACTCACAAAAGCAGGAGAAGAAAGCTCTAACGAATGGAATAACGCAGGTACAGGCCATTCCGCATTATGCGAGCTTAACTATACATCCGAAAAATCTGACGGATCTATAGACATTAGCAAAGCAATAAAAGTCAATGAACAGTTCCAGCTTTCAAGACAGTTTTGGTCTTATCTTGTAAACAGCAATCTAATTCGTAATCCGCAGGACTTTATTATGCCAATACCTCATATGAGTTTGGTACAAGGAGAAAAAAATGTAACGTTTTTGAAAAAGCGTTTTGAAGCGCTTTCAAACAATCCTCTTTTTCAAGGGATGGAATTTTCCGATGCCCCTGAAACACTGAAAGAATGGCTCCCAATTATTATGGAAGGCCGTACATCGAATGAACCAATAGCAGCAACAAAAATCGACTCTGGAACAGATGTAAACTTTGGTGCGTTAACACGCATATTGTTTGACCACTTACAGAGTAAAAATGTCGAGATAAACTACAATCATAGCGTTGAGAATATTAAACGTACAAAACACGGCTCTTGGGAAGTGAAAGTGCATGATATGAATAGCGGTAAAATGGAATTCCATACTGCGAAATTCGTCTTTATCGGCGGTGGAGGCGGTAGTCTACCTTTACTACAAAAAACTGGTATCCCTGAATCAAAACATATTGGTGGATTCCCAGTAAGCGGACTATTTATGGTCTGTAAAAATCCAGAAGTTATAGAGCAACATCATGCAAAAGTGTACGGTAAAGCTAAAGTTGGCGCTCCGCCAATGTCTGTTCCACATCTTGATACAAGATATATTGATAACAAAAAAACATTACTGTTTGGACCATTTGCTGGCTTCTCACCAAAGTTCTTAAAAACTGGCTCAAACCTCGATTTGATAGGTTCCGTAAAACCGAATAATGTCTTAACTATGTTAGCAGCAGGCGTAAAAGAGATGTCATTAACGAAATACTTAATCCAGCAAGTTATGTTATCGCATGAAAAGCGCATGGAAGAATTACGAGAGTTTATTCCGAACGCAAAAAGCGAAGATTGGGATATAGTAGTAGCAGGACAACGTGTGCAAGTTATTAAAGATACTGATGCTGGTGGTAAAGGAACACTTCAATTTGGTACGGAAGTTGTTAGTGCGGCTGATGGTTCAATAGCTGCATTGCTCGGCGCTTCGCCAGGTGCTTCTACTGCCGTTCACGTTATGCTTGAAGTATTAGAAAAATGCTTCCCACAACATATGAATGCATGGGAACCGAAAATAAAAGAAATGATTCCTTCTTATGGAATATCACTAATGGAAAATCCAAAGCTTTTCCAAGAAATTTACACTTCAACAGCAAAGGCGCTTAGTCTGAACGAAAAAGAACCAGTCCATAGTTAATTCTTTTTTCGTAATGAAGGGATTGTAAAATCTTCATAATAAAAAACGTCCGATACTATAACGGACGTTTTTTATTTCTTCACTAGAAGTTATATTTATCAATATTATCTTTCGTAAATACAACCCTCTCCGGCAGTACGATAATACCATTCCCTTCTGCCTCATAATCATATCCTTGAATTGAATTTGGCTCTACTTTCACTTTTCCAATCCCTTTTACTTCGAAGCTATCCCCTACTTTTAACTTCTTCCCTTTTACGACAATTTCATTTGCAACATAAGTTGCAAGTGCGCCTTGTTGTTTTACATCCCATAATCCAAATTGCTGTACTGTTCCTCGTTTTACGTAATCGCGCATCACATTTGGTGTAGAAAATCCTGTTACAGCTACTTTTTTATCCATCTTTAAGTTTTCAGCTGCTTGCGCCATCGCTGGAAGCGCAGTTGCATCTGGACAAATGACAGCATTAATATCTGGATATGTTTTTAAAATACTCTCTCCAACTGATAATGATTTTTGTGCATTATTTTCACCATATTGCGTCGTTACAATTTCCCAGTTCGGATATTTTTCTTTTATAATCTCTTTCGCTTTCGTTACCCATTGGTTTTGATCTGTTACAGTTGGACTTGAATAAAAGAATGCCACTTTCCCTTTATCTCCTATTTGCTTAAAAGTCATTTGAACTAATAAATTTGCAAGTTGATCTGGTGTTCCTTGGCTTATATAAAAAGAACGATCTTTCGGATTCACATCAGAATCCCATGTTAATACAGTCATCCCCTTTTTCTTTGCCCGTTGTAAGGATTGAGAAAGACCATCCACTGACGTAGATGAAACCATAATTGCATCATAGTTTTGATTAATGAAATTGTTTATATATTTTACTTGCCCTGATACGCTCGCCTCTGATGGTCCATCGTATTTCACCTGTACCCCTAACTTATCTCCCATTTCTTTCGCGCCTTCACCACCAGATGTAAAAAAGCCCACTCCTGTTAATTTCGGAATGAAAGCAAATTTCACATCATCTGCTTTTTTCTTATCTGCAGTTTGGCTAGAACATGCGATTAAACCGATCATACAAATACATATAATAATAAAAATCCCCAATTTTCTTCTCATGACATTTCCCCCTTATGCAATTTCTTTCTTTTCCACATAGTGAATTGCTGTAATTTGAAATGCCTCATAATAACAGAAAGAATAAGGATAATACCTATAACAACATTGGATTGTTCATTCGTTAAGCCTGTCATTTGCAGACCGTACTGCATCATGCCAATAAATATACTCGCTAGTACTGTTCCAAAAATACTTCCTTTCCCGCCAGTAATGAGTGTACCGCCTAATACAACTGCCGTAATAACGGGCAAGATCGTTTCACTTCCTATATCGGCACGAGCTGAACCGAAATACGCTGTTAAAAATGCTCCTCCTAATCCACCTCCTAACCCAGAAAGCATATAAGCGATAATAACTACCTTTTTCGTTCTAATCCCGGAATATTTCGCTGTGTTTTCATTTGCACCCGTTAATTTGGCATGGCGACCATATGTTGTACGGTGAAACAATACTGCAAACACTGCCGTTAAAAGTGAAAGTAGCCATAATAAATTAGGAATACCTATGAAACTACCATTTGCAAGTTGGACATAAGTATCCGGTAAACCACTTATCCCTTCATATCCGGAAGCACCTGAACCTCCTGATATGACAAGAGCAATTCCAGCGTATAAAAACATTGTTCCAAGTGTAACGACAAGAGGTTCTACATCTGTCATTTTAATAATGACACCATTTAATCCCCCCGCTAAACAGCTTATAAAAAGTGCGATACTGACAGCTAAAATAATTGGTATACCATTCATCCAAAGCACACCGATAAGAATGGACGTAAGCCCCATAATCGACCCTACAGATACATCGATTCCACCTGTTACAATGACAAAAGTCATCGGAATGGCGGCAATAGTAATAAAAATGAAGTCATTCATACTAAACAGTAAATTACTAATATGAAAAAAATCACTGTTTAATAAACTAAAGAGAATGAACTCTATAATAAGTAATCCAATAAGAATCCCTTCCCATCTTAAAAGTCCCCGTGCATACTTCATAGATTCATCCTCCTTTCTTCTAGTTGCCGGAGTCTCTTCCATCTTTTTAATACACTATCTAATATAATAATCAGTAAGAGTAAAAATCCTGATATAGCACTATTCCAAAAGGCAGGTATTTTTAAAAAGACTAATGAACTACTTATCGCTTCTAGAAAAACTGCTCCTAATGCTGCGCCAAATATAGAACCCGTTCCCCCTTTTAAATGGATCCCTCCTAAAACAGCAGCAGCGATGACTTGCAATTCTATTCCTGTACCTGTTTGATTTGGAACAAAGCCGATATTCATCACAAAAATGCATCCGGCAAGTGCTGCGCTTATACCTGATATGATAAATGCATATATTTTCACCTTGTCTACCGGTATTCCAATAAGACGTGCCCCATCTTCGTTATCTCCGACTGCGTAAAAATATCTCCCAAATGGCACTTTCATTAAAAAGAAATATAATAGTAGCAAAATAAGAAGAACACCCCCTACAGTTATCGGTAGTCCCAACACTGTAATAGATGATAATTGTTTGTAATGATTCGGAATATCTTCAATCCATTTTCCACCCGTAAATAGTAACATCGCTCCTCTAATAATCCCAAGCATCCCTAATGTCATAATAATGGCCGGCACGCGAAATTTCGCAACTCCAATTCCGTTTATCATGCCAATAACGGCCCCAAGTATAATTGCAGCAATTACAGAAAAGAAGGTATTATACCCACTCGTTAAAAACCTCCCGCAAATTGCCGCACTTAATCCCATAATAGAGCCGACTGAAACATCTATATTTTTCGTGAACAATACGAAAGATTGACCAATTGCTAAAATGACTAAAATAACACTAGATTTCATAATTAAAGACAGTGAACTAAACTGAACAAAACTAGGGTTCATCATTCCGACGAAAGCTATGTAAATAAGAAGTAAAATGATAATGGACGTTTCGTGCATTTTAAATACATTTGCAAAGCGTTTCATTCCGTTACACCTTCCCTTCCTCCATATGCAAGGCGTGTAACTTCATCTATACAAACTTCTTCCTTTCCTAAATGTGAGACAAATTCCCCATTTCTCATCACATATACACGATTAGCTAATTGAACAATTTCCTCGATATCTGAAGAAATTAATACAATCGCAAGTCCCGAATGTCTTAAACTTTGTATAGCCTCATATACTTCTAATCTAGCTTTCGCATCAATCCCACGGGTCGGTTCATCAAGAATGATGATTTTAGGTTCACAAGCAAGATACTTAGCTAACACGACCTTTTGTTGATTTCCCCCTGATAAAGATGTCATCTCTTCATCAATATGAGGAACAATAATTCGAAACTTCTTAATATAAGACTCCGTTAAAGCGCTTTCTTTTTTATGGTGCAAGAAAAAGGTGCTGAATCGATGTAAAGATGCTGAAGTTATATTTTCTTTAACAGACGCAATTGAAAAAATTCCATTACCAGCTCTATCCTCAGGAACATATACCATCCCTTCGTCTAATCGTCTATGTGCCGAATGCTTTGTAATTGATTTGCCCTCTAATAAAATGGAGCCAGATTTCACAGGTTGTAGTCCATATAATCCTTCTGCTAATTCTGTTCTTCCTGATCCAACAATACCTGCAATTCCTACAATCTCTCCAGCATGTACGGTTAATGATATATTTTGAAATGCATAACTGGATAAATTCGTTACTTCTAATATTTTTTGAGAAGTTTGTATCGTAAATTGAATTACTTCCCTTTTCTCCTCATGCTTATAACCTTTCGGCAATAATCCCTCCATTAGCATGTCATATGTATAATCAGATACCCTTCCTTGGCTGACTATCATACCATCGCGTAAAATAGCTACTTTATTCGCAATTTCAAATATTTCTGGAAAACGGTGCGTTATATAAATCATCCCAATTCCTTTTTCTTTTAAGCTTTTCATCAGTACAAAAAGACTCTTTATTTCATGAGTTGTTAATGTCGATGTTGGTTCATCTAAAATAAGAATCTCTGCTTCCCTTATTAATCCCCTTACTATTTCTACTAATTGTTGCTGCGCAATCGATAATGCACCACCAAGCTCCTGGAGTGTAATATTCCATCCTAAATCTTCTATCAGTTTATGAATCTTTTTTCGAAGCTCTTTCTTTTTCCCTTTTACTCCAATGCATATATTTTCTTCAATTGTCATATGGGGAAAGATTAACGGCTCTTGTGGAATTAAATAAATTCCATTATGATGCGCTTCCGCTGGATTAGAAAATCTTTGGATGTTCCCTTTCACATACATATCTCCAGCATCATAAGCATACAAACCCGTTAATATTTTCATTAACGTTGATTTTCCAGCACCATTCCCTCCCACTAAAGCGTACACATCCCCACGCTCTACTTCTAAAGTTACTTCTTTTAATACAAGTTGGTCTGAAAATGATTTACTCATTTTTTTCACTTGTAATAAGGGCATGTTCTCCACTTCTTGTCCCCTGCCTTTATCCAAAACAATTTTTGAGAAAATGATTTTTTGTTCTACTTGTTTTGTAGCATTGTATATTCCTTTTTTCATATCTAGAACACTTTTTTCGCCGGGATAATTATCGCTTCTATCGGTATAAACAAAATAAACACCACATATGTTTAAGCATTGGTCAATTGTTGAAAGGGATGAAGAGAATGTCACAGCTGAACTTTGAAGAAAATTTGTTAACAAAAGTAGCCTGGTATTACTACAAAGATCATCTTACGCAGCAAGAAATCGCTTCATTGCTTCATATTTCACGAAATAAAGTCGTTCGGTTATTAGATAAAGCACGTACGGAAGGGATTGTTACATTTCATGTAAAAGGAACTGGTTTACACTGCTTAAGCATTGAGCGTGATCTCATGAAAAAATTCCATTTAAAAGACGCTTTCGTTATCCCAACACCGATGGAGGATCATCCATATTCGCTCGAAAAAGCTGCGGCACAATATTTAGAAACACATCTTCAACAAGGAGATTTACTCGGTATTGGTTGGGGAGAAACGATATCAAAAATGCTAGAAAACATTCATTTTGAATCATCTATGCAGCTCTCAATTGTTACCCTTACTGGCGGGGTAAACCACTATCTTCCCAGAAAACAAAACTATTTAAACTACATGCATGGAGAACTCCATATCATTCCTACACCATTTTTAGCATCCTCAACTGAAATGGCGCAAAGTATTCTTTCTGAACCGAGCGTGAAAGATATGCTGCATGTTGCTTCACTTGCTCATACAGCAGTAGTGGGCATCGGTAGTTTATCTCAAGACGCCACAATCGTGAAAGAAGAGAAATTAACGCTTCGTGAAATGACCTACATACGTAGTCAAAATGGAGTCGGTGATATTTTAGGGCAGTTTTATAATACAAACGGAGAACAATTAGAACTTCCTCACCACGCTCGTCTTATCGGTACACCTCTAACTGTTTTACGCAAAATGAAACATGTAGTTGGTGTCGCTGGTGGTGAGGGGAAATTAGATGCCATTTATGGTGCCTTAAAAGGAAAATTTATTCATACATTCATTACTGATGAAAAAACAGCCCTCTCCTTATTAAGAAAGGAAGGTGAATCATAATGTCTTATCTATTAGCTTACGATGCAGGTACAGGGAGTATTCGAGCGGTCCTTTTTGATTTACAAGGTAATCAGCTTGCTGTAAGTCAAAAAGAATGGATTCATACATCAGACACTCGGTATCCTGGTTCTATGAATTTTGATGTTATGGAAAACTGGAAGCTCGTTCAAGAATGCACGAAAGATGTCCTTCAAAAAAGCAATATATCCCCTTCCTCTATTAAAGGAATTAGCGCCACAAGTATGCGAGAAGGTTTTGTTGTATACGATAAAAACGGGCAAGAAATATGGGCATGTGCAAACGTTGATGGCCGCGCGTCTGCTGAGGTGAGCGAATTAAAACAACTTCGTTCACAAATTGAGGAGGATTTATATGCAAAATCAGGCCAAACTTTTTCATTAGGTGCTTTACCTCGGTTACTTTGGATCAAAAAACATCAACCAGACGTGTACAGTAATATTCATTCTTTCACGATGTTAAACGATTGGATTCTTTATAAATTGTGCGGTGTACTGCAAATTGATCCTTCAAACGGATGTACGTCCGGTATATTCGATTTACAACATAGAAATTGGGATAACTCAGTCGCTGAACAATGTGGTCTTACTCTATCCTTTTCTCCAAAAGTAAATGAAGCTGGTACAGTTATCGGGAATATCACAAAACAAAGCGCTGAATTAACAGGATTACATGTAGGAACCCCTATTGTTACTGGGGGCGGTGATGCACAAATGGCATCCCTCGGGACGGGGGTCGTAAAACCAGAGCAAACATTTATATGCGGGGGCAGTTTTTGGCAGCAAGAAGTAAATATAACAGAACCAAATACGGACCCGAATGCTTACGTTCGTGTAAATTGTCACGTTATCCCTAATCTTTGGCAATATGAGACGATTGCCTTTTTCCCAGGTCTTGTAATGAGATGGTTTCGAGATGCCTTTTGCCAAGAAGAAAAAAGACTCGCTGAGGAAATTGGCGTAGATGCTTATGAATTATTAGAAGAACAAGCGAAAGATGTGCCTGCCTGCTCACACGGCATTATTCCTACCTTTTCAAACGTCATGAATTACATTTCTTGGCGTCATGCTGCACCCTCCTTTTTAAATTTAAGCTTAGATGCTGAAAAATGCGGCAAGAAAGAAATGTTCCGCGCAATTGAAGAAAATGCTGCCTTTGTAACATTTGGAAACTTGAAATTAATAGAAGCTCTAACAGGAAAATTTCCTTCTGAAGTGATCTTTGCAGGTGGTGCGGCTAAAGGAAAGCTTTGGCCACAAATTGTCGCAGATGTTCTCGGGATTCCTGTCAAAGTGCCGGTTGTAAAAGAAGCGGCTGCCTTAGGAACTGCCATTGCTGCTGGAGTTGGTGCTGGAATATATAAATCTATGGAAGAAACTGCCCAAAAGTTTGTACAGTGGGAAAAAACTTTCGAACCAAACGCTGAAAATTATGAACTATATAAAGGGTTCTATGAAACATGGAAAGTAGTTTATGAAAAACAGCTCGCTTTAGCGGATAAAGGATTCACATCACATATGTGGATTGCTCCAGGTGCACTGTAACACATTACATAAAGGAGTGAGCGCTATGCTTAAAGTGAATGAAAATGACTTCTCCTATCGCTTCGGTGATAATGGACCAAAATATTTAGTAAAAGGACCAAACATTGATCTCGGTCTAGTCGTTATTCAGCCTGGTCAAGAATTTCAAAATCATTATCATACAACATGCGAAGAAATCTTTTATGCATTAGAAGGAGAAATTGATTTCTATATTGATAATGAAAGAGTCCCTATTAAACAAGGGGACGTCTTGCAAGTTCGTCCTCATGAGTCTCACTATCTCATTAACCATTCAGATAAAACCTTTAAAGCTGTTTTTATTAAGTCACCACATTTACAAGAAAAAGATACGGTACAAACTGAAAATCCAACATTAACGAAGGAGTGATTTCCAATGACTTGGGGATTTAAAAATCGATTAAACACAATTTTACCTGATGGCAGAGCGGTTATGTTAGCGATAGATCACGGTTACTTTTTAGGGCCGATTCACGGACTAGAACAACCACTAGAGACGGTTAAAAATCTGCTTCCCTATACGGATTCCCTCTTTTTAACGAGAGGTGTACTAAGTTCTTGCATTCCTGAAGACTGCAAAACACCGATGGTTATGCGTGTTTCAGGTGGGCCAACTGTAGTAGGTAAAGATTTAGCGAATGAAACAATTGTTACACCGGTGAAAGAAGCGGTCAAACAAAATGCAATTGGCGTCGGAGTTTCCGTTTTTGTCGGATCAGACTATGAAACACAAACCGTTACAAATCTCGCAAACGTAGTCTCTGAAGCTCACGATTACGGTTTGCCCGTACTCGGTATTACTGCCGTTGCAAAAGAATTACAAAAACGGGAAGCTCGCTTCTTAGCACTTGCTTCTCGCGTATGTGTTGAAATGGGAGCTGACATTATTAAAACGTATTACTGCGAAGGATTCGAAAAAATTACGAGCACATGCCCTGCCCCAGTCGTTATCGCCGGCGGACCAAAATTAGATTCAATCGAAGATGCATTAAACATTACGTACAATGCTCTGCAAGAAGGTGCAATTGGCGTAGACATGGGCCGAAACATATGGCAATCCGAGCATCCAGCTGCGATGATTCAAGCGATTCATGGCATTGTAAAAAATCGATTGAATGTGAAAGAAGCGTTGGAATTATATGACGATGTAAAAAATTAATACAAAAAAGACAGACTATTTATTAGTCTGTCTTTTTTGTTAAACTATAGAAAAGGAGGAATGATTATGCAACGAACGTCTTTTGAACGCCCAACTGATCATTACGATGAACGCTTATATTCTATTGATGAAAAAATTTGTTCTTTATTAAAAGAACGAAAAGAACTTTCGAATGGAAATCCCGGTTTTCCACCTGATGAGGCTATTTCTAACTGGTCTGAGCAGAACGGATTTTATCCAGACTATTTAAATTCATTGTTCTCCTCTATGATGGACGAAGATTTATTTAAACCTCTCATCGAACCAACTAAGTTTCTAAAACATATACCTGTTTTTAAAAACTTTGAGCATAAAGAAATCATGTATACTGTGACCTTTATTCGTCAGTACACTAATGCTAGTGTAGTATATTTATATAGCGATTGGGATCCAATGAATGACGTTTTTAATGAACAAAAGGTGCATGATTCTTTCCAACTATCTATAAATGACACATACAATTGTTGGTCAGAAGGTGCAAGTGGAGGCAATGGACATATGGGGTTTCATTTTGTTATTTCCCCTGCTCTTCCTGATAACCCGTCTGGAATTAGCCTATTATTTAAAGAACATAGTATGCCGTATTCAGACAAGCCGGCACGACTTGAATTTGAAATGAAGTTAGATTAATTTATAAAAAAAGGAGCTGTCTCATAAGTCGATTTGCCGACTAAGTGAAGCTCCTTTTTTACTTTGGTGTTCCATTAAAATAGTGTACTAAACTGAATTTTATTGATACCATCATATTCTTTTTTCTTTCTTTATCTTGACTCTTGAACTACCCCCGCTTCAAATAGCTCGTTAGCGTGTTAAGTGGGGTAGTTCAAATGTAGCTTATTGAATAACGAGCATTATGGTAACAAGCCCCTTCCCAAACTTGGTAAGGGGCTATATATACACCTTGAAACAATTACTCTTGATGATTGTCATCGAGTTTTGAAACTTTCTTACCATCTCTATAGTCTAGGCAAGAAACTTCAATTAATAAGCCATTAAATATTGTAAAATAAAAACCATAACTACTTCCTCTCATTGTATAAGGTTCCTTTTCTATTTCAATGCCCCCAGCTACTAAACGATTATACGCTTGATCAACTTCACTTGAAGTTTCCACCAAAAAACCAATATGAAAAGCTTCAGGATACATAACGTCCTTTTTCCCCTTGAATGCTTTTGGATCACTTAACACGAGTATAAATCCATTCTCATCACTCATCACTACAAGGGCCTTTCCTTTTTGTTCCAAAAATTGAAAATTAAAAAATGTTTCAAAGAAATGTCTAGCTTCTGATAAATCATCCACACATAGGTTTAAATGATTCAACCTCATTCACTCATCTCCTTTTGAACAGGGATTATACAGAAGTATATTGACCCATATTCATAACACTTGAATGTTAAAGGGAAGATACTCAAGTGTTCAGTCTACAACTATTTTAGTCTAATACTTTTTTCTATCGTCTAGAACGTTTTTTTAATGAAACATTTGGAATGCAGTGAATGAAATTATATGAACGATTCGACACGAAATATCGATTTATCGATAAATGAAAGATTTTCTATCATTTTTATCCTCCAATTAATTGAATACGTAAATAGAGGGTATATGTTTATTTCTTAAACATATACCCTCTATTTTTATTTATATTTATTATTATGACTTTTGATAAGCCGATTTCGATGATTTCACATAATACACCGCATGCTCAACGTGAATGATATGATCTGGCTTTGGTTTACCACGGCTCGCTCTATGTCCCGCTAAATGTTCTTCACTCGTTTCCCAGTTTTTCCATGCCTCTTCAGATTCCCAGCGAATCATAACTACTACTTCTTCGTCTCCGCGTCTTACTTTTTTAACGAGAACACTTAAGTCAATGAACCCTTCAAACTTTTCAATAATTCCTTCTCCAGTAAAACGCTCTACAACTATATCAGATGTACCCTCTTTTACTGTAAATGTCTTTGTTTCGATAAACATTTATCCCACTCCCTCTTTGTAATACGAATACTAGTATTCCTCTAGTATAATTGATTATGATAATTATTTTCAATTATAAATTTAAAATTATTAGAATTATGCAGATTTCTCCTCAATCACATCATCCAAAAATTTAAAATAAGGAAGGGACATACCTAACAAAGAGGTAACACATATAATCGAACCGATAATAAAGTATAATACTCTCACTCCCCATATTTCACTCAGTATTCCCCCTAATAATACACCTAACGGCATAGCTGATCGTATCAAAAATAACCGTACTGAAAACACTTTTCCTATCATCTCATTCGGGACAATTTGTTGGCATAGAGTTGTGTTATGAATATTGAAAAATGCAATACATACACCAGCAATTACTTCAATAAAAATCGCTATAAGGATACTGTTATTTAAACCAAGTGAAATATAAGTGAGCCCTCCTACAAATAATCCTCCAAGCATGAATAACCGACGGCTTTTATATGTCACTTTCCCAATTAACATAGAGCCAACTACATAGCCAAGTGGAAAACCAGCCATGAAGTAACCGTATTCCGCATAGCCTGCCGATAGTTCATCTTTTATATAAGGAAGAGTCGTAACCATCGTTACTCCTACTCCAAATTGAACAAATGTAAGAAATACTCCGAGCCAAACGATAATCGGCTTTGTGAAAAAGTATGTAAACCCGTGAAAAAATTGTTCTAGCCATGTTTTTCGAAGCTCTTGTTGTACCCTCTTTTCTTTTATAAAAAGCAATAATCCTCCGCTTATAAATAAACAAATACATACGAAAGATAGTGTAAGCTTAATTCCAACAAACTTAATGACAATACCGCCTAATACTGGCCCAAGAAACATCATTAGGCGCGTCATTCCATCAATATACGCATTTGCGTCTTGAAGCTGCTCTTTACTTACAACAGTTGGTGTAATCGCCTGACTCGCCGGTGTATAAAGCGGTGTAATGAGACCAACTATAATTTGAACAATATAAACGTGCCAAACGTCTATATGATTAATAGTTAACATCACTAAAGGTATTAGGAAAATAAAAGCCCGCATCCATTGTGACAAAATCATAATCCACTTTCGGCTCCATCTATCAATAAATGGTCCGATGACTAATTGTAGTATGAGAGACGGGATAAGATATAGTAACCACATACTACTTAATGCTGTTTTCGATCCTGTTAGCTCGTATACAAGAATGGAATTACATAATGTTCCGAAAGCCCCACCTAATTCTGAAATTGCACTGCCAATCCACATAAAAAAGAATGAACGATTTTTCAATACATTTCCCACTATAGCGCACCAACTTTTCTATTTAGTTCCTCCCTTTATGTACATTCTCTTGTTGTTTACTACCGATTCAAAAACACTTCCAATTCTTTCGCTAAAGAATGTATCGCTTTCTTTCTCAAAACATATTTCCCGTCATGAATATCAACTAATTTCGCTGAACGTAAAAGTTTCAAATGATGATGTACTGTTGATTTTCCGAGTTTTAATCTCTCAGTTATATCTTGCAGCGTACGCTCTTTTTCAAACAGTAACTTTGCAATACGTAACCTTGCCTCATCCCCTAGCGCCTTATGTTTATGAACTAAAAAATAACTCGGCTCATATGGATCTTCTGGATGTATACTTTCATTTGCGACTGGATAATGAAATACTTTCGTATCTTCCAAATCCGCTTCGATATTCCATGGTCTATATGTAAGCTGAGGAATAAGAAGTACATGATGAACACTTGGCTCTGGCATATATGTAACTCCGCCTGTCGCCCACTCTACAAACTCTTCTGACTTCATCTTCTCATTCATTTCATTTTTTGCTTCATAATCTCGTTGTAGTATAGAGAGTAGCTGCTCTTCTTCTTTCTTAACTACACTCTCATACCAGCCAGTCATAACGGCAATTAAATGCTCCTTCAATAACTGCACGTCTACATTACATATAAACTCAATATAAGTAGAGAAAAACTGATGGTCATGCGTTAGCTCCATTAATTCATGTATTGCTGAAACTTCACCACTTGCCGCTAAACGTCTTTTATCTTGATGTATATCTCCTAAAAATGGTAAACATACATACTTTAAATCTACTTCTGATAGTGAATGGATATTTTGAATAAACTGAGATAAATCCGTAAAAACTCCCTGATATAGTAGCTGTAGCAATGCTTTCCACGTATTATGCTTCTCGACAAACTGTAAATGCTCTATCATTTCATGAGGTAAAGATTGCCTAATTTCTTCCCATTCACTTTGAGACTTCTCTAGTGTGTCAATTAACCTTTTATGAGTAATTGCCGCAATCCCAAGTGCACATTCGAAAAGTATCGAATATTTAATTTGAACGTTATATGTCTCCCTTTTTCTACTCGATACATGAAAGACTTCCATTTCATCTCCTCCTTGTTTTGTATATGTTATATTCTATAAAATTCGAATAAAATCTTCTAAATTTTTAGAATCAAAAACCCAATACGGGTGATTATTTTTAAATTCACTTCGTAACCATAGAAAACTTTGATTTAAGTAAATAAAATGTAAAAAACGCAGAAACTTTATTATCAAGACCTAAATAACAGGCTCTCACATATTATATATAACTAACTTATGAAAGTTTTACTTTTTTTGGGGCGCCCCATACCCATCAACCTAAGGTCTTGAGGTACCCCCTAAACGAAATTTTTACTTTTCTACATTGCAATCTGTAAATTTACACACATTAAAACTATCATCTCTTTGATGTGGTACAGCCACACATCTATCAACTTAAGAAAACAGCTTCATCTCAAAACGAAAAAATGAGATTGTTTGTTACAAGTTAGCACAAAATTTCGTTCTGGGGTCGCAACAAAATTTTAGCTTAATGGCAATGGGGTCCCGCTAACAAAACATATATTCCGTAGGCTAAACGATCTTTTACATAAAAAAGCCGATTTCCTTATTCTAAAGGATAATCGGTTTTTTACTATTAATTTATATGAGTGGTCAAACAGGTTTTAAAAGTGTAATCGTCTTAATTAGTGATTAACTTATAAAACGATTCGCTTCTCTGTTTTAAAATCAAAATAATGAACTTTGTCCATGTTTAAACCAAGATCCATCTTTGATTGACTTTGCACATCAATAGAAGCATCAACACGTGCAACAAAGGGTTGGCCATTGATGTTGGAATAAAGATATGTTTCTGCCCCCATTAATTCTGCTACATCAATGGATACCGTTATTTTTGCATTATATGGTAAGGATGAGATTGTTTTTCCATAACAAAAGTCTTCTGGACGTATCCCTATGATGATTTCTTTATTGGCATATCCTTTGTTTCGCAAGCCTTTCATCTTCTCTTCTGGCACTTCAATTTTCCACTTATCAATCATAACCGCACTTTCTGTTAATACTCCTTTGAAAAAGTTCATTCCAGGGGAGCCAATAAATCCACCGACAAATACATTCTCTGGATTTTCATAGACTTCTTTAGGTGTACCGACTTGTTGTATAATACCATCCTTTAGCACAACTAAACGCGTCGCCATCGTCATAGCTTCTATTTGATCGTGCGTGACATACACAGTTGTTGTTTGCAGCTGCTGGTGTAATTTTGTAATCTCAGCACGCATTTGAACGCGTAGCCTCGCATCTAAGTTTGACAAAGGCTCGTCCATTAAGAATACTTTTGCATTCCGAACAATCGCTCGTCCTAAGGCAACACGCTGACGTTGTCCACCTGAAAGTGCTTTTGGCTTCCGACCTAAATATTCCTCAAGCCCAAGAATTTTCGCTGCATATTTCACACGTTGGTCAATCTCTGTTTTACTATATTTTCGCAATTTTAATCCGAACGCCATGTTATCATACACACTCATATGTGGATAGAGCGCATAGTTTTGAAAAACCATTGCTATATCTCTATCTTTCGGTGTAATATCATTTACACGCTTTCCATCAATATAAAAGTCTCCCTCTGAAATCTCCTCAAGCCCCGCAATCATACGTAATGTAGTTGATTTTCCACATCCTGAAGGTCCAACCAACACGATAAATTCTCCATCATTTACTTCTAGATTAAAATCTTTTACGATTGTCACATCATGATCATATTTTTTGTAAATGTTTTTGAATGATAGTTGAGCCATAATTTCCTCCTAGAATTTGAGCCATTTTTATAGATACTGTTATTGAAAATACTCAGGGCACGGTTTATAAAATTTTCGGAATATCCTTCATGCTGTCTAAAATATAATCCGCTTTTCCTTCTAAATCTTCCTTCCTGCTCGCACCTGATAGGACGCCCACTACTTTAATGTTGCTATTTCTTGCAAATTTAACATCTGTTAATGTATCACCTACCATGAGCACATCTTCTTCAACCAGTGAAAATTTTTCTTTGAACATATGATAAAAGTCACTTTCAGGTTTTGTTCTATTAACACCATCATCTGCACCTAAAAAATCTACATAATCATATAACTCTGTCATTTTTAGAGAATGTATGGCTGCATCAACATCGTCTGCCGTAACAACCCCAATTACATACTCATTATCTTTTAAATATCGTAATGTTTCCTTTGCACCTTCTACTTCTGTAAATACAAGGTCATCTGCTGTAGAGTATTTTTTGAATAATGCACATACATCATGAATAAAATTCTCTTTATTCACATTTTGATTTTCTAACAACGAAAACCATGCAGCCGCAATAAAGTAATTTGTACGACAAGCTAGTAAACTCGTACTCTCAAAATCGTTATCACTCATACCAATAATCTTTAAGTAGTCATCTCGTTTACTTTTTTCATTTGGATACATTTGAAATATATCATCTAGTACACGATGAACAATTTTATACCAAACTGAATCTAACTGTATTAATGTTCCATCTTTATCAAAAATAATTGCCTTATTCACCTTCGACTCCCCCTAACACTTCATACCATGTGTTACCATTTTTACACTTCACTTTATTATGAATAGGATTTATAAACGCTACTAATTCGTCCTCTTCCCATCCCTCAACTCTAGCATATTCATCTTCATGTAAAGAGAATTCAAAGGTTACGTCGCCGCCAAATTCTTTTTCAATTATTTGCCCATTCACAACTAGTCTCCACTCACATGCTTTATCTGTACGAATGTTGTAAATAATATTTCCTTTAGCCTCATCGCCGACATAAATAGTTTCACCTTCATTTTGAATATCTATCTCTAGTTTTCTAAATCGAGAAAAATAAATTCTGCCTTTTTGGATTGCATCATTTAAGTTTTTAATAGATAAACCATTACATAATACATATGTTCCTGGATCACCGTAAATCGATGGGTCTTTCGATCCTGGAAATGTTTTAGACGGATGTAAGTGAGAATCACTTCCTCCTATCCCCCCAATTTTAAGACCCTTTAACCACATTTGATCGAAATAATGTAAAGCTTCTAAAGTAGATGGTTTACTCTTTTTATAGGTTGGATCACACATAATTTCCATCGTATGAATACTTTCTAATTTAATATTAATTTGGTTCGCCCAAGGTTTCATAAATGGATGATTCACACTAATTAAATAGCCTTTTTCTTTCATGAGAGAAAATAGTCCATTCATGTTTTTGACACTAAACGATTCATCTAAATAATCTGTGAAGTTAATATATTCCTTCATACCAAATATGTTGTAATGTCCGTAAGGAGTTGTAAGTTCCATTGATGGTATAATTAATGTGCTTCCTTTTTGATAAGATGGCATGACAATGTTGTGTTCCGTCGCATATAAGAAATCCAGCTCTTGTTTTTCACACACTTTCATTCCCAGTTCATCATCTATCTCACCATCCGTTAAATTTGTGTGTTCATGAAAATCTCCTTTGTACCAACGATGCTCTTCATTTATTACATTATTAAAACTGTATTCATCAATAAAAACATTTTCCTTGCAAAAATGCTCTCTATTATACTCTCGCTTCAACTCGTCATTCACTATTATATTGACTGTATATTCAACATTTTTCCCGGTAAACTTTAGTACTTTCTCTGCACAATGGGGAATATATACTACTTCTAATTCCCAATTACCTGACTGTATTTCCCCTCCACTGCAACCAGCTGAACAAAATTTTGAATCTTTTGCTACAACTAGTTTTTCATCAATAATTGGGGTTTGATACTGTATACGCACACAACCGCTAGGATCCCTCAAAATAAGTAAAAGCGGAATTTTCCGGTTCTTCCCTTGATCAATAGTTAATGTAAAGTTTGTACTATCAGTCGCATCCATTTGGAAACAATGTTTATTTTTTACGAATGGAGAAAGCATTATAGCACTTTTCATTTCAATCATAGTTTTCACACCTTTTTTATATTTTAATGAAAGAGTCATAGGGCCCTTCTTTCGTTCAAAAACACCTCACATTTCTCTTCAAGGTAGATTTATTTCTTCTTTTTCAGAACTTTATCTAATTCTTCCTGCGCAACCTTGGCTGCTTCATCTAATGCTTTCTTTGCAGGAATTCCTTCAATTTCTACTTTATCCTTAGCTACATTTAATGCGTCATTGATTTTCCCGCCAGTTGGATCCACAAATGGCCCCACTCCGTATTTGTTAGCTTGCTCTAATGGAATTAATGCTTGTGGTTGTTTTTTTACAAATTCAGCATATGGACCGTAATCTGTTACATTGTTACGAACAGGAATATAACCTGTTGCCATTGACCATTCAGCCGTTTTCTCAGTACTTGTCGCAAATTTCATAAAGTCATATGCACCTTTTGCTACTTCTGGATCAATATTTCTCGTTAATGTGAATAAATATGTTTCTAATTTTGGTGCTGGTTTATTATTACCCCAAGCTGGTTGCGGTAGTGCTTCAAATGTGTTAAGACGTTCTTCCTCAGTCATGCCTTTACCTAACGATTTAAAAACAAATCCTTGGTCACCAGATGAACCTGTAAATCCTAACGTTCTACCTTCTACTAAATCAATTACAGTTTTATCCCAATATTCCCATCCAGTTCCACCTGAATGAATTTTCATAATTTTATCTTCATGAAGCCATGTACGGAATTTTCCCCATACCGTAACCCAAGTGTCATCGTTAATTAACACTTTTTTACCATCTGCGCTTAATACATTACCGCCAGCACTGCGAACCGCATCAATTAAGTTTGACGTACCCCACATTGGCATCCAGCCAGCGTACAAAACATTTCCATTTGCATCACGTTTTGCTACTGTTTTCGCTACTTTTTCTACACCTTCCCACGTCTTTAAATCATCATTTGTAAAGCCATTTTCCGTTAACATTTTTTTATTGTAATAGAAAATTTGAGTTGTACCGTAAAACGGAATTCCATATAACTTCCCGTCAATTGTTGCTTGCTCCATAAAACCTTTTCCATAATCTTCTTTTTTAAATCCATTATCATTTTTAACATATTCATCTAAAGGTACAATTAACTTTTTCTTAACATATTCTTGGACGATGTCTGAGCCTAATAATGCGATTGCTTCTTGGTTATTCGCCGCAAATCCACTTTGAAGCTTTTGATAAGACTCGTCATAGTTACCTGTTTTCGTCGTTTTCACTACATACTTGTCCTGACTTTTATTGTATTCCTCCACAATCTTATCTACACGATCTGCAAGAGAACCACCTACTCCATTAATGAATGGAATAACAATTTTCTCGCCTTCTTTACTTGCTTTAACAGTACTTGCTTTTCCGCCTGAACAACCTGCAAGTGCACTAACAAACAGTGGTAAAATTGTTAAAAGCATGAATAATTTTTTCATCCCCAATATCTCCTTTAATAGTTAATTAACCCTTTATTCCTGAATCAGTAACACCAGATAAGAACCATTTTTGTAGAATTAAAAATACGAGTAAGAGCGGCACTGTTGCGATTGTACTTGCAACCATTATGTGTGACCAATCTCGTCCTAAAGAACTATTAATGAAATAATCAGCAATTCCATTTGTAATTAATTTTTGCGTACTATCTTTCAATATAAGAGCTGGCCAGATGTAATTATTATAATTACCAATAAATGTGACCAACCCTAGTGTTACAAATGATGATCGTGTCATCGGAAAAATAATCTTCCAAAGAATACGCCAATCACTTGCCCCATCAATTTTGGCTGCTTCAACTATTTCATAGCCAACCTTATGGAATGATTGTTTTAAATAGAAAATGCCGAATACGCTAACAGCCATAGAAATCATGTATCCAAAATGTGAATCAAGTAAACCGAACTTCCCTAACATTACATATACAGGAACATAAGATACAGCCCCAGGGATCATATAGGTTGCCATCACAACACTAAACGTAATATTCTTCCCTTTAAACTTATAAAATGCCAACATATAAGCAAAAAGCGCTGACGAAACAAGTACATATATAGTAATAATGAAAGAAGTATAGAAACTATTAAATAAATACGTGTTAAATGGAAGAATATCTAATACTTGGCGATAATTTCCCCAGTGAAATTCTTTTGGCCAAAAACCTCCTTGTAATACTTCACTAGATGATTTAAACGAACCAAGTACCATCCATATGAATGGAAAGACAAACAAGATACTTGATAAAGCTAAAAAGAGATGCTTTATGATTAATGGAGCTTTTTTCATATTATTCACCTTAATAGTTCACCCACTTGTCACCTATTATTTTGTTTATAACAGATAGTAAAATTGTAATGATTAATATAATAAATGCGATTGCCGTTGCAGATCCCATATCAAACTGTTCAAACCCTTGTTGGAAGAATAAATAAAGTAACGTACGCGTCGAACCACTAGGTCCACCTTGTGTTAAAATCTTAATTTGATCATAAGCCTGCACCGCAGAAATTGTATTGACAACAACTAAGAAGAAAGTTGTTGCTGAAACCATTGGCAGTGTTACATATCGAAATTTCTGCCACGAATTCGCTCCATCAATACTAGCAGCCTCATATAAGCCATCTGGTACTTTCTCTAATGCGCCAATATAGAAAATCATCGTCCATCCAACTAATTTCCATACTGTCACAATAATGACTGCTAGCATCGCTGTTTGACTACTTTGAAGCCAATCCAAACCTGGTATCCCGAAAAAGTTTAGAACTTTATTAATAACTCCAAATTGAGGTTCATATAAAAGTGACCACACAATGGATACAGCTATCGTCGGCGTTACCCATGGTGAAAAAATCAATAATTGATAAATCGCAGAGCCTTTAAATTTTTTTCGGAAGAATAATGCGAAACCTAAACCTAATACAATCGTTGGAATGACTGTTCCAATTCCGAAATAAAACGTATTTAACAATGCTTGCATAAAAGAATCTTGTGTAAACAAATTGAAATAGTTTTCTAATCCAACAAAGTTAAAATCATTCGTCATAAAATCCCAATCAGTAAAACTAATACCTAAACTAATGAAATTCGGAATAATCCAAAACAATATTAGAGGTATTCCAACTGGTATTAAAAAGAACACAGCTTTTGATAGTTTTATTTGCATTCTTGCCACCTCCTAATTCATATTGTACGAGTACATTATTAACACAATGTTGTTAATTTGTTAACTAATTGTAAAAACAACATATAAACAAAATAAAACAACATATAAACAAAAAGTAGACTATTTCTCAACTCACTAAGAAATAGTCTACTTTTTGATTTTTTCTATACTGCTATTACTTCAATCCCTTGACTTATTAGAATGTTTTGCCATGCCTCATCGAGCTTAGCATTTGTATATAGCGTATCTATATCACTAAAATTCCCGCTTTTATAAAACTTTGTTAAATTAAACTTTGACTCATCTACCATCATCACAACTTGTTTTGCATTGTTCTTTAACTGCTGAAATATTTGTGCGTCTTCAATATACGAACATGTCAGTTCTTTTTCTAATGAAATCCCATCACACGAAGCAAATAACTTATTAACAGTGAAGTGGTCAAGATAGTTTAACGTCATTTCTCCAGACAGTGCTAATGAATTCGTATTCAATATTCCACCTATGACTATTAATCTGCAATCAAATGAATCATATTGTTCTTTAAGCTCAATAATTTTATTAACAGCTGGTATCGAGTTTGTTAGAATCGTCAAATTTTTTTTATCATGTATATAATCCAAAATCTGCATTGTAGTTGTCCCAATTTCAATTGCGATAATATCATTATCTTCTACTAGTTTACTTGCTTCCATGGCAATTTTTCGTTTGTCTTCAATATTCTCAGATCGACGTCTGTCAAAATAAAATTCTATAGTATGATCCTTTTTCTTAATTGCACCACCATGTATTTTCGTAAGCTTACCTTCCTTATGCATCATATCTAAATCTCTTCGTATTGTTTCTGTCGTAACATTTAACACCTTCGCTAAGTCATTTACCATTACTCGATTGTATTTTTCTAGCTCATCCAGTATGTGTTTTCTTCTTTCAAATTGTGTGTAAGACTTCATTTTATTAACACCTCTTCATATTACGCAAAATATAAATTGTTCTAAAGAACCTTATTATAAAAAGACTAGAGTATTACTTTTAACATAACATCATTTACAGAAAGATTAAACGATTATCTTCACTGTATTTCGCTACAAGAACAACGGTATAACTCCAAAATGCAAGAAGCCCAAAATAAAAGCCCCTACTTTTTAAGCGAAACAAGTAGGGGCTTAGTTTATAAAGAAAGCTCTCTATTTCCATTGTTCATCACCTTAAAAAAATCGGAGTAATGCGGTAAAGAATAATCTGCTACATCACTCTCACCTTGAAACATGCATGTTGAGATTCCTAGTTCTTTTGCAGGTAATAAATCTAACTCTCTATCTCCAATCGCTAAATCAATATTATGCTTTTTATGTAAATGATCATACGCTAAAGGATTCGGTTTTCGAGGGAATCCGTCGTCAATTGTAACCATGTCGACGAAATATTTGTCCCAGCCATAATGCTCTAATATGGATAAAACCCCATCCCTATGTTTATGAGTCATAATCACGTTTTTATCTGCAAATCTCAAGACTTCTTCAACATTTTCAAAAGGTTTCATATCTTTTGGAGATAATTTCTTCTTCAATATTTTTATCTCTTCTCCTGTTCACATGAAATGTTGTAGTAATGAATTGCGTGAGAATAAGAAATCTTTAACTTTTCATAGATTTCTTTTTTATCCACTGCATCTCCTAAAATCTCAGAAAAGATTGTTGTATATACTGGATAAGTATCAAATAATGTCCCATCAAAGTCCCATAATATGTTCAATCTAATCACCCTTTTTAAACTATAAAATATAAACCCATTGCACCTAAAAACCAATTCTTACGCAAATTCAGAAATTGTTTATACTATCAATATCTCTCACCCTTCAATCACTAAATCCGCCCTCTGCTTTGGCAATTCCATCTCCAAATAGTACTCTTCTGCTTTCCAATATCGATTTTCAAACTTTGAAAGGTTCTTTTGTGTATCTTCACTTTCTCGAAGAAACCTTTTCTCTCTCGAACAATCCAAATACACCATATAATGAAAGTAATCTCTCCATTCTTTTCGCTGAAGGAAAACCCCTTCAATAACGATAATAGAAAGATTAGGAATTGTTATTTCTCTCATTTGATGCGAATCTGTTTCATCCTTATAAAAGAGAAGATGCAATTGATTCTCTCCCTGTAATTTCCGAAAAAAATTACGCTGTAACCAATCAATATCCCACTGTAGATTGTAATACTCATACCATTCTGCAAATCCAGTATTATATCGCTTGTTACGCTCGGTAATATGATCATCAATATGGAATATATGAAACGGGATTCCACTTTGCTTCATATCTTCTTCCAACTCTTTAACCAAAGTTGTTTTACCCGAACGACTTAGACCATCTATACCTAATATAAATCGCTCATCTTTATGTTCCTTAATAACTTTCATTATTTCACTTGTGCTCATTACTTTTTCCAATCTTCTTTTAATAATGAATATAAGACTGTATCATGAGCGACATCATTTTGAATCATATATTTTCGAAGTAATCCTTCTTCCTGAAACCCTGCTTTTTTTAATAAATTACAGGAAGCTTCATTTTCTACATATACGACAGCAGCCAGTCTGATAAAATCTAACGTTTCAAAACCATATGTAAGAATTGCTTGTAGTGCCTCAGATGCATACCCTTGCCCCCAATATGTATCATCTAGCTCATAGCCAATTTCAGCTCGTTTATGATGAGAATTTATTAAATGAAATCCACACGTACCGATTAATTGATCAGTGCCTTTCTTCTCTATCCCCCAGCGAAACACACCGCCCTCTTCATAACGTTTTCTGAACGTTTGAATTGTCGTTTTCGCTTGCTCAATATTTTCGAAAGAGTCCATTCCGAAATAACGAATAACAGATTCCTTCGAAAAATAACGGAACATTGTTTCTGCATCTAAAAGCGTAAGTTCTCTTAATAGTAAACGTTCTGTTTCTAACTTTGGAAACCCCATCCTCTTATTCTCCCTCTATTCTAATGAACTACAAATTTCAATATAATTACCGTCTGGATCGGAAATGTAAGCAATTGTTTGTCCCCACGGTTTTACGAGTGGTTCAACTAGAACTTTAACCCCTTGTTCTTTCAATTTCTCAATTGTTTCTTTTACATCCTCTACAACAAACCCTAATTCAAAATGAGAAGACTGTAACACACCTTCTGTAAGTGGCAATCCTGTTAGCTCCTTAACGTCTTCTCTCGTATTCATTGCTAAAATTGTAGATCCTGTTTCAAATTCGATATATGTACCGTGTTCAGCTCTTATTGGCAGCTTTAAAATTTCTTTATAAAATTGAAGGCATTCTTCAAACTTTTCCACATACAAAATAATGTATTTCATTTTTAAGTTCATAATAATTCCCCCTTTACATTCATCCTAAAAATTCGACAAAAGTTTTAAAAAACCCTTGTTCCTTTAAAACTTCATCCTAAACAAAAAAAATGAGGCCGATTTCTCGGCCTCCAGCATATTGGCATAAAACAGGAGATTTGGTTTGGACATAACCAGTTCATACATTTATTATATTTTATTTTTTCTGAATTTTAAATACGATAAACACCTATTTATGTTGAGAAAGTTTTTTCTAAATGGACATATATGCTTTTTGCATAAATTTATACTGTTTAAGAAATGCTACAAATGGAGGTGTATACATATGGAACCAATGCTTTGTCCAAGTTGTAAAACGAACCGAACTCGCTTTAATATTCTTGAGCAACAAGTAAAACCAGTAAAATTAAATCCGCAAACTGGCCAAGTGGAAGAAGAATATACGAACGAAACGATGAACGCTTTTCATATGGCTTATCAAGGACCGACATACCGCGTCCAATGTGCAGTATGCGGACTTGTTGAAAATCCTGAACAATTTATAAAACCTGCTCAAAATCAATCTTTCTCATGAGAAAAGTTGCTTGTGTTTCAAGCAACTTTTTTATTTATAAAATTTCTTGTTTCAACTTCTTAATTTTCCATGTGAGTTTAATGAACGTATATGCATACAAACAT
This sequence comes from Bacillus clarus, assembly GCF_000746925.1. GTDB lineage: Bacteria > Bacillota > Bacilli > Bacillales > Bacillaceae_G > Bacillus_A > Bacillus_A clarus. Next base: position 28,197 of record NZ_JMQC01000008.1, read on the forward strand.
CCAACAAGCCCCATCATAATTTTCGCCCAAATAGGTACTCTTGATTCTGTTGAACTTAAAAATACATTATACATTGATGGTAAAATTGCTACTAACATGAACACAAAGAACTGTAATAAGTGCGTTAATTTTTGTATCCTTGTCTCTTTTTCAGAGTAAATGTCCGGCAATTCATTATTATCATCTACTTCTTTACAAAAATAGTTCCATTTTGCAAAACTCGTTACATATTTCCATCCAGACATTTCATATATTTCAAGATATTCTTTATGATCCATTTGTGAGTTACGATCATCTAATTTAAAATCAGCCTTATATATTACATCCTTAGGTTCTGTTTTCTTAAACGTATACATCACATTATATTTTTGTAATGCCCAACCTTGTTGATGCATTTTGCGTAAGTATGCTTCTTCTTTTTCTAAACTCCATGCCGCAAAAAATTTAAATACCTTTTTTATTTCCAATCTACATTCCCTCCCCTAAAATACTGCTCCCATTCTGCACAGATCGCTGCAATCGGTTATACTCCAGTTCCAACACTTCTCTTCCAAATGGCGTTAACTCATAGCATTTCTTTCTATCTGTAGATGCAACTTCAACAATTAACTTCTCTTTTAATAACTTCGTCGTATTCCCGTATAAAGTACCAGGACCGAGCCTTACTTCTCCATTTGTCATCTCTTCTACCATTTGCATAATTCCATAACCGTGCATAGGTTTCACTAATGACAACAGTATGTAATATGTCGCCTCTGTTAATGGAATATATTTTTGTGCTTTCCCATTCATTATAACTACCTCCGATACATCGCTTTATGATATATCGTCTTACGATACATCGTATATCGATATTATATAAATATACTCCAAAATATGCAAGAGAAAATACGAACGGGAATATCGCTTTCTTTGAATTCGAAAATTATACCGATTTTCCGAATGATTTGTTAAAATATAGAAATATCCATTTTTATTATGAAAGGAATGATACATATGATAAATAAACTAAAAGAAAATATAGGGTCTGTCTTTGTCGGTAAGGAGAATGTAATTGATTTACTCCTCGTTTCACTACTTGCAGACGGTCACATACTACTTGAAGACGTACCTGGTACCGGAAAAACATTACTGGCGAAAACAATTTCCAGGAGCATTGGTGGTAGTTTTTCTCGTATTCAATTTACGCCTGATGTACTCCCGAGTGATGTGACAGGAATCGAATATTTCAACCCAAAAACAAGCGAATTCGAATTAAGGCTTGGACCAATTATGACAAACATATTACTAGCAGACGAAATTAATCGTGCGATGCCTAGAACACAATCTAGTTTGTTAGAAGCGATGGAAGAACGACAAGTGACGCTTGAAAAAAAGTCCACTCTTCTTCCTAAACCATTCTTTGTTATTGCGACGCAAAATCCAATTGAATCACAAGGAACTTTCCCACTTCCTGATGCGCAGTTAGATCGTTTTTTAATGACAATTTCAATTGGTTATCCTTCTCCTGAAGACGAATTAAAAATGATGCGCCGTTTTCGCAAAAATGCACCACTAGAAAAGATTACCCCAGTTATATCTTTAGAAGACATTATAGAAACACAGAAAAAAGTAAAAGAAATATTCGTATCAGAACCGTTAGAACATTACATTATTAAGCTTGCGAATGCTACCCGAGATCATGATTATATTGTTAATGGTGTAAGCCCTCGTGCTACATTAGCTTTAGTGCGCGCAATTCAAGCACTTGCCTTTTTACATGATAGAGACTATTGCACACCTGGAGATATACAATTTTTACTCCCTTACGTTTGGAAACATCGTATCGTCTTATCGATGGAAGGTGCTTTACGCACAACAAAACATGAAATAATGGAAAAAATCTTAAACGAAATTGATGTACCAGTGGAGATTGAGCAAGCATGAATGGACAGCGCGTTGTAACTGTACCTTTATTTTTTCAAATCCATATTATTCAATTAACGATTCCAGTTGCGTTACTATTTACATTTGTTCTACCGCAACGACTTCTTATGTTTCTCTTTTTCTTCTATTATTTATTTGCAATTTTTATTTATAAATATGTAGCTTATATCGAGAAACGGTTTCAAGTTATCAATAATAAGCAAACCACTCGGCTTTTTCCAGATGAATCTGGGCAATTTTATATTCATTTAAAAAACGGTGCAAACATACCTCTTGTGAATGGCGTATGTTACTTTCATTTAAATCCTTCCCTACTACCGCATAAAGATCAAGGGATTGAACAAATATCAAAAACATTACTTTCTTTTCCATTTTCACAGCCTGCTCATTCATCACAAAAATGGGATTTGACATTAAAAGCGACAAAACGAGGTATCTTTCAAATTGAACAATTCGAATGTGTTTTGAAAGACCCTTTTCATCTACTATCCGTACATTTACCTGTTTTCGATAAATTAAAGGCAGAAATTATTGTATATCCGTCTCCAAAACAAGTAGCGGGTTTGCAAGAAATCCAGCAGTTATTAACAGGTTCTTATAGAACGAATTTTTCTTTCTATCAAGATGAAACATCCATTATTGGTGTAAAACAATATGAACGTGAATCTTTTCGTTCTATTCATTGGAAAGCATCTGCTAAAATGCAAAGCTTACAAGCGAAACAATATGAACCTGTGAAAAATTATAGTTGGACCATTTGTCTTTCTTTAGCCGCTGATCGCGGGTTTGGATGGAAGGATAATGTTGAAGAGCTTATATCGTTTACAACATATATTTGTCTGTTCGCAACGAAACAGCAAATTCCGTTCGAATTATTTATTAGCGTTTTAATAGAAGGTGGTCCTCTGCATTTACCATTACACGAAGGACAACTACATTATGCTAAGGCGCTAGAGGAATTAGCACGTATTTCAGATGATAGCACATTACTTCCGAAACAAGGATTTCTTCATTATGTAACGAGGAGAAGAGAACGATCGTCTACAATGATTTACCTTGGTATTCAGAAGAATGAGCTCCCTCTTCTAACGCAACCTACGTTTCACATTAATAATGAAGGGATGGTGGAATCAGTTGAAAACTTGGCTCTATCACGTTAATGACTTTATTCTCCTCCTCCTCCTTTCGTTATTAACGGAAAGAGATGAAATAGTAGGTATTGCTATATTTTTAGCGACCGGCTATGTAGGAGTATTTATCGTTCATAAATTTATGAAGAAAAAAACAGTAGGATTTCTTCTACTGTTCGTTCTTCAAATTATCGGTTGTTCTTTATTTCTATCTTTTTCTATTTTAGGCACCATCATATTACCACTCTTCTTCTTTATCGTACACATGCTCGGACCTGGGTATCCTGTGCAGGAATCGTTAGGCGGTATAGTTTGGTTTGTCTTTTGTGCTATATTTTATTCACCATTTCCTCCATTATGGAAATTGTTACTATTATCTTTACACATTATAATTACTTTTTGGCTTACTGGTTCGAATCGAAATCAACAACTATTACGTTTTATTTCTATCATTACAATTGGGGTTATAAGCGCTTTAATGATTCCAATATTTCCTTACATTCGAATTATACTCTCTTATATTACACAAGTTATCGCATTAGGCTTTGGGTATGCCTTAAATCCGTTGTTTACAGCAGCTGAATTAAAAGATACAGATGGTGTTTGGGCAAGTAAGGGGCATCTATTAAAGCCTCGAGTTGGAGACGATCAGGAACCACCTCCTTTTGATCCAACCCTCGTAAATAGTATTACAATAATTGTTTGTACCGCTATCGCTATTTACGTTGTTTGGAAAATATTAAAAAAACGAAAACATTTGAGTCTGCCCAATATACCTGTTTTCGAATCTACCATATTAACTGATAAAGAAGGAATAAACCAAAAGCGTTTCAAACGAATCAAACCACCAAATAACGAAATTCGAAAAGAGATTTTCAAACTGGAGAGTAAACTATCTCCTCCTTTAAATCGAAAACGAGGAGAAACTGTTGAGGCATGGCTAGAAAGAATAAATCGTGAAGAAGATATAAATATTCAGAGTCATCTCATCATAAATGCCTACAATGTAGTACGTTATTCAAATAGTGAGGATACTATACTTCTGCATGAATTTAAGGAAGAGGTTAATAAGCTTTATACGTATCAGAAAGGTTTGAAGAAGAGAAAAAAATGAATCACTTTAAGATATAATGCACACAGAATATGTAATAATATAAAAACGAAAAGACTCCTATTCAAATGATATGATCCCCTTATAGTAGACAGGAAAAAGAAAGCACATTAACCTGTTTACTATGGAGGGGATTTTTTTATGGGCAAAATTAGAGTCACTTACGATGTAGAATTTAAGAAAAAAGCTATAGATTTATACTTAAAAGAAGGCATGAGCTATAAAACTGTTGCGAAAGAATTAGGCATTCATCACTCAGTTGTAAGTCGTTGGGTGAAACATTTTGAAGCTGAAGGTATCAAAGGACTAGAAGAAAAACGTGGGAAAGCGAAAGGGCCAGGTTTAGGTAGACCAAGAACGACACCCGAAGATCCAGAAACTAAGATTAAACGATTAGAAGCGGAGAATGAGATGTTAAAAAAGCTCTTAGGAATGTAAAAGGAGGCATGTCAGCTATATCCAAAACGAGAAAGTTTGAAGTTATATATGAGATGTTAAAAACAGGATATACGGTTACTCTATTATGTGCCATTGCTGGTGTAACCAGAAGTGGCTATTACAAATGGATAAAGCGACACACAGTGCCTTCTAAAAAGCAATTAGCGGACACTGCATTCAAGAAAAAGATATTGGAGTGTCATAAAAAACTAAGAGGGATTTATGGATATAGAAGAATACAAGTGTGGCTGAAAGCCACCTATAACCTTCATTTAAATCATAAGCGTATCCAGAGATTGATGAGTGAATTAGGTATCAAATCCATAATTAGGAAGAAGAGACCTTATTACGGAAAAAAAGAGGCTTATGTGATTTCAGATAATCATCTAAATAGAGACTTTCATGCTTCAAGACCGAATGAGAAATGGGTAACGGATATTACCTACTTGATTTTCAATGGACAGCGCTTGTACTTATCCGCTATTAAGGATTTATATAATAATGAGATTGTTGCCTATGAAACTAGTCGTAGAAACGACTTAAAGCTTGTGTTAGATACACTTAAAAAGGCAAAGAAAAAACGAAATGTGAAGGGAATCCTCCTACATAGTGATCAAGGGTCCCAGTATACATCTCGTCAATATAATCAATTACTTAAAAAATATCGGATGAAGGCAAGTATGTCTCGAAGAGGCAACTGTTGGGATAATGCTTGTATGGAAAACTTCTTCAGTCACTTTAAGGCAGAGTGTTTTCATTTATATTCCTTCCGTAAAGTGAATGAGGTTAAACTTGCCGTGCGCAAATATATACATTTTTATAATCATCAAAGATTTCAAAAGAAATTAAATAACCTGAGTCCATATAAATATAGAACTCAGGTTGCTTAGTTGCGCTTTTTAAATACTGTCTACTTGACAGGGGTCACTGCAAAATAGGAGTCTTTTCGTTTTTAATAATCTACGTTGCTTTTCACAAATTATGCTTTTTTTCCTGCTTCAATCTCTAAAGATTCTTCATGCCACCAAAGTATTTCTTCCGGGTCTTCTTTAGCGATTTGGTGTGCTTCTTTTTTCGATTCTACGGTAGGATAAGATCCTTTTAATGCACGGCCTGATGTTGTAACAAATAGTACACTAAATACAAATTGGTTATGTTACTTTTCTTGTCTTATAAATTATGTTTCTAGCTCTAAACATAATATGAAAAGCCATGCAGAAAACTTGCGTGGCTTTTCGTTTCTTATTTAACTTCTATAACATATGGATAGGCATTTACTTGTTCTCCAAACTTAAACTCCGCCCAAAGTTTATATACACCTGGCTTGTTAAATTTTGTTTCAAACACTGTTTTATCATTCGAAACCGGGTGCACATGGATAAACTTTTCACCATTTTCATCTAGAATAACCACATGTCCTAAAGCACCTAGATATGGTTCTAGTTTCGCATTTTTCACATCGAAATTAAGCTTGATTTCTTTGTTTACTTCAAATTCTCTAGTTGTTAATTCAACCGTTTGATTATTTATTGTCTTTGTAAAATCCGTATCTACAACTAAATCGTTTTCACGTTGTTCCTTATGAGTTTCACCAACATGTAACTGAATAGGCTCTACTGAATAATTTAGATCTTTCGGTTTTATATCAACGAATACTTTATAAAAATTGTCAGGTAAATTGAACTTCTGTGAATATACCCCATTGTTCTTTTTTTCCGGATGTAAATGATGATATTCTTTTAAGTCTGAGCTAACCACAATTAAATGCATAAGCTTTTTATGGGAAACTTCCAGTTCAGGAACATTATTATTTTTGTCTTTTAATTCAATTGTAATTTCTCCATTAGCATATGACACTTTTGGTGTAACCTCGCTATTCCCATTTGTTTCGTGGCCTGCATGTGCGTTATGTTGTTTATCTCCTTTTTCTTCCTTCTGATTGTTGACTACATGATTAGTATTTTCTGCAGTTTTTGGATTGACGCTTGCATATACACTGTATCCTCCAATAACTACTCCAAGATATACAATACCCGAAATTGCCCAAATCATTATGCTACGTTTCATACGTACTCCCTCCTTCCTATTATTAAGATTTCAACTGAATTCTCTGTAGTCTTAATGCGTTAAGAACAACTGATACAGAACTAAACGCCATCACTGCACCGGCTAACCATGGAGCTAAGAAACCTGCTGCTGCTATTGGAACACCTATACAGTTATACGCAAGGGCCCAGAAAAGGTTTTGTTTAATATTTCTAATCGTCATTTTACTCATATAAATAGCATCTGCAATACTATTTAAATCGCCTCGAATAAGGGTAATATCTGCTGCTTCCATTGCTACATCCGTACCTGTGCCAATCGCCATACCGATATCAGCTGTCGCTAATGCAGGAGCATCGTTGATTCCATCCCCTACCATGGCTACTTTTTTACCAGTTTGTTGAAGCTTTTTCACTTCTTCCGCTTTCCCTTCTGGTAAAACTTCAGCGATAACATGCTTAATGCCAACTTGATCAGCAATAGCCTTCGCTGTTTGGCTATTATCTCCTGTTATCATAACCACATCTAAGCCCATCTTTTGTAATCGAGCAATCGCTTCTTTTGATGTATCCTTCACTGTATCTGCTACTGCTACAATACCTGCATAGTGATGATCGATGGCAACTAGCATAGCTGTTTTACCCTGCTTTTCTAAATTCTCCATTTTCAATAATTCAGTTTGAACATTGATGTTATTTTTCGCCATCAGTCTACGTGTACCAATTAATAACTCTTTACCGTTAACTGTTGATTGTATTCCAAAACCAGGAATTGCTTCGAAAGTATCGGAAGATCCTAGCGCAATCCCTTTTTCTTTAATACCTTCGACGATCGCTTCGGCAAGTGGGTGTTCTGAGTTTTTCTCGGCGGCACCAACCAGTTGTAGAAACTCAGTTTTATCGATACCTTCTGCTAAAATAACATCTGTTAAAGTTGGCTTACCTTTTGTAACCGTACCTGTTTTATCAAGAATAATTGTATCTAATCGATGTGTCGTTTCAAGGTGCTCTCCACCTTTAAATAAAATACCGAATTCTGCTGCACGACCTGATCCAGCCATAATAGAAGTTGGCGTTGCAAGACCAAGTGCACAAGGACAAGCGATAACTAAAACAGCAATAAATTTTTCAAGAGCAACTGCAAACTCTCCTGGACTAACAGCAAAATACCAAATAAGGAAAGTTACTATAGCTATCCCAACGACAATCGGGACAAATATACCTGAGATAACATCAGCTAAACGTTGAATTGGTGCTTTTGAGCCTTGTGCTTCTTCAACGACCTTAATAATTTGAGCTAACGCTGTATCTTTTCCAACTTTTGTTGCTTTTATTTTTAAGAAGCCATTTTTGTTAATCGTTGAACCAATAACAGTGTCTCCAACTGTTTTATCAACTGGAATACTTTCACCAGTTAGCATGGATTCATCAAGTGCTGATCTTCCTTCAACAATTTCACCGTCAACTGGTACTTTTTCACCTGGTTTTACGTAAACAATGTCCTCTTTCAAAACTTCTCCAATTGGAATTACCAACTCTTTTCCATCACGAACGACTGTTGCATTTTTCGCCTGCAATCCCATCAATTTCTTGATTGCTTCAGATGAACGTCCTTTTGCCTTAGCTTCAAACAGTTTACCTAATATAATTAATGTAATAAGAACTGCACTTGTTTCGTAATATAGGTCTACCATATGAGCATTTGAACCAATTGACATAAAGCTTAAATAAAGACTATAGAAATAAGCAGCTGATGTACCTAGTGCAACAAGTACATCCATATTTGCACTCTTATTTCTTAATGCTTTAAAAGCTCCGACGTAAAATTGTTTCCCAACTATAAATTGAACTGGTGTTGCGAGAGCTAATTGCACCCACGGATTCATAAACATATCTGGCAACCAAATAAAACGTGTAAATTCAAAATGACTCACCATTGCCCATAACAGTGGGATTGATAAGATGAGAGAGAAAATAAATTTTCCTTGTTGTTTTTCAATTTCTTTTTGACGATGGTCTACTTGTTCTCTCATTTTTTCTTGCTTTTGTTCCAGTGCGTAGCCAAGTTTTTTGATTGCCTCTTTCATATCAGGAATAGAAACTTGATTAGCGTTGTATTCTACAAGAACTGTTTCTAGCGCAAAGTTAACGGTTGCTTTTTCAACCCCATTTAACTTATTTAAACGTTTTTCAATTTTGTTTGCACAGGCTGCACACGTCATTCCCGTAATATCAAATTCAACTTTATCACTTACAATGCTATACCCTAAAGATTGGACTTTTTCTTTAAATTCCTTTATGTCCGTTTTATCTGGATCATATTTGATTTGTGTTTTTTCAAGCGCGAAATTAACATTTGCATCTTCTACACCCTCAATTTTTTTTAGCCCTTTTTCAATTCTGTTTGCACAAGCTGCACATGTCATTCCTGATATTTGGAGAGTGGTCTCTTTTTGTCCATTCATTTCATTCACCTCTATCCTATACCCGATAGGGGTATATTTTTCGTCGAAAGAAATCGTACCATTATAGTACGATTCCCATTATATATAATAATCTATTATTGAACTTCGTACCCTTGATCTTCAATTACAGCTAAAATATCTTTCAGCGTAACGACCGAAGAATCAAATTTTACTTCTACACTCCCTTTATCTAAATGAACCTTTACATTTTCAACACCATTTAAAGCTCCAACATTCCCTTCGATAGAGTTTACACAGTGACCACAAGACATACCTTCAACTTGTAATGTTACGTTTTCCATTATAATTCCTCCTTGGAGTAGTTAAGATTTTGATTATACATCAATATTACCATACCCCCCTACGGTAATCAATAGGCGTTTAAAAATTTATTTTGTTATTTTAGAAATTGTTTTTAAAAGCTCATTTATTATTTCTGGATCATCTTGCTTCAATCTTTCAATCACACATGTATTTATATGAAATAATTGTTTCTTTTTTTGAAAGAGTTTGATTCATTATTATATATTCCTTTTCTTGTCATGCCCATATATTAATTTGCCCATTATTTTTAATCTGTCGGTATTTTTTCTTCAAAGTAAATCACCCCTCTATCATACCGTATAAGGGTATGGCATGTGAATTCTTAAATAAGAGTTACTCTTATCAAATATTATAAAACTCACATTTAGGACATACAGGGCTTTCTATTTTCTACCTAAGGAATACCTTTTTTTCGTGTTACATATACAAATTCACCTTAACTCAATAGGACTTTGTCATGATATCCCATAGTTAACTTTAAAAAGATAAAACTTTCGTACTTTGAGGAATTACATTGTTTGCTTGAAGGTGATAGACCGGTCCCCAAAACCTTCATTTTATGCCCTAAATAAATATATTTTTTATATAGCAAATCAATAAAGCAGTTATCTCTATGAACTGCTTTATATTATTTTATAGCAAGTTATATGAACTCAACATTACTCTGGCATATTAGGGATATTAGGATTTGGAATATAATCTGATTTATAATCCGTATATTTTACTTCTGTTACCATACCCGCTGAAGCATGATGTAAATCATGACAGTGGAACATCCATTCACCTGGATTGTCTGCTACAAATGCTACCTCATATTCTTCGCCTGGTTTTAAATTTAACGTATCCTTCACAATTGGGGAACCTTCTATTGGTTTACCGTTCTTACTTAATACTTGGAAGAAGTGACCGTGTAAATGCATCGGGTGATCATCCATTTTAGAACGGTTTACCAATTTCACTTTTACTAAATCACCCTTTTTCACTGGAATAGGATCAATATCAGGAAAAATTTTCCCATTAATTGTATATACCATTTCATTACCATTCATTTCTGTATTCAAATCCATTGTATATGTGGCATTATACTGTTGATCTAATGTGAAATCCCCTACTTTCTTAGCACCATATTGTGTCATATCTAATTTTGGAAGTTTTTCCTTTTCATTTGCTTTATCTTTCATCTCTTTGCTGCCTTCATACTCAATAACGGTTTTCATTCCTTTTAGACCTTTTCCTTCACCATGATCTTCAACATACCATTTGCCAGGATTATTCGCCGTAAATTCAACATCATAACGTTCACCCGGTGCAATTGGAATAACTTGATCTTTGATAACTTTTGGATCATTAATTGGCTGACCATCTGTTGCGATTACTTTTATATCATGACCGTGAACATGAATATCATGTGATAAATAGCCAGCATTTACCAATCGAAGTCGAACTTTATCTCCCTTTTTCACTTTCAACGGCTCTACTAAATCTCCACTTTTACCATTGATTGTGAATAAGTCATACATACTCATATCATGACCTTCCATTTGCATCCCGTTAGAATCTTTATCCATCTTCATATTTCCATGATCCATACCTTCCATGTTGCCGGAACCTTTCTTATTACTTCCCATGTCCATACCTGAATGGTCCATACCCTTCATGTCATCATCATTCTTTTTCATGTTTCCATGATCCATACCAGATTTGTCGCCATCTGATTTTTCCGTTTTCCCTTTTGTCATTTCTTTGATTTGTTTATCAATTTCTTTCTTATCTGTTACCCATTCATCTAACATTAATGTGTAATCTTTATCGTATTTTTCATTTGTATCTTCTACAACAAGTGCACCATACAATCCTCTATCTAATTGGTTAACAGAGTTTTGGTGTGAATGATACCAATATGTTCCGGGTACGTTAGCTTCAAATTCATACGTAAAACTTTTTCCCGGTTCAATTGCGTCTTGCGTAACTCCTGGGATTCCATCCATATTGTTCGGAACGGGATATCCATGCCAATGAATAGATACTGGTGCATTTAATTCATTTTTTAATGTAACTTTAACTTTTTCACCTTTTTTCACACGAATTTCTGGCCCAGGAGATGAACCATTAAACGTCCATATTGGAACAACAACACCGTTACTTAGCTTTTGCTTTTCTTCTTTCGCTACTAAAGTAACGTCTGACCCTTTTACAACTTTTAATGGTTTTGTAGCCATTTCAGTCTGTGCTGTTTTTTTATCATTCATATTTTTATGATCACTGATTGTATTTGTGGTCGCAGAACATGCAGCAATTAAGGATATTGCGGAGACTGTAACTGCTGTTAATACAAATCTCTTCATGAAAAATTCCTCCTTCTGTTTTTTCACGATTATTTTATAAGACGATTATCGAGAAATTATGGAGATGCAAAATGGACAAAATAAAAAAACCTGCACAATTTTCTCAATATTTTTTAGTAAACTATCTCTTGCTTAGGTATTCATTTATTTAAGGAGGACTTTTATGATAGACATTCTATTAGTGAATGATGAACCACGTAAGTTAGATCTACTTTCATTAACCCCCATTGAATTTTCACTACTTGGTTTATTTTTAAATAATGTAAACTACGTATTTACTCGTGAACAACTCATTGAACGTATTTTGGGATACGTATCAGAAACTGAGGATAGAACTGTGGATTCTCATATTCGTAACTTGCGTGAAAAATTAAGAAAAGCATCATTTCCAATTAACGAGCACCTTAAGACGATATATGGCATTGGATATCGCTGGGCACATGAAGAGGAAGATATATGATTTTGATTTTACCAAATAACAAGGGTTGTAGGTTCTAATGAAGCGTATTTCAGTTAAATTTGGATTTTATTTTTTTATTTGTGCCTTTCTAATTGAAAGTATATTGTTTCTTTTATTGTATTACAGCTTAGTTAATGCGAGAGTTCAGGAAGAAGTGAAATCTCTCCTTGCCAGAGGAAATAATCACCGTGATGTATTAGAGAAATACTTTGATAATCAAACGATATTCCATGTAGCTCTCATGGAATCTGAAGCTGAAATAAAGGTTGTCATTACTTCTAAAACTGGCGAGATACTTGCAAAATCAAGTGATGTAGATGATGCCATGCGAAAACATCTCTATACAAAAATGCCTGATATTAATAAAAATGGTAGTGTTGCAGAGGATCATTGGAAAACATCTAATTATATTTGTACGATTAGCCCTATTCAAATCGATAACGACATTAAAGGATATGTATATATGTTTTTAGATACTGACTCCATTAAGCAAATCATTCAGCACTTAACGTACCAATTTATATTTGTTGGAGGTATTACCTTTATCATTACCGTTATAACTATGTTTTTATTATCAAAATTTCTAACCAAGCCTTTAATTAGAATGAAAAAAGCAACAGAAACAATGAGTAAGGGTGACTTATCAGTGTCTTTAAATATGTAATAATATATAAACCAAAAGACTCCTATTCAAATAGGAGTCTTTTGGTTTTAAAAATCTACGTTGCTTTTCACTTGTTATGCTTTTTTCCCTTCCTCAATTTCTAAAGATTCTCCATGCCACCAAAGTGTTTCTTCAGGATCTTCTTTAGCGATTTGGTGTGCTTCTTTTTTCGATTCTACGGTAGGATAAGATCCTTTTAATGCACGTCCTGATGTTGTAACAAACAGTACACGAAATACAACTAATCCAATTACACTTACACCTGTTAAATAAAATGCTGGTGCAAGAGGGTTACCGGTAGCATGAACTAAATATGAACATACAAGCGGTGTTGTACCACCAAATATGGATACAGAAATATTAAATGAGATAGAAAGTGCTCGATAACGTACATCAGTGAAAAAGAGTGCTGGTAATAACGAAGGCAATGTCCCTTCATACACACTAAGGAAGAAACCTAAAACGAAAATACCCGCAAATACAGCTGCAATATGTCCGTTACCAATTAATAAAAATGCTGGAATTGAACATAATGTTAAACCAAGTAAACCAATTTGTACTACGCGTTTATTACCAACTTTATCACTTAATTTACCAAAATAAAGTGCCAGTGGAATCATTAGTACCATCGTAATTGAAATGATTACTAAACCAGTTGTTTCTTTGATTTTTAATATTTGTGTTAGATAAGAAGGAATATATGAAAGGACCATATAGTTAGTAATATTAAAGAAGGCAACAATTACTGTGCTTAATAAGAAGTCTTTTTTGTGATATTTCAATATGTCACTAAACGAAATTTGTTCATTGTCTTCAAATTCCTCTTGTGCTTTTTCCATCTCTTGAAAGATTGGAGATTCATCTAAATGACGTCGTAAATATAAACCGATCAAACCAATTGGTGCAGCAATTAAGAAAGGAATACGCCATCCCCAGCTGAGCATTTGCTCATCTGTTAACAATAACGTCAAAATGGTAACAATTACCGAAGCAGCAATGTAACCTGAGAGTGTCCCAATTTCAAGACCACTACCGAGTATACCACGCTTTTTATCTGGAGAAGATTCTGCGATATAAACCATTGCTCCTGAATATTCGCCGCCTGTAGAGAAGCCTTGAATCATTCGAGCAACTAAAAGTAGTATTGGTGCCCATACACCAATTTGTTCATAGGTTGGTAGTAATGCGATGAATAATGTAGACAGTGCCATTAAAATAATAGTTGTACTTAAAACGATCTTTCGGCCATATTTATCTCCTATTCTACCGAAGAAAACACCTCCGATTGGTCGAACTAGAAAGGCCGCTGCAAATGTACCAAATGTAAGTACAAGTTGCAGACCACTATTATCAACACCTGAGAAGAATAATTGACTTAAAATTACCGCTAAATACGCGTATAATCCAAAGTCAAACCACTCCATTGCATTCCCAATACCAGTAGCAACAACCGCTTTCCTGGCTTGTTTAGGATTGACAATATTAACGTCTTGAGGTTCAAAATTTAAATCATTATTTTGTTGCATATAGTAAAACAGCTCCTTATTTAATTTAACTTCTTTAAGCACACCTTCTCTTATTGAATAAAATTAATTCGAAGCACTTAAGGAAAAGCAACGTCTCCTTATCTGTTATTATTATTTCACATAATTAATTATTTGTCCAATGAGATGTTTTTCTGGTTAAAGAAATAAGTATTATAAGCTAAGAAAAGACACTATATTAGTGCCTTTTCTTAGTTTTATTTTAAGTGTATGAAAGAGCGTAAATTTATTTATTTCTCCCCTACTTTCTTCCTGTACGAATTAAAAATCATATACTTTTTATATTTGTATTAATTGCTTATTGCTCCATCTAAATTGATTTTGTTTCAATGAATTTCACTCCCAATCACCTATCTATTATTTTGGTTAAACGAGAAATAATTAACAAACTAAAGTATTTTCTATTCATAACTCCCCTGTATTCTCCCCTATACACTTCATTATATTTAATAGTTATAAAAATAATAATTTTCAGAACAAAAAGCATGCTTCTTTGATGTAAAATAAAAAGAATGTCATGCAACTGACATCCTTTTTATTACCTTATTTTTATACGAAACTATAAGATTTACTTTCACTTTGAAATACACTTGTATCGTATTTATGTTCTACATAAACTTGATGCCATACCATAAATGCTAATACTGTCCATATTTTACGGCTATAATCACCTTTGTTTGCGCAATGTGATTCTAATAAGTTTAATACGTAATTTTTATCAATTAAATGTTCTGTTTTACTTTCTTTAATAATGTTAATGGCCCAATCATACATTTCATCTTTTAACCAGTGACGGATTGGAACTGGAAAGCCTAGTTTTTTACGATCTAATACATGATCTGGAACGATTCCACGTACTGCTTCACGTAATATTGCTTTCGTATTTCCATTTGCAATTTTTAATTCTGTTGGAATGTTAGATGCAACGCGAAAGACTTCTTTATCTAAAAACGGAACTCGTAATTCTAACGATTGAGCTGTAGACATTTTATCCGCTTTTAATAAAATATCCCCGCGTAACCAAGTAAGCATGTCTATATACTGCATTTTACTTACATCATCGTAGTCTTTACTTTCGTTATACAATGGTTTTGTAACGTCCGTATATTTTATATTTTCATTGTAATACTTCATGAATTCCATTTTCTCTTCTTCACGGAAAATTTTCGCATTTCCATAGTAACGCTCTTCAATCGGTGTACATCCACGTTCTAAAAAACTTTTCCCTTTAAATCCTTCTTTGAGCGCTCCACTTAAAGATTTTAAAACTCTTTTCCCTGTAGCTGGAATGTAAGAAAACATTTTTAAAGAGTTTGGTTCACAATAAATATTGTATCCGCCAAATAACTCATCTGAACCTTCACTAGAAAGAACGACAGTTACATGTTTACGTGCTTCTTTTGCAACGAAGTACAACGGTACTGCTGCTGGGTCAGCTAACGGATCATCCATATGCCACATAATTTTAGGGAATTCATCCATCAATTCTTTCGGTGTTACCGTTACACTATAATTTTTCAAACCTAGCTTCTCAGCAGTTTCTTTCGCCACATCTACTTCACTAAATCCACGATGCTCAAAACCGACAGAGAATGTTAAGAGATTCGGATTCATTTCTTTTGCAATGGAAGCAATAATAGATGAATCTATTCCACCAGATAAGAACGCTCCTACTGGAACATCACTACGCATATGTACTTTCACCGAATCATATAACACGTCGCGAATTGCTTGAACGTACTCTTCTTTCGTTGTACTTGAGACATAAAAAGACGCCTTCCAGTAACAATGCGTCTCCATCTCTTTACCAATTTCTTTCACGAAATAATGACCAGGTTCAATTTTATGAATATCAGTTGTTAACGTAGCTGGTTCAGGTGCGTATTGGTATGTAAAATAATGTTGCAAAGATGTTGGATTCACCCCTTTATTTTGTATTGCATGCACAATGCTTTTCTTTTCAGATGCAAAGTATATTGCATCCCCTTCCTCCGCAATATAAAGTGGTTTAATACCGAAATGGTCGCGTGCACCAAATAACTTTTTCTCTTGTCGATCCCAAATAACAAAAGTATACATACCACGAAAGTAATTTACACACTCTTCTTTTACTTGAGCATATAACGCAACAATAACTTCCGTATCTGATTGAGTAGCAAAACTCGCTCCCTTTTCCTTTAACATTTCACGTAATTCTATATAATTATAAATTTCACCGTTAAACATAAGCACATAACGTTCATTTTCATACGTTAACGGTTGATGCCCTGCATCTAAATCAATAATGCTTAATCTTCTAAATCCAAATTGTATATACTCATCTCGAAAATACCCTTCATCGTCCGGACCACGATGATATAAAAGGTTCGTCATATTTTCAAATTGTTTTATTTCACATTCCGAATAATCTCTTACAGTATTATACATACACCCTACATAGCCACACATTTTTTTACCTGCTTTCATTTTAACTAATTTCTCTTAATCCTTTATAAGCTCAAAAATTTTAAGCTTTAATTAAATTATAAATCCGTAGCAATATAGAGCAATGTAGCTTTTTCTATCATAATTATTGATGTCATCTATCATGTTTCCGTAGTGAATTAAAACGTAATTATTCATTAATTAATGCATGAATTTGTTTTTTGCTTTGCTCAGACATAGGAAAACCTAATTTTATAATTTCATTAGTAAGCAATTCAATAAAGTTTCTAGTTCCAAATCCGATAAATTTATCTTTACGTAAAATAAGACTGACTTCCCGGCTAATATTTGGATTTACAATCGGAATAGCTAACAAATCACTCTCTTCATAAAGATCTAATAAAGTTTTAGATACAATTGTTACCCCAAATTCACTTCTTACTAAATCGAACAACGAATCAATACTAGATGTCTCAATAATTGGTTCCAACGAAACTTGCTGCGGAACACATGTATAATTCAATAACTTTCTACATTCATGGCTTTCTGGGAACAAAATTAATGGTAACTTGTTCAATTCAGAGAACTGGATTTCTTTTTCATCCACTAAAGAATGGCTTTTTGCTACTACTAAAAATAATCCTTCTATATATAATGGTATTTTTACAATCTTGTCATCTTCAAACACATAATCAGGAGAAACGATTGTTACAGCAAAATTAACTTGGTTCTCATTGATTAACGGTAAGATTTCATCTGAACTAATTACCTTTACCGCTACTTCAGGGTAATTTTTATGGAAGTCCAATAATAAAGTTGAGACTAAATCTGTTAGCTCTCCAGGTAAAGTAGCAATAGAGATTTTCCCTCCCTTTATCTCTTTCAATTCACCTATTCGTTCTTTTGCATTATGTAATGCGTTAAAAATCGTATTACATTCATTTGCCAAAATGTAGCCAACATCCGTTATAGCTATTTTCTTTCCTAATCGGTCAAATAAAGGCATACCAATTTCATCCTCAAGAGCTTTAATTTGATGACTTAATGTAGGTTGTGTAATACCTAATTTATCTGCTGCCCGTGTAAAATGTGGTTCTTTACAAAGTGTCATAAAATACTCTAATTGTCTTAATTCCATATAAAAATAATCTCCTTAATTAGTTCAATGCCCTCACAAAAACTAGCATACACTTTATCATTTCCTTTTCCTTCATTCATAAAAAACGTAATTTCTCCTAAATACATTTACTAGGAAAAATTACGTTCCTTATTTATGTTATGGCATACATACTTTAAGAAAAGATTATATAGTCTATTATAGAAAATAGACCGTTCACTTTATTTGTTAATCGTAAAACTTATTCTTCAACTTCTAAAGGTATATTATGACTGTAAGTTTGACTAGAACTTTTAATTTGAAATCCTTCAAAGAAATCTATTGTTAAATGATTATCAACAAAAGCTAAAGATGCTTTATTTATATAAAATGGTTTCCAGTTTGTTTGCATTTCTTCATAGCCAATACTTGATTTAATTAGTTTAACTCTCAATACTCCGTCTAATGGAAGCCCACATCCTCCCATTTCATATTGAAGGAATCGAAGGCGATTTGGATATTTAGCCTCTAATTTTTCGAATTGTTTCATAGCAGCTTCTGTAACAGTAACTTGAATTTGCATATAATTTTCCCGCCTTGTCTATTTTGGATTAAAAGATGAATATGTTAAGAACGCCCACTGATTTACATTACTATTCATTGTTTAAATGGCTTCAACTAATTGAAATTGGATTAAACGCTGGGCTCCAGGAAATTTTGAAAATCATACTATCTTCAACATCCCAAATGATACTTGCTTCCCCGGTTAGTTGTAATGTGTCACCAGAAGAACAATAGCCTTACATTAGGGTTTTCAATGATATTTCCGAGCGTATTGAATAGCATATTTCCTGAGTAATCAGGAAATACTATTGTTTGTTCGTTTATAATGTGAATAAATCCTGGCATTCCACCTCGATGAGAAATGTCCATTCTCCCTTCTGAACTGGAACTCGCAATAATGAAAGTATCAGCTTGACTAATCAATTCCTGCTGTTTTTCATTTAAAACATAATGCCTATTAAATTGCTTATTTCCGCCAACTTCTGTTTCGTTATAAGTGAATTTTCTCGCCTGAATGTATTTAGGACAGTTCCCAAATACTTGTTCAGTTTTAACTTCAAAACTTGCATCCGACAATTTGGTTACAACCGAACCATTTATGCGAATTCTTATCCTAGAAACAAAATCAATTACAATGATTCCAACTTCTTTATTGTGAAGAATATTTGTGAATAATGGATCACCTTCATTTATACCAATATTTATTTTGATTACATCACATTCGACTGCTTGAATAATCCCTTCGTTTCCTGCTAAAAATGAACTCCACACTCTTCCCTTTTCATCCATAGAAGATATCACGAATGAGTTTTGTCCATTTAGAAACGCCATAATTTTTTTGTCATTGTTGGCTGAATCATTGTACTAGCAGTATTCGCGATTTTTTGTACACCGGGCATATTGTGTACAGCACGTTCCCCAGAATGGAAAACATCCATATGCATCCCTCCGCTCTACTTACCAATAGGACGCTTACTAACGGCTACTTTACAAAACACTATTTATTTCGCCTCCTACGGAAACCTTTTCTAACAAAGTTACTTGTTATTGTTTTTTGTTGTCTTGTAAAGCACCTTCATTCTAACTCTGACATACCCCTTTATCAATTCTATCGTTTCTATAATTATCATAGATGGTATCTATCATTAAATTTGAATCAATCTGTACTTAACAACAATTTCATAATAATCACCTCGTATATACCTATTAATATGTATTGTTAAAGATTCATTTAGGGAGACATGCTGAATAACAAATCATAGATAAAATCTATTAATTACATAGAAATCATTACATTGATAAATAAATGATTATTTCTATAATGAAGTTAAGCTCATGAGCCAAACATTATTTTCGAAAACAGTGAATTAGAAAAGGAGCTAACTTATATGAATAAAACAGTAGCAGGTATCGTAATTCCAGATAGTAAACTAGCAGTAGAGGCGCAAGAAATACTTCGTGAATATGGTAACGATTTACTTTGGAATCACTCAAACCGCGTGTATTTATTTGGGGCACTTCAAGGAAAAAAAGCTGGTCTAAAATTTGATGAAGAATTATTATATGTGAGTGCTTTATTCCATGATCTAGGACTTACTAAAAAATTTAGTAGTCCAGACAAACGCTTTGAAGTAGATGGTGCAAATGCTGCACGAAGCTTCCTTCAACAACATCGTATGGATGATGAATCCATTAGACTTGTTTGGGATGCAATTGCTTTACACACTACGATTGGTATTGCTGAACATAAAGAGCCACAAGTTTCATTAATATATTCCGGCGTAGGATATGACGTTATGGGCGATGGATACGATGAAATTTCTGAGGAATTACGCGAGCAAGTTGTAGCTGCTTTCCCTCGAGATAATTTCAAACAAAAAATTCTTCCTGCTTTCCTTGAAGGATTTGCACATAAACCTGAAACTACTTTCGGTAACATTAAAGCTGATGTATGTTCACTTCTTCTTCCTGGATTTAAACGTAAAAACTTCTGTGATTGTGTTTTACATTCACCTTGGAAAGAATAATCATTTAACTTTTTATGAGTAGAAGAAGCAAACATCTAAAAGCAGTTGTTATATATTCCTAATTGAAGAAAGCTTGCCATTTTGATTAATGGCAAGCTTTTTTAGCGAATAATAACTCATAATCCTCGTATTTTTCCAGCTGATTGTTATAAACGAAAATTTAGAGTTGCTTGTCTCGCGTTTAAAAAGTTTAGACTTTCATTTCTGTCTACAGTTTTTATATGTCTGATGACATAAATCCAATTATTTAATATTAACGTAACACAACCTTTTAGTTAAAAATCAAGAAGTTATCCCAACATCGATTAATATTTTTAAAATTAAGAATATTAATCCCGAATTATAACACATTAAATTAACAGTAAATATATTCATACCAAAATAAAAAAGATGACTTTAGCGATACGCTAAAGTCATCTTTTTCAACCGTATTATTTTACTAATTCTCCATTAAAAACATTTATATCAAGCGGAGCAGTTAAAAACTGTGATGCTTTACTAACGAAAGATGTAAAGTGTTCACTTGTATTATGACTCGCAACTGCTTTTTCATCTTTCCACACTTCTACCATCGTATAAACACTTTCTTTTTCTGTATCTTTAAATAGGTCATAAGATACATTTCCACTTTCTTCTCTTGAACCATGAATTAGTGGCTGAATTTCTTCTAAAAATGATTGTTGTTTTGCTGGATCTACTTGAAATATTGCGTGAATAATAATCATGGTGTTTCCCCTCTCATATTCCACTTATTTCTATGACCTTTTAACATTACTTCCACTGGGCAATTTTGTCAATTGGAAGACGTACTGATTGGTAACCACTGTCAGCTGCTTTTCCGATTGAAATTAACATTACTGGTACATGACGCTCTTTATCTAATCCGAAAGCTTCAGCGATTTGATCTTTCTCAAAACCACCAATTGGGCAAGTGTCATAGCCGTGAGCACGAGCTGCTAACATAAATTGCATTGCTACAAGACCACCGTCAATAAGTACAGTATCTTTCATTACTTCTGGTGTAACCATTGAGAAGTAAGCTGAAAGTTTTTGCATTTGATCTTCTTTTACTTCAGCTGGCATAAGTCCACGCTCTACTGCTGTACCGTAAATTTCTTCTGCATTATCAAAGTTATTTAAGTCACCAAATAATGCGATCATCGCTGAAGATGTTTCTACTTGAGATTGATTAAATTTTGCAAGTGGCGCAAGTGTTGCTTTTGCTTCTTCACTTTCAATAACTAGGAATCTCCATGGTTGCATGTTTACTGAAGATGGTGCAAGTGTTGCTTCTGTAAGAATTTCTGTCATTTCTTCTTTGCTAATTTTCACTGAAGTATCATACTTACGAATTGAACGGCGTCCTGTTAAAATTTCGTTAAAATCATTTGTTTTTACTAAGTTAGTCATAGTTGTATTCTCCCTTTTTTATAATTCTTTTATGTTTTCTTGAATGTGATTTAACATATTTAAAAGATTGTCGCGTTCTTCTTCACTTAATCCTTTAAATGCAGATGCTGAAAAACGTTCTTTTTCCTCTTGAAACACCTGAATTTTATTTCGCCCCTCTTCTGTAAGAGAAACTAATGTAATTCTGTTATCATCTGGATTTTTACGTCTTACAATCATTCCGTTTGCTTCCAGCTGCTTTAAATGCCTCGTAATCGCGGCATTATCAATATTCACTTCTTGCTGAAGTGCTTTTTGACTAATTTCATCTACTTCATATAACTGGAGTATAAGCTCTAATCTAGACTGACTCATACCCGTACACCCTTCAAATTTCGAACTTACTTCTTTATTGAGAAAGTGTAATTTATATAAAATAATTGCTTCTTTTGAGCATGAACTTGTCAAATTACCCCTCCTTTGCATCCAATACAAAAACATTTGACATATCAATAATTGATATGTCAAATAATATAATCTATATCGATTTATAATGCAAGCATTTTGTTTTCGTTTTTATCCCGTTTTAACCGGCAGTAAGACTCCCCCTCAAAATTCGGTGAATGAGAGAAATTTAGGCGGAAGATCCACTGCCCGTAAAAGCCCGATTGATGAAGGCTAATAATCAGTGGGGATGAACACCCCCACACACTGATTAAAGTTTCACTTTATCTTTCCAAATTAAGGCACTTTGTCACGTTACAAAAAATGTTAATTATATTATAATAGTACTAATTTAAATGACTGGAGAGTGATTGTAATGCGGCAATTCACAAATAGAAATGAGGAAATGAAAATGGAAAATGAAATGAGGATATTCACATATGACAACAATAAATATAGGGATTGTCGCGCACGTAGACGCTGGCAAGACGAGTTTGACTGAGCGTATTCTTTTTGAAACAAATGTGATTAAAGAAATCGGCCGAGTAGATAGCGGAAATACGCAAACCGACTCAATGGAACTAGAAAGACAACGCGGAATTACAATTAAAGCATCTGTCGTTTCTTTCTTTATAAATAACTTAAAAGTAAATGTCATTGATACACCCGGACACGCTGATTTTATCGCTGAAGTGGAGCGATCATTCCGCGTTTTAGACGGCGCGATTTTAGTTATTTCTGCCGTTGAAGGTGTGCAAGCACAAACAAAGATTTTAATGCGAACATTACAGAAATTAAACATACCGACTGTACTATTTGTTAATAAAATTGATCGTAGTGGCGCAAATACTGAAAAAGTTGTGAAACAAATAAAAGAAATTCTTTCAAATGACGCATTCCCCTTCTACTCTGCCCAAAACGAAGGAACAAAGGAAGCTCGTATTATTGAATATAAAGCATATGACGAATGTATGGAACGATTAGCACCATATACTGAATCATTGCTTGCATCATATGTAAATAACGAAATAGTAGCGGACACACTATTAAGAAAAGAACTCGAAAAGCAAATACAGCAAGCAAATGTGTATCCAATCTTTTTCGGTTCAGCAATGACAGGTATAGGAATAACTGAATTACTCGAAAATATTTCAGCCCTAATTCCAGCTAATAAATCGGTACAAGATGAAACATTATCTGGTGTTGTTTTTAAAATTGAACGTGAACCTTCTGGTGAAAAGATTGCTTATGTAAGAGTTTTTTCTGGTAGCTTACACGTTAGAAAATATGTTGATATACAGCGCGGCGAGTCTCTATCACATAAAGAAAAGATTAAAAAAATGTGCATATTTCATAATGGAAATGCAGTTCAATCTTCTACTGTTCATAGTGGAGAGTTTTGCAAAGTATGGGGACTGAGTGATATTAAAATTGGTGATATTATCGGTGAATGGACGCAGTATATGAAAGACGTTCAATTAGCCGAACCACAAATGGAAGCAGCTATTGAGGCAGTGCCAAAAGAACGAATTCATGATTTATACGCTGCACTTATGGAACTATGCGAAGAAGATCCGCTCATAAAGGTGTGGAAAGATAATATTCAAAATGAACTATACATTCGCCTTTTCGGTGAAGTGCAAAAAGAAGTGATTGAAACAACGCTTCATGAAAAATACAATATACAAGTTGCTTTTTCAAATACACGAGTTGTATGTGTCGAAAAGCCAGTTGGTATAGGTTATGCCGCCGAAGTAATGGGTGAAAAAGCAAATCCATTTTACGCAACAATCGGCTTCAAAGTCGAACGTGGTAAGCTTAACTCTGGCATAACGTATAACTTAGGTGTTGAACTTGGATCACTACCTTTAGCGTTTCATAAAGCGATTGAAGATACAGTATTTCAAACGTTAAAACAAGGTTTATACGGATGGGAAGTTACGGACATGATCGTCACATTAACACACACTGGTTATGCAAGTCCCGTTACAACGGCGAGTGACTTCAGAAACTTAACACCACTCGTATTAATGGATGCTTTAAAACGAGCTGAAACTTGTGTATATGAACCATTAAATGAATTCGAATTAACTGTTCCAGAGCACGCAATTAGTACCGCAATGTATAAACTAGCTGCCATTCCAGCAACTTTCGCAGAGCCTATGTTGCATAATGACTCTTACCATTTAACAGGATCATTACCTGTTGCGAAAACAGAGAATTTTAAACGAATGCTCCATTCATTTACTGAAGGAGAAGGTATCTTTACAACAAAGCCAGCTGGTTTCACAAAACTGAAGTCGTCCTTCCCTACTCGAAAACGTGTTGATTTTAATCCGCTTAATCGGAAAGATTATTTACTTCATGTGTTGAAGGCTTATTAAATAAAAAGAGGTGCAATTTGCACCTCTTTTTGCTTATATTGAAACATTAACCTAGTTTGTCCTAACAATATCCCCAAGTTTTTCTATCACTCTTGATATTGCTACAATCGAATTCTCTGTTTCAAATTCCCCAACATTTAAAGAATGATTTGCGTTTTTCACAACCTCAATCTTTAAATTCGATTGATCTAATTGCTCAATTTGATTTGCATTATATTGATGATCTTTGTCTCCAATTACTAATAGCCCTTCGTGATGACTATGTAAGATGGAATCAAAAATCGAATCAAGCGTTAGTAAAGGTGTAAGTAATATCATTTTTGATTGTAAATATTCCACCCTCTTCATTACATCATTTGCAATCGGAATTGTTCCGAGTGATTTCCCTAAAAACATCGAATGGTTGTATTGCCCACTTTTTAATACTTCATTCATTACAGGATTAATATCATCCATCATTATTTTCGTTACTTCTTCCATTGTTTTTTTCATTAACTGTTCGTCGTAAGAATAATGAATATGTACTACATCTATTTTATTTTCAAGCATTAACATCGTTGCATAATAAAATAATGGCTTATCATAATTGTAGCCTGAACCTGAGAACATAAAGCAAATCGTTTTAGAACCCTTCTCTATATGTGTATAACGAATCACTTTATCGTTTATATGTATCTCCTTTTTATTCCCTTTCACCATTTCCCCCTCCGAACACATTTAATTTTGTAAAACGATATGCTCTGTATGAACTGACAAATCTTTTACTTTATCTTTTATAAATGCTGGCTGTAAGTTATATGTATTTAACTCTTCTACCGGCACCCACTTAAACACATATGTTCTATCCTCTTCTTCTAGAATATATTGATCGGCTCCATTCGCGGGTAGTTCATGCAGCTCTACTTCATAGTAAAAACTAATCTCATGGAATTTCCGCTCAGAAAGTGTAAAGAAATTTTCTACTGACCATATTAATCTCTTAACTACAATTGGAACGCCTAGTTCTTCTGCAAGCTCCCGTCTTAATGCATCTTCACTATTTTCTAGCATTTTCACTCGTCCGCCTGGTACGTACCAATAATCTTCACCGTCATCTTGCAAAATAAGAATCTTATTATCGTGTTTACAAATTGCTCCGACTCGGTAATTAAAACGTGTTTCCTCTACTTTAAACGTAAGATCCATGACTTTGTACCACCTTTATGTAGTTTTAATATGAAACGATTTCAATTACAAATAATTATGCTAGAAAGCAAATGGTTTAGATGATTACATTACATATGATATATATAACATTCATAAAATAAGATTATCAAATATTTATACTCCTCTCAATGTTTTTTGATAAAAAGCATTATTCTTACTATTAATCCGACACTTTTATACTTTAATACATATGATACAATCACAATACACACTAGAAAAACAATGTGGGGGTACGAATGAAAACGTTTATATTTCCAACAAACTGAGAAATCGAATAAGTTTTGAAAAATTGTTGTGAAAGATAGAGACTATGTTGTGTTTTATGGAAAAATCGCACAGCTGACAGTGTGAAAGCTAAAGAGTTTAAAACAGAAGAAGAATGTATAAAAGAAGCTAATAAACTCATTGCTTCAAAACGAAAAAAAGGATATACGAACCCTATCGCTGGGGAAGATTACATAAAAGAAAAAACAATAACCGAAGAAGAATTTTAGGGACTTCTCACTCGTGCGAAAACGAAAGGAGAAGACCAAAAAGAACAATTAGAATGCTTAACCTCTCACCTCACTAAACGAACGGTACACGAAATTATAGCTTTTGACACGCATATGCATCGAATTTTAAAAGCTTCCTATACTTCTCATTTCTGGGCAGCTACTTATATTATTATGGGCGGTTGTTCAAATGATTGCTTTGATTACTTTCGTGGGTGGCTATTATTTTAAGGGAAAGAAACCTATGAAGCATGTATTGAAGATCCAGAACGCTTATTAACCGTAAGAAAATATGGGAGTAGATGATGTTCCAGATATGGAAGAGCTGTCTCTATATTACGGCCTAACAGTATACGAAGAAAAAACACGAATCAATGATTTACACTCTACCGCGTATTATCAAATGAAGAATTCGAAGAGATAGACATCGAATTTGACTGGGACCAAGAGGACGAAGAAGGATTGAAAAAGATGTTTCCTAAGTTACGGGAAGCGTATGGTGAAGATCCGATTGAGTGGTAGATTTATTATTGCCGAAAAAAGCCTTGTTTATATAAACAAGGCTTTTTTCATAGCATTATAACAGTACAGTCATTTTGCTAGTGACTTTCTTTCATGTGCTCATATATTTTTCAAGTTGTAAACTTTCCACTTCCAACAGGCGATGATTTAGTGAATATTAGGAAACTATTTTTAAGATTGCAGTATATATGGGCTGGAGCAAGTTGTTTCGGCTTTGATCGTTCTAGTTTTACACATAAGATTTACAAATCTCATGGTATTACAATTCCACGTGACTCCGGTCCGCAATCAAAAGCAGGAATTGCTGTAGAAAGAGGAATTTCACAAAAATTTCAAAATCCCACTATTTATAAATTAGCGGGATTTTGAAATTATCTTATTGTATATTTAACGTACTTTTCCATCTTCAAATGTGTAATAGTCAAAAGCTCAACAACTTGAGTATACTTCCCCTCACAACGTAGCTACTTTCCCACAATTTAATTTACTATTTTTTATCTATCCCCAAAGCCCCACGTGCCATCTCCATATGTGCTTCTTCCTTTGTCTGTAGTGCAAACAATCCAATCATGACCGGATAAGCAGCACCAAGCTCAATAATATGTTCCAGCATTCTCGACCAAACTTTTCCTCCTGCTTTTTCATATTCGCTTAACAATATTTTTAAATTATCCTCTCCAAAGATTGTAAGGTACAGGGTAAAATCAGTTGCTGGGTCTGTCACTTTCGCTTCTGTCCAATCTAAAAGACCTGTTACTTTAGTATTTTCATCAACTAAAATATGCGGTGGATGTAGATCGCCATGAACAAATGCAGAGTGCTTTGGCCAATACGATTCATCCGCAAGCCATGCTTGCCAACGATTCCATAGTTCATCCGAAACACCAAGTTGTAATTTTATTTGATGCATTCTATCTATTAACAATTGCTTTGCTTCAGTAGGTTGAAAAACTTCTATTCCATGTTTAGCCACTTCATTAAAATCAATCGAATGCAAGACAACAAGTGACTCAGCTAGTGATCGAACAAACGTCATAGGCGGTGGATCATTTTGAATGTGCCACACATAATTTTGTATTTCTAAATCAATCACTGCTGCAGGGGTACCCTTCACTAATGGATAAGCAATTAATTCTGTTGTGTTGATTTTCCAATTTGGCACTGCAACAGGTATATATTTTTGAACAAGCTCTAGTATTTTTCCTTCTAACGCGCCCCTTTCAATAACGTCTGCTCTTCTTGGTTTCCGAAGAACCCATGAAACGCCCTTCTCATCAGTAGCAAAAACAACTTGAAAATCCATTCCAGATTCATTTAATTGAGCGCTCTTTTTATTCAATTGTAAGCCATTCTTTTTAGCGATTTTTAAAATTCCTTCTATATTTTTCTGTTCATTTGCATTTGTCATAGATCATACACCCCTTTAAATTTTTTCATATAAGTACAAAAACCACAGGCTGGTTGCCTGTGGTAGAGTAAACAGAATCAGTTTTCACAAACAAACTGAAAAACCTCTTTTTTACATATAAGTCTTCTCAATCTTATGAATGGTCTTTAGATAAAATGAAATAACTTATGATTCACACCTTATCACTTAAAATAATTCATCAGAAAAGTAAAAGCAATTATGAATCATATGGCATTGTTTATTATATTTGTAAAGACACCAAAAAGAGAGCAGTTTTGCCCCGCTCTCTTTTTACGCATCACCCAAATAGGGTTCACCATAAATAGGCAGACCAATCCCGATTCCCCTGTACACAGGCAGAGTCTTTGCAGCACTATTCAATTAGCGGCTCAAAGTATGAAATTGGAATCTAAAAATGCCATCAGGTAACCCCTTCCATTCTTTTTGTTGCTTACATCATACAATGATTATATGTGTTTCTCAATAAAAAATGAACATATCACTTATACATTGATTTTAAAAAATATTTCCACTGAAATTATAGATTCCACTTTTCCAGTAACTCCTTCTCCCTTTCATCTGATATCCCTGCCTTTAATTCCACAACATTCATACCTTTCATCCACTCATGCACATCATAAACAGTATCTTTTAAAGGTCTAAAAGCAAGGCCTGCATTCATAGCATTCTCTATATTTACTGAGAATCCCCCTTTCCAAGGCTCTGTTTCACCTTCCAACGGGAATGTTTCTGGAAGCCATAAAGGCATCTCTGTCCATGGCTGCACTTTATGTTCATTCATAAATGATTCATCTGCCCAAACGAATTCAGCCTCACTATTCGTAACCTTTTTACACGTATTTAATAGTTCTTCCATCGTCAATTCATAATTCGGACCTGTTACATTGAATGTACCTGCTTTATTATTTTCTGCCATGTTTAGTCCAAAGCTTGCGACATCTTTTATATCAACTAACTGTACTGGACGTTCTTTCCTTCCTGGAACTAACACTTTTCCGCTCTTTTCTACACGCTGAATCCAGTATGGGAGTCGATCTGTATAATCAAACATTCTTGAAAGAAGTCCTGCTCTTATGTGTAAAACACGATTTGGCCAATATTTCTCTGCCTCTTTTTCACATAACACTTTAAGCGCCCCATAATGCTCATAAGGAGATATTTCACCATTCTCTACAGCCTTTACCTGATCACTCGGCAGTTCAGGCTGTAATGTATATCCTTCTTTTATGTGATGCGGAATCCAATCTTTATATACGGAAAGACTAGAGATGAATATATACTGTTTAACATTATCTTTTAGTACTTCTCCTACATTCTTAATATGATGTGGAGAAAATCCACACGTATCTATGACCGTATCCCATTTTCGATTTGCTAAACTTGATACATTACCATTTCTGTCACCGATTAACCGCTCCACTTCAGGAAAAATTTCACTATTCGTTCCGCGATTAAATAATGTAACTTCATGTCCTCTCTTCAAAGCCTCTTCTACGAAAGCTCTTCCTAAAAAACGTGTACCACCTAGAATTAAAATTTTCATATTTTTCCCCCATTCACGATAAAAAATCCTTTCTTTTGTTTAACGATTTTTCATTGTGGAAAGTTACGGGGATGGTTTCATTTTTTCTACAAGTTCAATATATGTAATTTCGACACTTTTTCTACCTTTAGAAACAATAGGATGGAAATATTCATTCTGTCGATTTTCATTTCATATATAATTAAAATATCAGATATTCGATTAACAATTTATACATATTTAGGTAGGTGAAAAATATTAATAAAAATAGAATTTATCATTCAACAGTATTCATTTTTTTCTCACATCGCTTGTATATATCATCTTGCTAAACATAGAAAATGGTCGTAATTATTTAGGGTTTACGATGGTTGTTCCGCTGTTAGCAGTTATTTTATATCAAAAATTATATAAAAAACAAAAAATAGTTCATACATTTGGTATTTCACGTCCAACATTAAAAACACTAATTTTCTCCATATTATTTCCACTACTTCTAGGGCTATGTCTCCATTTTTATTTTTATATTTATGATATAAAATTCTTATTTAATCATTGGAATGAATTAGGATTTCTCCTACTCATTGGTCTTACAATTGGATCTTTATCTGCATTATTAGAGGAGATTATATGGCGTGGGAATTTTCATTACCATTTACGAAAAAAATATTCATTTATGCAAACAGCTATAATTACAGCTTCGCTTTGGTCTTTATGGCATTTACCAGTAGCAATCTTCTATAAAAACTATGAGTTTTGGTTTGTAGGAATGTTAAGTTATCACTCATTATTATTTATATTATCTATAATTTTGACGTATATGAGAGAGTATGGACGTTCCGTAATAACACCTGCAATTTTACATGGTATGTTTAATGTATTTTATTTAACAGATGGAGTACAAAACAAGTGGGATGCCAGCCTAATAGAATTAATTAAATTTATCTTGCTAGCAATTGTGTTTGGCATGATGTACCTTATACATCGAAAGGTTAAAGAATAATTAACAATTACAGAAAAAAGGCGTTTCAACTTTCAGTTTAAAGTACCTTAATTAGCTCATAAAGTACTTCAACACCTTTCAATTATTTAATAATCGTATAGGTGTTGAAGTTTTCTAATCTTAATTGAACGACTTCTTTCTCACAACACTTATTTCTATCATGGAGAACAAAACAAGTATAGCTAAACCTTTTATTCTCATTTTCATAAAATAAACATATTAATCTTTTAAATAAGGAAGTATGCATTCTTTAATTAACTTCCATCTATCCCCTGCATTCGCCATAACTTCCGACGCAATCACCACCACCAATTCCCTCTCCGGTACACAACAAATCACATTCCCACCATCACCCATTGCACAATAAGAAGAAATCCCATCCTCTTCTCGTAACCACCATAAGTAACCGTATTGATTCGTATTCATTTCCGTTGATTCTTTTATCCATGACTTTGAAAGAATTTGTTTCCCATTAAAAGTTCCTTCATTTAAATATAACCGCCCAAACTTCGCCATATCTCTAACTGTTAACGTAAGTCCCCAGCCGCCTGTTGAAATACCGTTTGGATCGTGAACCCATCCTTTTACATCTTTTCCGAATAAGTCATCGAATCCAAATGCTTTCATATTGTAGTCTGGAATTTCTCTCATACCGATAGGCTGAAATAAGTGTTCGTTCGCAAATTCACGCGCACTTTTTCCTGTTGTGCTCATAATGATTGCAGATAATAGATGTGCTCCTGCAGATGAATATTTAAAAGGTCCAATTTCTCCGCCTTTTCCTGCCCTATTTAACGTATACTGCACCCAATCCTGTTGTGTACATAATTCTTCTAACGGTTCCTGCCAGTCCGCATAAGGATATGGAGCTGTCATTGTAAGAAGGTGCCGCACTGTTACTTCAGATGCCTTAAGATTATATTCAGGAAAAAATTCTATTACTTTTTGATCAACGCTTTTTATATATCCTTTATCTATACATATCCCAATTAGCGCAGAGATTATCGTTTTTGTGACAGACGCTACATGAAATGCATCATCTGGACCGTGGCCGTTATAATAATTTTCAAAAACAATATTACCTTTCTGCATTGCTAACATACCATTAATATTTTCATATTCTTCTTTTATCTTATACTCCAACTCTTGAGCAGTTTTCATTGTTCTTCCCCTTCAATCTATGATTAAAAAGGTTCGATCGGTACATATATATCAACTATATGTTTATGTTCTGGGTGCTGTCTTGGATCATTTTTATACACTTCAAAAGGATACAAATCTCTCGGTTTATATCCGCTATTTGGCAGCCATTCACCGTATAAGAAATCCCATGCCCCTTTATATTCGTCTTGGAGTATTTGAAAATGGCCTACCGCATACTTTCCTGACGGTATTTGCATTATTCCAATGTCACTCGTTCCTACTGAGGATTCATCTGGAATTGTTATACATAGACTTGTTCTTAAATGATAGTCTTCTGTAAACTCATGATGATCATGATAAATTGTTAAAACCTTCCTATCTTCGAATACATGATAGTTTTGCCCCGTTGCATAATGAAATAGTTTCTCTATCATTTTCGGAAAAGCTATAGCTAAATCTTTATATGTACCTACATGTCTTATGTATGCGACGTTTATATTGTCCGCTGTTACAATTTCAACATTCCCTCGAACCTTCTTACATTCATTGTATTGAGAAGTTTCGCTTACGTCTTTGCAATTCTTGCTATTGTGATTTCTATAGTTGGACGGACTTACACCGTAATAAGTTTTAAATGTCCGGGAGAAAACTGCTGAATCCGTGAACCCAAAATGATAAGCAATGTCTGTAATCGTCATATCCGGCCGATAAGTAAGTAGATGGGTTGCCCTCTCTAGTTTTAATCGATTCACATACCGAGATAATGGCTCATCCACTATCCCTTTAAAAATTCTATGAAAATGAAACTTTGAAAAGCCTGCCACATTCGCCAAATCTTCAATAGACATTGAATCATTTATATGTGATTCTATATAATCTTGTACTTTATAAATACGCCGTAAGTACTCACTTCTACTTTGAGAACTCTCCATATTCATACCTCCTCACAACAAAAAAGCTAACAACACGTTAGCCCATATTTACACATATTTTAAAAATAATACTCTACTCCTGCCGTTCCCATCATAATTTGTATGTACGGATACACCTTCTATTTCATCATCCCCAGCTTCAATTTGAAAACCAATTTCTTGATGAAATTGTATCGAATTTTTATTAACTGGTGACGTGATTGCTTTTACAACTTTACGGTTGTTTGCACGAGCGACATCGAAGAAATAAGAATATAATGTCGATGCAATCCCTTTTCTTCTATGCTTCGGATTTACACCGATAAAGTGAACGTACGCTTCCTCTTTATATGTTTGCGAAAAGAATCCGCATAAGAAACCTAATGTTTCTCCCTCTTCTTCAATGATGAAACTCGTTTCGTGAAAGTGAACGAAAAATAGCTTTGGTAACATATCAGCCATATTTCTTCCGCCCCACCAATCATTTAATACGGAATGAATCTTTTCATAATCTTTCCCTTGAATGTTTCTTACTCGCATGAATTTCTCCCTCTCACTCACTTCATTTTTTCATAAATTTTAATAACCGTTTCTACTAAAAGAATGAATACCCAAATACCAGAAAATACAAGAACAGACTGGAATATGGATCCTAGTATAATAACACCAACTGATCCTGAAAATGATCTTTCAGCAAAGCCTGGATCATGTATAAGCGATCCAGCAGAAAAAGCCATTAAAATAGATGCTATTAAATAAATAAAACTCATTATTTTTAATATTTTTATAGAAAGATACGAAGTTTGTTCTTTCTCCACTTGTGATAATTCGATTTCCCCACTCGCAATTCCTTTTTGCAAACAATCTTCACATAACAATTCTTCATTTATTTTTTTACCGCCATGTATAGTACCTGTAATTTCCTTACATCGTGAACATTTTCGATTGATCATTTTGTTGTCACCCCAATCTAATTTGATTATACTTACATAATTCCGATTTCACCTTATTATTCCTTTTATGTATTTTATAGAGAAATGAGGTGTTTTATGATGTCTAAACTCACTTTCGGTTATAAAAAACCTACTGTTCAGTATGTATTACGACCTAGTTGCTATGCGGTTATTTTTAATACTACTTGTTCAAAAATGGCTATTATCCAAAAAGGAGAACGTTACTTTTTACCTGGTGGCGGTATGGAGGGTACTGAAAAAAAAGAAGACTGTTTGCATCGTGAATTACAAGAAGAATTAGGTTGGACAATAGAAATCGAGCGATATATCGGTAATGCAGCACGATATTTTTATGCAGAAAAAGAAGATACGTATTATTTAAATGATGGTTATTTTTATATTGCTCAAAAGATACATTCATTTAAAACATATGAAGAAGACCATCTTTTACAATGGATGCCCCCATTACTTGCTAAAGAACATTTATTTCACGACCATCAAAAATGGGCTATTGAACAAGTTCTTTTATTGCAAAAACAAAAAGGATCTCCTTCTATATGAAAGAGATCCTTTTTACCTTTAACTTACTTTTTTCAAATTGAGAGCTGGCTTTTTTATCCCGCCTTTTTTTACCACATATAACCCGATAAATATAACAAGTCCACCAACTAATTGCATCAAGTTTATCGTTTCTCCAATTGTTACTGCCGCAAAAATAACTGCGAACAGTGGAACAAGATACATGTATACCATTACTTTCGTTGATCCTATTTTACTAATACCGACATACCACATTGCGAGTCCAAAGATTGTCGCAAAGACGATAGAATATCCTAACGAACCCCAGCTTGGCATATCTACTGGCCACGTTAACGTATTCACATTAAATAAACAATATACAACAAGAGGTACAATTCCAATTAATGTAGACCATGATGTAACTCTCATTGCAGAATACTTTGTAATAAGAGGCTGCGCCAAAATTGGATACCATCCCCACGCAATTGCCGCGACTAATCCAATTAAATTCCCAAGCCACGCATACTCATATGAAGCTCCTCCTGTATGCCCTGTTAATAAAACAAGTGCTGCACCAATAAAGGACAATATAGAACCAATTTGAACTTTCATCGAAAAACGTTCTTGTTTGTGTAATACCGCTAATATCCCAGTGAAAATAGGTGACATCGCAATCAATAATGAGGCGTTCGTTGCTGAAGTATATTTTACAGACAACATAAACATTGTTTGATACATTGTCGTTCCAACTATACCGACTGCTAATAATCGTAACCAATCTTTTCTTTCAATACGCAATGAGCGTTCCATAAAAAATGTAATAAGTAATAATACCGGAGATGCCACTAAAAATCGTAAACTATTAAATTGAATGGATGACATAAATGCCACACCGTACTTTCCTATCGTATAATTCGCTCCCCATACTAAAGCAACTGATACTAAGAGCCATTCCATTTGCCATCGTTTCATCCGAATCTCCCCTTCCATATTTAGCATAGTAAAATTGGCTGGATATAACACCGTCCAATTGGCTGTTTTTTCACCCAGCCAATTTGCTATAATTGATGTATATAAGAGATGCGGAGGCGTTTTTATGGAATGGAAGCTAGATAGTGACAGTAATGTCCCGATTTATCAGCAAGTTGTTGACTTTATTGAAAGACGCATTATGTACGGAGAGCTTCCTCCAGGTAGCTTCCTCCCTTCAGAACGAAAATTAGCTACTCAGTTAAATGTGAACCGTAGTACTGTAACGACTGCTTATAATGAACTTCGCGCTATGGGGATTGTAGAAAGCACGACTGGACGAGGTACACGTGTAAGTACACATATGTGGGGCGTTTCGCCAACATTAACACCGAACTGGAGAGGATTCGTAGAAGGTGGTACATTTTTACCTAATTTACCGTTACTTCGTCATATTCGAGAACAAGTGCAGCAAAATGGTACTATAATCGATTTCGCAAATGGAGAACTCGGTTGTAATCTCTTTCCGCACGAGCAACTACAAGCCATTTTGCGAGAACAGCCTTTAACACAATCATTAAGCTATGATCATCCGCAAGGCTACCTCCCATTAAGACAAGCGGTAGTAAAATATATGAAGGAGTATTTAAAAATCGAAGCGACAGAGCCATCTATTATGATTACATCTGGCGCACAACAAGCACTTCATCTTATCGTGCAATGTTTATTAAACCCAGGTGATGCAGTAGCGTTTGAAAGCCCATCACACTGTTATTCATTACCGTTATTCCAATCTGCAGGTATTCGTATTTTCCCATTACCTGTTGATAAACACGGGATTAATCCAGACGATGTTCAAGAACTGTACCGTAAACACCGTATTAAAATGATCTTTTTAAATCCAAATTTCCAAAACCCTACGGGAACAATGCTTCATCCAAACCGTAGAAAAAAACTGTTATCTCTTTGTGCGGACTTACGAATTCCAATCGTTGAAGATGATCCGTCCAGTTTGCTCACTTTAGAAAATAAACAACCTTGCCCTACTTTAAAATCAATTGACGAAAACGGAACCGTCATTTATGTACATTCATTATCAAAAATGATTGCACCTGGCCTACGCATCGGTTGGCTTGTCGCCCCGCAGTCGGTAGTAGAGCGACTATCAGATGCACGGCATCAAATGGAATTAGGAATGAGCATATTCCCTCAATGGCTTATGCAACAATTTTTCGAAACTGTTCCATTCCAATCACATATAGCACCATTACGAAAACAACTATCACAAAAAAGAGACGTTATCGTAAATGCGCTAAACGAGCATCTGCAAGATAAAATCTCTTTTTCAAATCCGAATGGCGGAATCTACATATGGGGAAAGCTTAATGAACCGATTAACGAAAAACAGCTTATTATGCAAAGCTTAAAACAAGAAATCGCCTTTATGCCTGGCAGTATTTTCGGCGCAAAAGATGGTTACATTCGTTTATCTTACGGAAAAGTAAATATTCATCAAATTGAGGAAGGAATTTCTCGTTTACGTGAGGCTATTATGGTTTGTGAGAAATGAGTGGGAATTTCCCACTCATTTTTCCAGACTGTTGAAAAGTAAATGACATTTTTTAAAATCTATGCCATTTTTTTAAAATCTCCCGTATAGCAATCGTAAACCCAGAGTTCCCTTCTTGTTCTAAAGCTCGAAAATACAAACTTCTTAAGAAAGATCTTATGTTTTGTTCCAAAATATCATTTTGAGAAGCTGGAGCTTCTTCAATGATTGTAAAGCTATGAAGCCAATTGTTCCATTCTTCTTGGGTTAAGAGATTTTGGTTCCATAATGACACTACGGCCGTCACCAATCTCTCATCCTCAAAGTTTATGTATACGTAATCGTGCAGACGAATCTTATGACGAACAGCTGTAAGGAGTGCATGTGAAAATTCGTGATTTCGTATCGTACGCGCTAAAGCATTTAGCGCATCTGCAGCATGTGCAGTAGAGTGTGCCCAGCCTTTTCCTTCTACGTAACCCCTTACATCTTCTTCTAAATAGACATATTCCAGAACTTGTTCTGCCACACTGTACAGTTGTTCTTCAGATAACAACGGTTCTCTTTCATGAACGGATAAAATAAGTGGTGGAATTAGAATTGAGAAAGCACGCTTAAAAACAGAGTCTGTTCCCTTTTCACCAATTTTATAAAATAAATAATCAGGACTAATTGCTTGTAGCATTAATCCTCTTAATTCTTTTTGCCTAAATACATCATCTGTAATCCAGCGTGCAAGCGTACTATAAATCAATTCATCGCGTAGTTCAGCATCCGGTGATCCGATATAATCTAGCATCCACTGCGCATATGGATATGCGTCAACATCCTCTGGTACAGCGTAATTGTTATTTTTAATTTGTTGTAGTTCTTCTTTTAATTCTTGTACTTCCATCATTATATTTCCCGTCCCCTTTTTACGTTTTTTAATTGCCTTATCCCCTGTTTTTCACTTCATAAAATTTATTTCATTATACAAGAATTATAACAACAAATATAAGGCTATACATATATTTATGATTATGCATTACTTGCTTTCATTAAAAACAACTACCGGATTATCAAAATCACTATTACAAAATACAACATCTGCACACTCTTTCGGATTATGCTCTTCTATATACATCCGGCAAGCTGCATGATATCTGTTCAAAAACATTTTTTCAGCTTCTTCATAACTTCCAAAAGCTTCAGTTTCTCGCTTCGCACCACGTTTTCTTGCAATCTCAAAATCTGTATCTACAAAAATTTTATAATCAAATAGAGACCGAATATCTTTTTTAAATAAAAATGTTCCATCTACTATTAACATCATATTAGGTGGAGCCACTAGAGGCTGACTATGTACAAGGATATCCGTTATTAAATTATGAGATATCGTTTCATAACGTAAATCTCCATTAGGTCCTAGAGGCATTAATAACCTTTCTTTAAAGGCTGTATAATCATGTGCATCTTCATAATATCCTCTTGCTGATTCCTTTCCTTGGGCATATCGAATAACCCTCGGGTTATGAAAATCATCAATACTTGCGCGTATTACTTTTTCACCACGCTTTGTAATTTCTTCTACTAGTTCATTTGCAAATGTTGTTTTTCCGGAGGCTGTAATACCACTCACTCCAACTCTTATTGGATGAGTTAAGTTTAACTTTAAAATATGATCAGCAATTTCTTTCATTCGTTTTTGGCGATGCACGATATTCCCTCCTTAATTCAGTTTACATAATATAATTATGATAAATATATTATGTCACTATTTGTCGTTAAGTCGATATCCTTTGGCGAAACGTCGATATATTGAAAAAATCGTTGATATATTTTTATTGCTTTACATATTCCTTACTTCCCTTTAAACCCTCGATACAAAGCAGTCCGTAACTCCTGCTTGTATTCCTCAATTTCTGGCATATGAAGTTCTTCCGCTAATCGAATGGCTAATTCAATATCATACGGCACACGTACGAGTTGAATAGAAAAGCTCGCTGCTTCTTTTTCATTGTAAGTTCCTTCAAAAATTAAATAGGAAGCTTGTGTAATTTCAAGAGGATTTCCTACACTACCAGCATTACATAACGTTTTCCCTCTGAAATTTTGAACGAACGCTTGGTGAACGTCACCGTAGCAAACGACATCTGGTTTTCTTTCCCCTGCTATATTCTCTGTGAGATCACTATTTTCGAACATACTAACACGTTCTTCTCTTGAAGCGTGTGGTTGAATTCTTTCATATAAACTTCTTGGTGAAGCGTGGAACATACGAATAAGTTTCCCACTCATATAAAACTCGATTGAAAATGGTAAACTTCTTAAATACTCATTTTGTTCTTCTAACAGTTGTTTTTGATGCCATTTTAACGCTTCAAATTCAGTCGGTTTTGTAATGAAATCATCCCAGTTTCCCATTACGACTCCTTCACATTCTTTACGAACAATTTCAATTACTTCGCTAGAATGAGGGCCTTTTCCTACTAAATCGCCAAGACAAATAATGCGCTCAATTCCTCTTAATTTAATATCTTTCAGCACAGATTCTAATGCCGGAATATTACCATGAATATCTGAAATTACCGCTATTTTATCCAAATGAACCCCTCCGTCATTTATTGTTTATTCTATCCTTATGATATGATTAATACCATTTCGGAACATAGGATGAAAAATGATTATGATCTTCTAAAATTCGGTTCAATCTCTCTTTCATATCATCTACTAAATGCGGTGTACTTCGATTTGTCCATACGATATCCGCTGGGAATGTCATCGCTGCGTATAATGAATACAGCTTCCAAAAATGGAGCGATGGATCGCCTCCGCAATAACCGTGAACTTGTCCAACCGCAAATGGGTTGCTTATTCTTGTAGTAAAAATCGCTACGTTATAAAAATCGTGTATTGGATCGCCAAAATCATACCCACCAAAATCGATAACGATAAACTCATTATTGTGAATCATACTATTTGCTGGATGGAAGTCATCATGTAAAAATGTGATAGGACGATTTTTCAATAAGTCTTTATGATTCTCTACAAATCTTAATACTGGCTTCAAATCAAGAAAGTCTACTTCATAGTCTGCTAATGCATCTAAGTATCTTTCGTATTTATTCCATCGAAACGTTTCCCACTTATCACTCGCACTTTCTCTTTCTATCGTGTGAATCTTCTTTAACATTTCTCCTGCTTTTCTTCCTACATTATACTGTTCTTTCACCGATAACTTCCCTAAACTCTCTTCACCATTTACACCATCAATCCATTCAAATACTTGAACACATTTATTTAATTCTTCAAGTCTTATGAAATGAATTAACTTCGGCGTTGAGATATGTAATGACTCCAATTGTTTCATATACGTATATTCTTCTTGTTTTCGTTCAAACTTAGCAGAATCACATACTTTTACAAAATACGTTTCTCGATTCTCTAGTTCAATTTTATATTTCTCTTCATGCGAAAACCCTTTTGAAATAGCTGTACATTTAATAATATGAGGCCATTCTAGTTTTCTCTCTATCGCTCTTAACATTTCTTCCACAAAATTCACCTCAATTAATATATGTACATACTACCTAGCACTTCATACTTTCGTTTACTTT
This sequence comes from Bacillus clarus, assembly GCF_000746925.1. Classification (GTDB taxonomy): domain Bacteria; phylum Bacillota; class Bacilli; order Bacillales; family Bacillaceae_G; genus Bacillus_A; species Bacillus_A clarus. Next base: position 68,796 of record NZ_JMQC01000008.1, read on the forward strand.
CCCCTTTAAACTCCACCGCAAATGGATATTCCCCATACTGCATTAAATGTTCTTTTACTATCCCTTCCCCAATCGGTTCACAAAACTGTACATTGGTGTTCCCAAACAACACACTTTGACACTCTACATTCCACTCTTCATTTCTTACGACTGCACTTACTGTTAGTCCCATTATTTCTTTCCATTCCCGAACTGTTTCTCGAACATTTTTTACCGCATAATGAATCGTTTCAATTTCTTGTACATTGTTTTTATGTTCCGTGATCGTCCCTATTTTACGTAAATCGTTTCTTCGTTCTTCATCCGTTTCATTCCACTGTATAAAGAAAGGAATTTTCGGCCCGCTTTCTTCCTGCTTTACAAATAACATTTTCCATTCCAATAGACGACCATCATTTCTCATACGTTTCCCTTCAAAAGGACCATTAATTTGTAATCCGCGTTCCTCAAACTTCAGTGCTAGTTCTTCAATCTGTTCTGTTCGAATTGCAATTTGCAGCATCCCTTCTCCGTCTTGCAATTTTACAACAGTTTCCTGCACTAATGGATTGTCTGCTTCTTTCGCTTTTTCTTCATGCTGAACTGCTAAAAATTCTATATAAGATAAATCAAAATAACATAAACTATTCCAAGTACCCCAGTTACTATGCTCACCACCTTGCACAGTATGAAAACCTAGTTTTTGCATTTGTTTTGCTGCTTCCTCCGGTGTACAGTGCACAACATGAACAAGATGATCAAACATTAACATATTCTTCTCCCCTTTCTTCCCATCCTTTTATTGTATATTTTCATTAAATTTCATTCAATTAAAAAAAATCAAATTCCTAGTTGATTTATAAGATTAATATGCATTATAATAAAAAAATCAATATAAAGCTGATTGGAAAAACCAAAGGCTCTTTTCTCACACGAGAAAAGAGCCTTTTTCATTTATTATTACAGGGGGATTATACATGCAGAAATTAATTATCTTTGCTATTATTGGATTTTTCGCTCAATTGATTGATGGAGCACTTGGAATGGCGTATGGGGTAACGTCTTCTTCTTTATTATTAATGTTTGGTATTGCACCAGCTGTAGCTTCCGCTTCTGTTCACTTAGCTGAAGTTGTTACAACTGCCGCTTCTGGAGCCTCACACATACGATTTGGAAACGTTGATAAATATACTGTTTCCAGACTTACATTACCAGGGGCAATTGGAGCTTTTATCGGAGCTTGTTTTTTAAGTAATTTACCTGGTGATTTAATTAAACCGTACATTTCTTTATTCTTATTTACTTTAGGGGTCTACATTTTATTACGATTCATTATTCAAAAACAAATGATTAAGTCGAATAAACGTATGTCCAGTAAGCAACTTATCCCTCTCGGATTATTCGCTGGTTTCGTTGATTCCACTGGAGGTGGTGGCTGGGGACCTATTACTACACCTGTCCTTCTTGCACGAGGAAATGAAGCGAGAAAAGTTATTGGTTCTGTAGATACAAGTGAATTTCCTGTATCTTTAGCCGCAACGATTGGATTCTTCATTTCATTAGGCTGGGAACAAGTGAGCTGGGTTTGGGTATTCGCTTTAATGCTCGGTGGTATAGTCGCGGCTCCAATTGCAGCATGGCTAGTACGCATTGTTCCATCTCATTTACTCGGTGTACTTGTTGGTGGTCTTATTATCTTTACAAATATACGTACACTACTCACATCGTTTAAAGTAGATCCAACTATTATTACTCTTTCTTATGTTGCAGTTGGTCTTGTCGTCATCATTTCTCTTTTCATTTCTGTACGTAACCATTCCCAACATTCGAAACAAACGCATATAAGCTATCCTACTGATCAAAAGCAGCTCTTACCTTAAACACATTTGCTTATTACGTAAAATACCGCTCGATTCATTCGGGCGGTATTTTTATCATACGTTCACTTGTCAAGTTTCCAATTCATCATCGTTTCTGTACTATCCACTCTTTTCATACCTAATTTCTCTAATACACGAATAGAACTATGGTTATCAAGAAGTGTCTCTGCAATTATCGCTTCCACTTCGCCAGTTAGAAACGCCCACTTCATTAATTCATCTACTGCTTCTGTTGCATAACCTTTATTCCAATATTTCTCAATAAATCCGTAACCAATTTCTACTGTATGTTTCTCGTTCGGTTTTCCTTTAAATCCTATATCTCCTAAAACGATGTCATCTTCTTTTCGAATGACAAACCAAACACCCCAAGGTAATAAAGCTGCGTCTTGTTTTACATTTTCTACATGCCCTAAAATATGCGGACCGCTATTGTATCCTTGATTCTTCGCAATTTGAACCCATTCTTCCGTACACGGGATAATATGTAATCTTTCCGTTTCTAATTTCATAACGATGTCCCCTTTTCAATTAAACAGTACTTCAATTTTACTACGAATATAAAGAATATTCACTCTTTATATTCGCACATATGTTTATTCTTTGAAACAAAAGAAAAGCAGTACTCCCTCTTAATAGTTATGTCGAATTATATTTTCTGAATTATCTTTTAACTTTAAAGGGTTTTTCATTATTTTTTGCGAAACATTTGTATAACAATTTATTCTTTGTTTATTGTTACATAAAAATAGGTTCGGGTGGAGTTTTGCAAGCGTTTCCTATACAATAACCGATTTTTTTTGACTTTTCCCTACAAAATTCCTTGCAATATTTTCAGAAAGTCATTACAATTGCCATATATTAAAAATCATAGCAATAAATAAATCCTCATCAATCCGATGAGGTAGAGGTTGCGACTTTTAAGAGTATAACGGCCTAGACACAGAGAATGTCATTGATTCCGTTTGAAAGGAAAAGTTGCCGAAGTTTATATTTCTTCTCTGGAAATATAGGCTGGGGCTGTCTCCGAAAGGAACAGAACTGTCACGTTTACAAAATACCGAGTAAACGTGGGGTGCTATCTTAACGGAAGGGTATGATGGGGTGGTTATTTGTGAAATGTTCCGCCAAATTCCTTTGGCGGTTTTTTGTATTTTTCTCCCCCGCTCCTTCCTATCTTACAAGAAAAGGAGTGTTGAACATGAATAGCGCAACGAATCAAGCTACCTCTAAAACGCAAACTGAACAAGGACAAGGTGAATTAAAACGCGGATTAAAATCTCGTCACCTTACGATGATTTCTCTCGGTGGTACAATCGGTACCGGACTATTTCTTGCTAGCGGTGGTGTCATCCATACAGCTGGTCCTGGTGGAGCTCTAGTAGCATACGCTGCAATTGGAATTATGGTTTATTTTTTAATGACAAGCTTAGCAGAACTCGCAGCATACATGCCTGTTACTGGATCTTTTAGCACGTATGCAACAAAATTTGTTGACCCATCACTTGGCTTTGCACTTGGCTGGAATTATTGGTATAACTGGGCAATTACAATTGCTGCTGAACTTGTAGCTGTAACATTAATTATGAAATTTTGGTTTCCAAATACCCCTTCTCTTATTTGGAGTGGACTTTGTTTAGCCATTATGTTTCTTTTAAATTATTTATCTGTTAAAGGATTTGGTGAATCAGAATATTGGTTTGCACTTATTAAAGTAGTTACTGTTATTCTCTTTTTAATTGTTGGTTTTATGATGATCTTTGGTATTATGGGCGGCGAGCCTATCGGATTTAAAAACTTCACTGTTGCAGATGCACCATTTAACGGTGGGATTATGGCAATTATCGGTGTATTTATGGCTGCTGGTTTCTCATTCCAAGGAACTGAATTATTAGGTGTAGCTGCTGGTGAAACGGCTGATCCGGAGCGCAATATTCCGAAAGCAATTCGTTCTATCTTTTGGCGTATTCTATTATTCTATATCTTTGCAATTCTCGTTATCGGTTTATTAATTCCTTATACGACTGATAGCCTTGCAGCAAGTGATGTAACAGTAAGTCCATTTACACTTGTATTTGAAAAAGCGGGTGTTGCATTTGCTGCATCTGTTATGAACGCTGTTATTTTAACTGCAGTTTTATCTGCTGGTAACTCTGGAATGTACGCATCAACTCGTATGCTATGGGATTTAGCAAGACAAGGGAAAGCGCCGAAATTTTTAGGTAAATTAGATAGCCGCGGCGTACCTGTTAACGCATTAATCGCAACATCAGTAGTAGGTAGTATCGCTTTCATCGCTTCCTTATACGGAGACGGTGTTGTGTATGTTTGGTTATTAAACGCATCAGGAATGTCTGGATTTATCGCATGGGTGGGAATCGCTATTAGTCATTATCGTTTCCGTAAAGCTTATATTGCACAAGGAAAAGATTTAAACGATTTACCGTATAGAGCAAAATGGTTCCCATTTGGTCCAATCTTTGCATTCGCACTTTGTGTTATCGTTATTTTAGGTCAAAACTACGGAGCATTTATGGGAGAATCAATCGATTGGAACAGTGTACTCGTTTCTTACATCGGTTTACCACTATTCTTAGCACTTTGGTTAGGCTATAAATTTACTAAGAAAACAAAAGTGATTCCACTTGATAAATGTGAACTGAAATAAAGTGAAGCCAGCAAACAACCATGTTTGCTGGTTTTTTCATTATAAGTCCTTCTAGAGAGGACACGCTTGATTCATGTCGAATGCTGTATTTCATAGATAAAATTCACATTCAGGAGGTATAATATGTTTGTAAATGCAAAAATTGAAACGGAAAGATTACACATTCGTCCCTATCAGCTTAGAGATGCACCTGCCATATACGAACTACATAAACATCATAAAGTACACCGCTATATTCCGGAGCCTGTATACTCCTACAAAGAAATTGAAGATATAATTCGCTGGAGTATAGACATGAATAAAAAAAATTCTATAAACCATATCGCTAAATTTAACCTTTCAATTATTGAAAAATCTAGTCAAAAAGTAATCGGTTATTGCGGTTTAGGTCCATCAGATTTTGAACCAACTTCAACAGAACTATATTACGCACTCTCCCATAATTCATGGGGGAAAGGTTTTGCAACCGAGGCAACATCTGCCCTTTTACAATATGCTTTTGACGTAATTGGAGTGGAATCTATAATAGCCTCAGTCTTTCCAGAAAATAAAAAATCAATTCATGTATTAGAAAAGCTCGGGTTTGTGTTTAAAGAAGAAGTACAAAACTTAGAAAAAACACTTAAAGATTATGAAGGAATGCTTTATTTTTATATCACCTCAAACATTTACAGTCCCAGCTTTACTGATTAAGCCTTAGTGATCCCCTTTACTTCCCTATTTCTTATGTTTTTGTAATAATAGAATAAGAAATATAAACAAAGGTTGGGATTACATGAACATTCGTATAACTGACGAAGCAAAAGCAGCTCTGCAAAGGTTAGAACATGCAGACAAAAGGATTATTCGTATTAGAGGAACCATGACAAACTCTTGTAGTATTTTTGTTGATGTTGATTTAATTTAGGATACACACAATCCAGATGACGTTGTATATGAAGATGAAAAACTTATTGTACACATGGATACATTCACAAAAGACTATACTGGTGATACTTTAAAACTTGACTATAAGACGACTGGTTTTAGCATTACGACTCCTAGCGAGACGTTGGTGTATGGATTGTCCATTAAAAAATAAAAGGTGCCTATACTTCCTTTTTGAAGTGTAGGCATTTTTTATTTTAACTCTAACGATAAGGGGATTCATTTAAAGAGGATCCCTGTCTTAAAACCTTATGAAACATTTTCGGCTTATATTGATCAAAGGTATGTATTAGTTCTTTTCCAAATATCGTTATACTCTTTTCCCAAGGATGTCCTAAATACCCCCACTTAAAATCCTTCTGAATAAAGAAATTGTAATCTCCATTCGGAAAGATTGGTATTCTCCAATCACCAAATTCATCTCTTTCAAACTTTAAATGTGGATTTACCCAATAACATTCGTGTTGCCAATCAAGTGCCATTATATATTGTGTTCTCTTTAATAACAAGTAACACTTTTTCTTCTAAATCATCATATACATCCAAATCTAACGATTCTCCGAAGTAATTAGAAATATCAAACGTTATATAAGGAGTTGGCACCTTATATGCCAGGAATGTAGAAACACTTGGTGAAAAATCAAAATCACTATATACCTCGTCCCAAATTTCGTCGTACTCTTTATCGGAAAACGGAACCCAATTCCTCATGAAACAACTGCCTTTCCTATCATTAAAGAGGATTTCCACTCATTACTCCCGAATATATAAATAATCATTCTTATTAGGAGCAAATCTATATGAACACATTCGAACATGAAACGTAAAAACGTTTCACCTTAATTAGAGGTCCTCCTGCTTTCTTTTTCTACTATAGCATTCATTAACGAAATAGGAGGACATAACATGAAACAGGATAAATTATTTTTAAATCTATTAGAAAATGCAAATACAAGCTTTAGCGGTTGGGATTTTTCCTTTATTACCGAAACAGGTCGCATGAAAAGTGATTTATTAACTTGGTCATACGGTAGCATGGCCTTTCAACTTATACAACATGCAAGAAAAATGCTAGATATGGGTACTGGTGGTGGCGAGTTTTTATCTATGTTAAAACCCTTCCCGCCTATGACGTATGCAACCGAAGGTTATGCCCCAAATATTCCAATAGCACGAAAGAAATTAGAACCTTTAGGCATCAAAGTTGTAGAAGTAACCGATGACGCAGCTTTTCCATTTCATGCTGAACAATTTGATTTAATTATAAATCAGCATGAATCGTATTCTGCTTCAGAAGTGAAAAGAATCCTTTCTCCAAAGGGGGTATTCCTTACTCAGCAAGTTGGGGGGCTTGATTGTGCTGAAATCAATGAGTATATTGCTGCATCACTTAATCCTGAACTTGCAAACTGGACGTTAAAAACAGCATGTAACGATTTATCCCAAAGCGGTTTTACCATTTTAACAGCGAAAGAAGAATTCCCCCTTCAGCGGTTTTATGATGTCGGCGCTTTAGTCTATTACTTAAAAGCTATTCCTTGGCAAATTCCTGATTTCACTATAGAAAAATATTACGAGAAATTATATAGCATACATCAAATTATCTTACAAAAAGGGTATTTTGATGTAAAGCAACACCGCTTTATTATAAAAGCAACCCATAATAAATGATGAACTCAAAAAAAGATAAAATTTAATAAAAATGAGCAAACTCCTTAATTAGAGAATTTGCTCATTTTTATGTCCTTATTCTTACCTCTCACATACTATAAAGTACAAATTTCATGCACATTTTTTTGTACTAACCGCTAAGCTAAACGAATTGAACTTTACTTTCTTCCTTACATCAAACGAAAGAATCCTTTTTAGAAAGGGGAATTTAAAATCGAAAACGTTAAAAACGAATTTTTAAAACAATATTATGACAGTCTCGTTTGGTTAACTGATACACACTGGCTCGGTGTCCCTATCTGCAAACTTCCCTCTGACCTCTTCTTATATCAAGAAATTATTTACGAATTAAAACCTGATTTAATTATTGAATGTGGTACTTTTAAGGGCGGTAGCGCTCTTTATTTAGCTTCAATATTAGATTTAATAGGCAAAGGGCAAGTTCTAACTATCGATATTACTCCTCAACCAAATCGCCCATCACATCATCGCATCAACTATTTAACAGCTTCTTCTATTTCAGCAACGGCCGTTCAAGCTATATCAAGCATACGAAAACCTGAAGATGTTGTTTTGGTTATTCTCGATTCTGACCATAGTAAAGAACACGTATATAAAGAATTGCAATTATATGAATCCATGGTAACTACTGGTAGTTATATCATTGTAGAAGATACATGCGTTAATGGAAACCCTCTACTTCCTGATTGGGGCCCAGGACCAATGGAAGCTGTGGATGAGTTTTTAGCAAAAAATAATAATTTTATAATAGATGAAACAAAGCATAAGTTTTTCATATCATTTAACCCGAAAGGCTTTTTGAAGAAACTGTAAAAAATATATTTAACGAATCATCAATATAAACTAGTTTAACATTTTCATTTTCGAAAAAGGATAATAGACAAATTCCACCTTTCCAATAATGTTATCTTCCTCAATATAACCTAAACCATTCCGACTATCCCTGCTATACGCACGATTATCTCCCATTACAAATAATTTATTTGGTGGAATCTTTGTTGTTTGTAAATTATAAAACGCTTCCGTATCATTGAATACATCTCTATTAATATACGGTTCATCTTGCTTTTTATCATTTACATATAAAGTGCCATTCGTTATGTTAACTTTGTCACCAGGAAGCCCTATCACTCGTTTTACATAGTACTTAGAATTATCCTCTTCCCTAATAATAACGATTTCTCCGTGTTGTAAGCTAGAAAAATGTACTGCTGCTTTATTTACAAATACATAATCTTCTTCATGTAAAGTTGGTTGCATTGATTTCCCTTCAACCTTACATAAAGTAAAAGAATAGAAGGCTACTACCATCACAAATATGAATAATAAAACTTTCTCCCATCCTTTCTTGATCTCTTGCTTCATACATATTCCCTCCACCAACACACTTTTCATCTAAACAATCTATCACCGCACGATTATGTTCCGTGCAGTGACAGATACAATTGGGGTGTTATCTTTATTGTGCCTTATTTGGTTGTTCTACAGGAACTGGATTTGCATTGAATCTCTTTGATTTCAACTCAAAATACGCATCCAAAATCTCTTTACCAATTGCAGAGTTAATTCCTGATTTATCATTATTTACCCATGGTACAACGACAGAAAAAGCTACCTCTGGATCAGCATCATATGGTGCATAACCAGCTAGAGTTAAATTATAGCATTTTTTTCTATTATTTTTTTCATCTCTTCCAATATCACTCTCGCCTCCATAAACTGTCTCTGCGGTTCCAGTCTTGCCAGCTGGTTTATACGGAAGATTTTTGAATGTTCCAGTCCCTGTTCCATCTGCTTCTTGAAACACTCTTCTAAACCCTTCTTTCACTTGATTAATATAACTAATATCCATATCAACACGGTTTAAAATAACCGGTTCCATCGACTGGATTACTTTCCCAATATCTTCTGGCTTATTTGGTTGTTCCCTAATTTCCTGTACAATTTGTGGCTTCATTCGATAGCCACCATTTGCGATTGTAGAAATATATTGGGCAAGCTGCAGTGGCGTATATGTATCATATTGACCAATAGCGTAATCAAGTAAAAAACCAGGTATATTATCGGTTTTACCTCTTTGCCCAGCGGATTCATTTGGTAAATCAATACCAGTTGACACTCCTAAACCAAATTGAATGAAATGATAACGCATTTTATTAAATACCTCTTGTTTAATATCTAATGGGTTATTTGGTACATAATCAATTCCCGCAATCTTTAAAGCAGTATTAAACATATAAACATTAGATGAAACTTGTAAAGCCCTTAAATCATCAATATCTCCAAAGTCTTTCCATGATTTCTTCGGTTTAGGACTTCCTTTAAAAAACATTGGTGCATCAAAAAAATGTGTATACGGTTTAATTGCACCTGTTTGATATCCAGTTAATAAAGTAGCCCCTTTAACCGTTGAGCCTAACTCATAAGAGCTGGTCATTGTACCAAGCGCATAATCTTCTATTTGAAGCTCCTCATCTTTATTTACTAACTTCTTACCTGCAATTGATAAAATCTGACCGTTTTTCGGATTCATCATAACGACAAAAGCGCGATCCATCATCGGTTCTGAAGGATGAAACGCCTTTAAATTTTTTTCCAGGCTTTCTTCTACCTTCTTCTGCAAATCCATATCAACTGTTAACGTTAAATTATTTCCACTTTTTCCCTTTTTAACCTTTTCAGTTCGGACAATATTTCCTTCTTTATCCGTAATATTTTTAGATTGTTCCTTCGTTCCATGTAATGTATCTTCATATTGTTTTTCAATATAACTTTTACCAACCCGGTCATTCCGATTGTAATCACGAACTAAGTAATAATTTAATTGTTCTTTCGGCAGCCCTTCATTTGCACTAGATACACTACCGAGTACAGAACGCAGTATTTTATCATTCGGATATTCACGTTCCCAATCAACAGTCGTATCTACCCCTGGAAAAACCACTAATCTTTCACTAATTACTGCATATTCATTCGGAGTCACATCTTTTTTTATAATTTGTGGCGTCATTTTATATCCAGCAGTCATTTTACTTTTAATTGCTAGTACTTCTATATCTTCCTTTGTAAGTGTATTCAGCTCTTCTTGTGTAATTCTTTCCCGTCTTAATTTTTCTACTTTTTTATCTAATTCTTTTCCCTCTACTTTCTGTTCCCTAAGTTTACTCTCCTCATCCTTTGTTACTTTTTCTGCTGCACGCTTTGCATTTAATTGCATCCAAAAATCCTTTTTGTCCGTATCTGTTAACTTATCCATGTCTTCTTGAGGCATTTCAATCAGCTTTGCTAATTCCCTCGCTATTTTTAACATCTCTTTACCATCTACACCATTCATCTTTGTGTATGTAACTGTCCTTAATGGCTTATTTTCAACAATCGCCTTTCCTTCTCGATCAAATATTTTCCCTCTAGGAACAGGAGTACTCACTGTTACATCTTCCTTCTTGTTCACTTCATTTCTATACGTTTCTCCATCAATGATCTGCACTTTTCCTAACTGAATAATAATGGTTGAAAACAGAAGAAATACAATAAAAAATAGCACATTTAACCGAAAGGGAATATGAGTTTTTTTCTTTTTTTTCTTCTCCTTTTTCTGTTTCATTTCGCTCTCCTCACTTCATTCTATTGAATTGATTCAACAAATAAAAAAATTCACCGTATGTAAAAAAACAAATAAATTCGTATCAATTCTATTTTTATGATATATATAGAATTGTATATTAATCGAAAAAGAATGAAAAGATATAATTTTCAGTTTTTTTAAATATATATCCTATTCATTACTATTCCCCTAGCAAAACAATTAAAACATGTTGATTTTCAAGAAGATCGTCCTTTATTTTGAAAACTAAAACGTATGCTTAAAATGTATGAAACAAATATCATTTCTTTTTATGAAGTAATTTTTCACAATCATTACTATGAAAAAAACTGAGGTGAATGATATTCACCTCAGTTTTTAACTACCATTACGCCAGACTATTAACAAACTCACCAATCTTCCGCTGAAAAACGTAATCAAAATTATATTCTTGTCTCGTTAACTCTTCGTTTACTAAAATCGTCGTTGCCCCAACTTCCCTTTTTGCGATTTCCGGGAACGATGCGACCGGCTGTACTTTTAATGAAGTTCCCATAACAAGCAATACATCCGTTTCATATAAACGCTTCATCGCATTTTGATATTGCGGCAAAGTATCTCCATATAAAACCACATCTGGATTCAAAATAAAATTACATTTTTCACATCGTGGCACTTCATGATCTATCATATATTGTAAGTCATAACCCGCTTTGCATTTTGGACAATGTGCTGTTTGAAGTGTTCCATGTAAATCAATCACATGCTTACTACCACCTAATTGATGTAACCCATCAATGTTTTGTGTTAATACTGCGATATCTTTCCCTTTTTCTTCTAACTCAGCTAAAAAGCGATGTCCATTGTTCGGCTTGTATTGATGAAACGTATTTATTTGGAATATTTCCTTATAATGTTTCCAAAATTCTTTAGGATTCCTATTATAGTACCCTCTTGATAAATACATTTCTACGTTCGCATCAGCATATAAGCCATTAGCTGAACGAAAATCTGGAATGCCACTTTCCGTGCTCGCACCAGCGCCCGTTAATACTGTAATTTTATTTGCTTGTTCTAGAATTGAACGCACTTCCTCATATTGCTGCACTACCATCACCTCTATGTATATTTCTTCCTTTATTATAACAGTTGTCCATAAAAGGTGTTGTATATTTACTTAATGTGTTGCCCCACCGCACTCGGCAATATCCACTTGCACCTCCGTTGTAACGTGAACTAACAATTCTATCGCGCTCGTAATAGTAGAAAGGGACATACTTGGCTGGCCAGGATAATTACTAGCTTGCTCTGGTAGAAACGGAATATGCACAAAACCACCTCGTATTCTCTTTTCCTGCTTCTCTAATTCATGCATAAGTCCATAGAATAAATGATTACAAACGAAAGTACCTGCAGTTTGTGAAACAGAAGCTGGTATCCCCTCTTCACGAAGTTTCTTTACGATCGCTTTCATAGGAAGGGTAGACCAATAAGCAGCTGGCCCTTCAACTACAATAGGTATGTCAACCGGCTGATTTCCTTCATTATCAGCAATTCTTGCATCATCAACATTAATTGCTACGCGCTCAACTGTAATATCCGCGCGTCCTCCAGCTTGTCCAATACAGATAATGATTTCAGGTTCAACTTTTTCTATATATGTTTGTACTACTTCTATTGATTTATGAAATACCGTTGGAACTTGTTTACTCACAATCTTGAACTCTCCAACTGTTTTCTCATTCAAATTCTTTGCAACTTCCCAAGCTGGATTAATGCTCTCTCCTCCAAAAGGCTCAAATCCTGTTATTAATACTTTTTTCACCTTTCCTCACTCCTAACTAAAAACGATATACGAGGCCATACATAATAAACATGTTAATCAAGAAAATTGTAATAGCAATCGGTGCCTGCGCCTTAATTACGGCATTTTTATCTTTCAATTCTAAAAGCATTGCTGGCACAATATTAAAGTTTGCAGCCATCGGTGTAATCAATGTTCCACAATAGCCGGCAAACATGCCAAGAGCTGCCATAATCGCTGGATTTCCGCCGTGCATTTGTACAATAAGAGGTAAACCAATTCCACCTGTAATAACCGCAAAAGCAGCAAATGCATTCCCCATTACTACTGTAAATAGCATCATACCTAAGCAATACGCCATTACAGCAACGAATGGGTACTCTGTCGGTAACACTTGCCCTACTAAATCAGAAACAACTTGTCCTACTCCCGATTTTGCAAAAATACCGCCAAGTGCTGCTAACATTTGTGGTAAAATAACTGCCCATCCTACAGCTTGCAATAATCTGCTACCTTCTTGTACAGGAGTTGTTATTTTCGCCTTCGTTATACGTAATGCCGCTACGAAAGCTAGCAATGCACCTAACGCTAAAGCAATTAGCGTCACTTTATCAGAATCTACAAGAGATACATTTCCCCACTTTATTTTCCCTAACGTTAACGTACCGATAATTGTGAAAATAGGTATTAAAATAGCTGGCATAAAGATTTTATTTCTTAATTTCTCTGCATGTTTCACACGTTCTTCTGCAGGTGCTTCTTTCTCATTCGACTTTGTCACTTTATTTAATGATGCTAACATTACCATTATAATTACAATACACCCTACATAAAATGGAGGTATCATATTTCCAAATAAAAATGTAATTGCAAATAATGCCCAAAATAAACTTGAACCAAATCGATTCGGATGCTCACGATCAAAGGCAATACGGATTGCAACAAACGCTACAATTATACCTAATATATAATAAATCGTATCCATTGTAATAAGATTCATTCTACATCGCCTCCTTATCTTGTTGTTCTTCTTTTTTCATAACAGCTGCGATATGTTTATCAAACCTTCTAAATTTAATCCAACTTACTATAAAAGCAGATATTGCTGTTGGAATGCCCCAAAGCGCCATATCCCAAACACCAACATGCATGCCAACTGAATCAAAAAATCCCTTCATTAATAAAATCGCACCTGTCGCTATGAATATATCTTCGCCAAAAAACCAAGCAGTGTTTTCAGCTGCGGCAGCATTGGCTTTAATTTTCTCTTTCAACTTTTCAGGAAGTTTTCCATAGCGCCCATGTGCAGCACCTTCTGCCATTGGTGCTACGAGAGGTCTCACTGTTTGTGCATGTCCACCAATATTAAGTCCCAGTGCTGCTGACGCTTCACGTATTGTAAAATATGACATTAATACTCTTCCAGTTGTTGCCCCTTTTGATTTCGTTATAAGTGCCTCTGCTCTCTCCTTCAATCCATACCGCTCTAATATACCTATTACAGGTAAAGTTAATAATATTGGCATAGACATATATCTATTTTCTATGAAAAATTTACCGAACATGCTAATGACATCATAAAAACTTAGTCCTGAAACTAAACCCGTAACGACCCCTGCAACCATAACAACTAAAAGTGTATTTAGACGAAATAAAAAACCAATAGCTACAAGTAATATCCCAATTAATTTCACCATCTATATCCTTCCCCCTTTATCCTATTTTGGTGCACATATAGAAATACCATTAAGACTGAATGTTCTGTGTATTCTCTCCGCAAATTGTACTGCATTCTCCCCATCACCGTGTAAACAAATCGTTTGTGCATGAATTGTAACATCACTTCCATCAACTGCATGCACCCGATCTTCTTGTACCATTTGAAGTACTTGCTCAATTGCTTTCTCTTCACTTTTAATCAGCGCATTTTCTTCTGTACGACTTGTTAATGTTCCATCTGCCTGATACGTACGATCAGCAAATGCTTCTTGGACGAGAGTTAATTCATATTTTTGAGCTGCTTCTTGAAAGGCACGACTATTCGCTAATCCATACAGTAATAACTCCGGATTGATATGATAAATCGCCTTAGCAATCGCATCTGCAATTTCAGGATCAGTAGCTGCCATATTATAAAGGGCACCGTGTGGTTTTACATGATGCATATTCCCTCCAGCAGCTTTTACAAATCCAGCTAATGCCCCAATTTGATATAAAACATAATCGTATACTTCATTTGGTGAAACACGCATTATCCTTCTTCCAAACCCAATTAAATCAGGAAAACCAGGATGAGCACCTATCGCTACATTATGTCGCAATGCTTTTTCAACTGTTTGACGCATAACCGTTGGATCACCCGCATGAAAACCACATGCAATATTTGCAGATGAAACGAACGGAAGAATTTCATCATCGTTCCCGATTTGATAAGCTCCAAAACCTTCTCCCAAATCACAATTTAGATCGATTGTAATCACTATACATTCCTCCTATTCTAGCTTCGCAAAGCGATAAATCGCTTTAATAGATTCATGTTTTCTTCCTGCTCTATGTACAACTTCCCAGCTTCTTCTATCGAAATTTTTTCAAAAGCAACATAGTCCCCGGGCTTTAATTGGGCAAGAATCGGTAAATCTACTGAAATAACATTTCCAATTCTAGGATACCCACCTGTCGTTTGCCTATCGGCCATTAAAATAATAGGATGACCTCCACTTGGTACTTGAATCGTTCCACATGTAACTGAGCTTGATAAAATCTCCCTCTCTTCCATTCTCTTTAAAACTTCTCCTTCTAACCTATATCCCATTCGATCAGCATAACTAGACACTTTATACTCTTTTGTAAAAAACGATTGTAAGCTTGCTTCCGTAAATTGATCCGATTCGAAGTCAGTAATGACACGAAGTACTGGGTGACGATTATACTTCGGCAAAACATGATGACATATTGCCCACTTTGTTTTTACTCTGTTATCCTCTATTAAATGATTTATTACATGATTTGCAAATTTTGACGGTGTACCAATTCCAAAACGATCCCCTTTTCTGAGCATCCTTCCCTCAATCCCGCCAATAGCCGCACGTACATATGTACTTTTACTCCCCATGCTACTAGCAATATCAATCCCACCTGCAAATGTAACGTACGCCCTACATCCAAATTGTAACTTTCCAAAACAAAGCATACTGCCTTCCTCCGCTAAAACTGGTCGCCATAACGGAATCGGCTCTCCATTTAGCAACGGCTCTATGTTTGCTCCACCAATCGCTAATAGCGTCGTCTTCTTAATCAACATTTTCGGCCCCATTATTGTAATCTCTAATCCTGCCTCATCCTCTTCATTACCGACTAGCATATTAATTATTCTCAGGGCTACCCTATCCATAGCACCACTAACAGGCACACCATATTGTTGATACTGATATCGTCCTAAGTCTTGAATAGTTGTAAACATCCCTGCATGTAAAATCTCTACATTCATTTTTTATCCCCCTCTAAGGTTACATACTCTTTCTCCGTTATTGGGGTAAAACGTAAATACATTCCACTTTGGATATATGTAGGTGATTCTGCTTCTGGATGAAATAAAGAAATCGGAGTCCTCCCAATAATATTCCAGCCACCTGGTGTTTCAAGTGGATATATACCTGTTTGACTTCCGCCAATTCCTACTGAACCAGGTGCTATTTGTAAACGCGGTGTTTGTTTCCTTGGTGTTTCTAACTCTTTAGAGAGTCCTCCCAAATAAGGAAACCCTGGTGTAAATCCTAGCATATAAACAAAATAAGTCGTTTCGCTATGAATACGAATGACATCCTCTGCTTGTAATTTATGATAGGAAGCAACTTCTTCTAAATCCGGTCCATATTCTCCCCCGTAACAAACTGGTATCGTAATATGATTAAATTGCTTTTTTAGCTCATTCTTCTCGGAAGAATATAACTTACTTATGTATTCACATATATAATCATACGGTACTATATTTCTTTCATATCTCTTCCATAATGTATATAAATCATAATAAACAGTTAATGAAGTAAATGATGGCACGCATTCAATCATGCCTGAAAAAGGGTTTTGTTTTAACGACTGAAATAATTGTTGTACATTTTCGTATATATCCATTTGAATACTTTCACCAAACGTAACAACAACAGCTTGATCCCCTAGCGCAGAAAATTTCATTCTACTCCCCCTTTCTATTCCATAAAGCCGAGCTCTTTTGAAATTCGATATGCCGTTTCCTTTACCTTGGAAATAAAATACGGCATACTTTCTTCGTTATACTCAATTGCGAGTCCTGAAATACTAATACCAGCTAAAATGTTGCCATCGCTCCCGAAAATAGGTGCCGCTATTGCCGCTGTATGATTTTCTAATTCAGAATAACTAATTGTATATCCATCTTGTTTTGCCATTTGTATTATTTCTAACAGATGCTCTTTATTTACGATCGTCCCATCCGCAAACGATTTTAAATTCACCTCTTCTACATACTTCATTTTTTCTTCCTCTGAAAAATAAGAAAGCAAAATCCGAGGACATGCACCAGCATATAACGGAGCCCTTTTTCCAATCGCTGTATATATTCGCACCGGCTGTATACCTTCCATTTTTTCAATATAAATCGCATCATTTCCATCTTGAACAATTAAATTTACTGCTTGTCCTAAATTATTTCTAAGCTCCCTCATATACGGAATTGCAATTTTTCTTACTGATATCCTTTGTGAAACGAGTTGGCCAAATCGCAAAAATACAAAGCCAAGACGATACTTACCTTTTATTGTTTTTTGCAAAAATCCCATTTCTTCTAGTGAACCAATTAAACGATAAACGGATGTTTTCGGCATATTTGTAAGCTGAACCATTTCCGTTAAACTTAACTCTTCATACTCATAAAACAACTCCAAAATGTCCATTGTCTTCACTGCCGTTTTATTTATATTCATAAAAACACCCCTAAGTTCCGAAAAACGGAACTTAAATTCCATTTTCCGAAACAAACATATAATTTAAAATTATAAAATATTCTTTAAATTCTATCAATATTTTTAAGCAAATAAAAAAAAGTATGGAGGACTCTTCCTTCCATACTTTTTCATTATTTTATAATGCCCTTACCTGTTGCAATGGCCAAAAAACAGCTTGTCCTTTTCCGACAATTTCATCTTCTGAAATAAAACCGAACATACGGCTATCTTTTGAAACCGCGCGATTATCCCCTAAAACAAATACTTGTCCTTCTGGAACTTTTGTTTTTCCCGTCTTTTGTTCTAATGTAAAGTCAGGAGTTAACATACTGCCTGATGATGTCTTTTCTTTAAACTCTTTTAAATAAGGCTCCTCCATCGCTTTTCCATTTACGTATAAAACGTCATTTTTATACTCAACTGTATCACCTGGTAAACCAATTACTCGTTTTACTAAATCATACCCTTCTTTTCCGTGGAAGACGATAACGTCAAAGCGATCTAATCCGTTTAAACTATAACCAATTTTATTAACAAGAACACGTTCATTATTTTCTAAGGTTGGCATCATCGATTCACCTTGTACTAATGAAGGCGTAAATAAAACCCCTCGAACAATAAAGACAATCCCAAGTGTAATACCTATCGTTTTAATCCATGAAATCAATTCTTTTTTCGTATTTTTCTCCATTGTTTCCCCTCTTCTCTAACATGATAACTACCTTATTTTATCTACTAAATCTTGTACTAATGTTTGATCAATTTCAGCAAAACAAGATTTATCTTCTCTGACAGCAGTACCTACATGGGCTTGTGTAATTCCTGTCTCATTCAATAATTTCTCTATATTCGATTTCGTTACTCCACTTCCGACAACAAGCTGCATATTCCCTTTCGTTTCTCTTTGCATTTCTACTAACACAGGAACATTTTCTACTATGTTCCCTTGTCCACCAGACGTTAAAATATGAGTAACCTTATCAAATTTTCTTAACAATTCCACTGCTTCAACTGGATTCTCTACGTCATCTATAGCACGGTGGAATGTTACATTTATTCCAGCTACAACAGATAGTAAATCCGTTAATTTTTCTTCATCAATTTCATTTTTTTCATTTAACACACCTAAAACTACGCCTGCAGCTCCAAGTTTTTGAGCAATTTCAATTTCTTCTTTCATCATTTCAATTTCTTCTTCTGTATATACAAACGACTTAGCATGTGGTCGAATCATAACGTGAATTGGTATATTTACTGTTTTCACCGCTTTTTTTATAAATGCATAGCTTGGTGTTAATCCACCTTCTGTATAAGCTGAAATAAGCTCAATTCGATTTCCACCCGCTTCTTCAATTCGCTTCACATCTTCTAAACACGTTGCAATAACCTCTAGCATGATTAGACTACCTCTTTTCGTACTTTTTTCTCATTATACAGCAGTAGAAATAAGAAACCTAGCTTTCTCATATAAAACATAAAAAAGAGAATAGAAAAGAAAGATTTTAACAATAAATAATAAAAGGACCTTTTATTTCAGGTCCTTTTATTATTTATCATTCAATTTTTATGATTGAAACGCCGCATCCGCTAATAATGAAATGGTTACATCATCCATTGGCGGATTGTGTAAGCCAGCCCTCACATTTAAATAATAACGATGTAACGGATTCTTTTCTGATAAACTTTTCGCTCCTACAACTCGCATCGATTTGTCTACAATTGATATTGCCGCGTTCGTTACAACATATTTCGCAGCTGATAATTCAGCTTGTAATGACTGCTTATCCTCTGCCTCGTCGTATTTTTTCGCAATTTGATATAAAAATATACGAGCTTGCATTAGCTCAAGTTCTAGTTCCCCTACTAATCTTCTAACATTAGGTAATAAGCTAATAGGGTGTTTCAAACTATTCGGTTGATATGATTCCGCAAACTGAATTGTATAATTTCTCGACGATTGTGCAATTCCTAAATAACACGCTGGTATATGAAGCACCCAGCCAATCCCTTTCGGCTTAGCTTTTGAACCCTTTAAATCAGTAAAATATCGATCCGGAATTTCTACATTTTGTAATACAAGATCATGACTAGCAGTCCCCCGCATAGCTACACTATCCCATGTTTCCTCAATTGAAACACCTTGTATATCCCTCGGAATTACAAACTCTCCTATTTCCTCTCGATCTTCAATACTTGCTGAAATAATGAAATAATCGAGCATTGGCGCCATCGTTGTAAAAGTTTTTCTTCCATTTATTATCCACTTATCACCTTTTTTAACAGCCGATGTCTCTGGTTTCCCCCCACGAGACGGACTTCCTGTTTTCGGCTCTGTCGCCGCTCGGTTAAAAAGGGCTCCCTTATTTACTTCCTTACAAAACCAGGTGAACATTTCTTTGCTCCAAGACCGATTTTCAGCTAGCTCTTTTACAATACCAAGATGCCATCCGATTGATAGAGCCGTAGCCCCATCTCCTTCTGCAATTTTCTCCTGATATAAAACAAAATCATATAAAGAAATCTCATTACCACCAAAATCTTTTGGCAACGTTAATTTTGTATACCCTATATCTTTTAAATCATTGATATTTTCAAATGGAAAAGACCCTAGCTCACTTAATTGGTTTTCCCTTTCCATAAACTTCGGAATTAGCTTTTGTATTTGCTTAATTATTAAAGATTGTTCTTCTGTTTCCACAAATGAGAGTGCCATAATATGATCTCCTTTATATCCAGTTATCGAATCAAGTAAAATAAGCTTGTATAAACCATTCGTTTTCTCAATATAAATTATATGAAGTTTCCACTCTATTGTTTCACTATTCCGATAAAAATACAATATTTTTGATCAACAAGAAAAGTTCCTATATGACTCTAGGACTTTCCTTACATTAATCGCCTTTCAACGCTCGTAATGGTAAAGACGTAACGTAACCAATATAAGAACATAATTCTTTAAAGAAAAATGGAATTTCCGTATCTAATGTTTTATATGCTGATGTTGGAGTTGGCGATGCATATGCCTCCATATTAATATGTTTCGCGATTCGCATTGCTCGTTTCATATGGAGTGGGTCACTCACGATTGTATATGTACGTAGGCCATTTTCCATTCCAACTTGCTTTGCGTTCTTTAAATTATCTTCTGTAAAACGGGACTGTGTCTCAATTAAAATATCTTCATCTTTTACGTCATGCTTTAATGCATAGGCTTTTGCTGTGCGTGCTTCTTCAAGCTCAGCTTCAAATTTTGTACCACCTGTAAAAATAATCTTTTTAATCTTTCCATTCTTATACAAAGAAATCGCATGATTAATTCTCTCACGAAATACAGGAGAGGGTTTCCCGTTCCATGAAGCTGCCCCAAGTACGATCGCAGCATCCGTATCGACCTCATCTGTTTTAAAACGGTAACTCCAAATATCATAAGCTGCGTAGCTTACAAATAGAATAATAGAACTAATCATAAGCAAGAATACTTGCCAGATTCTTCTCTTTTTACTTTTCTTATTTTGTTTCATTTATAATAGCCTCCGCACATCATCCATACTTCTATAAAACATATATATATCAAATCATTTTATTTGAATTTATTTAAAAGAAGGAACTCTACTAATCATCTGTGTATTAAAGGGTTTTCATTTAAATTGAGGATTGTCAATTCATTTTTTGTTTGCGGTTCATATTTTATTTGTGTCATCACAAATCTTATTACCATGCAACTCCATTGTAACGAATTTTTTCGCAGAAGGGAATGATGAAACAAAAGTAAATAAAAGAAGTAATCATTTTGTAAGAAAAAAGGCATATTTTTCGTATTCTACGAAAATATACCTTTTCCTTATACTTTTTACAGCTTTTCTTTATATGACTCTAACTTTCCCAATAGCTGTTCTTTCACAACTGGCCATTCACTTGCAATAATACTGTACACAACGGCATCTCTAACATATCCGTTTGGCAATCTTCGTTCGTTTCGAAGCACTCCCTCTTTTGTTGCGCCTAGCCTTTCAATTGCCCTTTGAGCTTTTTCATTTCTTGCATCCGTTTTAATTTGCACCCTCAGCATATGCAACTTTTCAAAAGCATACTCAAGGAGCATATACTTACACTCTGTATTTATACTCGTACGTTGCACACCTGGATTGTACCACGTTTGTCCTAACTCAACTGTCTTATCTGCTATCGAAATATTATATAAGCGTGTACTTCCTACAATTTCATTCTTCTTTTGATCTACTACAACAAAAGGTAATTGAGCACCTACCCCATAACCCTTTATTGCTTTTTGAACATATTGCTGCATATCTTGAACAATGTCCATTTTAGAAATTAAATACGCCCAAATTTCTCTATTTCCTTCCACGATTGAAAATAATTTTTCTACATCATCGCTATCCATTAACCGTAACTTTGCTCTTTCATGAATCATTTCCATCAATAAGCCCCCCTTTATTGTAACTATATCATACAAATGAATATTTCAATTTATTGTCATATAGTAAATTAAAATATTTAGAAACACGCTTTTATATAAAGCGAGCTCCTTATTTCCTTCCACTTTACCATCACTTAATTTCATACAATTTTATTCATCAGTTCTTCCTTAGGACCAAACATACGAATTCCTTGTCGAATATAATCTCTCCATAAATTCTTTGTGAAAAAATCATCTAAAATTATTTTAGAACATAATTAAACCATTTACAAAAAACAATTACTTTATGGATTAGTTATTATTATACCATTTTCTGAATATTCCCTCTGAAAATGGTATACATTCAGAAAGTTATATTCAATAACGAACTGTCCTTATAATCCCTTTCAGTATATAGCGAAACTTTCACGATTTTTAAAGCAACATATACGCAATTGGTGTAATAATAAGTAACGTTAAAATCGTTCTCTCTACATATAAAATAATAAGTTCAGATACTTTTAACGGAATATCCGTAGATAAAATGCATGGGATAGACGCTGAGAAAAACAAAATAGACGATACAAAAACAACTGCAATCACAAACTTTGTAACAAGTGGTGCACTTACAACTAGTAAAGATGGCAAAAACATTTCAGCAATACCAACTGATGCCGCTTTAGCGGCTAGTTCCGCTTCTGGAAGCTGAAGCAACCACGTAAACGGATAAAAAATATAACTAACCCAATCAAATATTGGCGTATACTTCGCTAATACGATACCAATTAAGCCAACTGACATAATAGATGGCAAAATCCCCATCGTCATTATACATCCATCTTTTAAATTCATTGCGATATTTTTCATTACACTTGGTGCAGATTTTGATACGTCTAACGCATCTTCCCAAGCGCGTTCTAACATTTTCTCCTTATAAACTGGCTCTGGGAATCCTTCTTTCGTAATATATGTATCTGGTTTTGTTCGAAGTGGCGGGATTCTTACAGTGATAGCGGTTACAATACATGTTACGATAAGCGTAGTCCAAAAATATAAATTCCATAGGTGCATAATATTTAATGTTTTCGCGATGATAATCATAAATGTTGCCGATACCGTTGAAAAACCTATCGCAATAATTGCCGCTTCTTTTGTCGTATACTTTCCTTCTTTATAAACGCGGTTCGTTATTAATAAGGATAAAGAATAGCTCCCGACAAAGGACGCAACCGCATCGATTGCTGATCGGCCTGGCGTTTTCCATAACGGTCTCATAATTGGTCTACAAAAAGTACCGATAAATTCTAGTAATCCATATCCGACTAATAACGCTAAAAATGCCGAACCAATCGGAACGAGTAAACTTACCGATATAACTAACTTCTCATACAAAAACGGTCCAACATCTGGTGCAAAAAACCAATCTGGCCCAAGTTTAAAACAGTATAATATACCAAATACAAGGCCTACTACTTTTAAAATAGAAAAACAAGCATCTACAATGGATGCATTCCATTTCCTTGTGTAAAACGGATAAATTGCACCAATTGTCATAACGAATACAGCATAATATGGACAGCAGATGGAACCGTCGCTCTTATCCAAGATACAATATGGTCTATCATAATCGATGAAGTTCCGTTTATTGTAACAGGAACAAAAAACATAAAGATACCGACCATACTAAACATCCTAAACAACTTCTATTTTTTAACCGTTGAAGTTCTTCTATAACCATTCTCTCATCCTTATCCCTCTAATTTATTAACAAGTATTAATATTTTAATTATATTGCATATAGAAAATATGAAACAAGCTGGTATTATCCAATACAAAAAATCACCTTTTAGTTAAACTAAAAGGTGATTTTTTGTGAGCCTATTTTAAAATTTTCTATGTTGTAATTAATGAATATCATGCTTTTTGAAATTACCGCCTTTTACTTCTGCTACGTCATATACCGCAACAAAGGCGTTTTCATCAATTTCATGAATAAGTTCTTTCATTTTACTTTCTTCCAAACGGTTAATAACACACGTGATTTCTTTAAACTGTTCCCTTGAATAACCGCCGTAAACTTCATTATAAGTTGCGCTTCTACCTAAGCGGTCTCGAATTGTTTCTACCATTAATTCAGGTTCTTTCGTAATAATTTTAAAGGTTTTAGAACCACTTAAACCTACTTCAACGATATGTATTACTTTAGAGGCAATAAAGTAAGCAATTGCCGAAAGAATGGCCCCTTGAAGACCAAATACTGTTGAAACAAAAATAAAAACAAACATGTTTAAGAATAAGATAAGATCACTTGTCCCGAAAGGTAACTTTCGAGATAGTAATACAGCTAACATATCAATTCCATCTAATGCGCCACCATTACGAAGTGCTAACCCCATACCAAAACCGATAATAATCCCCCCAACAACGGTAATTAACAATGTATCACCTTCAATAATAGTTGGTACGTTGTGCATAAGGATCGTTCCGATTGCTAGTGAAGCAATACCGATAACCGAATATATAGCAAAACTTTTACCAATTTGCTTATATCCTAACCAAACGAAGGGTATGTTAATGATTGCAATTAGAAGTCCTAATGGTAATCCAAATAGTTTTGAACTAACGATACTTAAACCTGTCACACCACCATCTGATACGTTGTTTGGGATTAATATCGCTTCTAGTCCATATGCTGTTATAAATGCACCAATAATAATCATTAATGCTCGTACAACAATTTTTAGTTTATTGGGCTTTCGCTTGCTAATTTTACTCATTTAATTTCCTCGTTTCAAACTTTTTTCTCTTTTCATTACTACACGATTTTATATGCTAGACTCACCCTTAATAACTATTGTAACACATTACCATCAGAATACTTCTTGAAATAGCCCGTCTCTTAAAATAGAAATATTCACAATTTTTCCTAGTTTGTAAAATTATATCCAATCCTCTCTTCCGTTATTATCCAACCAATTGGCCTCATTGCGGAATTACAACTAAAATAACTGGCGGATATGCTAGTGCTCGTACGGATCCCCCACTTCAAGCGTAGCTAAGTGGCGGGTAGTTCAAGGATTGTATCTCACTCCTCAAAAAAACATCGATTCGCTTATTTTAATAATAAGCGAATCGATGTTTTTTTATTTACCCATCACTGATTTCTCTGTTCCTCTTTAAACTCCTCCTTAATTCTCTCTAATAGCCCTTCTTCCATAATTAATCGATACGCTGTATTCGCTAATGCTTTCGCTGATGTAATTAACGCTTTGTCTCCAAATTCTGACCGCGCTGCTTCTCTAAATTCATTCGTATGTGCAATTAAATTATCCGGTCCTATTTTGATATATGGATGAATTGTCGGTACGACTTGACTGACGTTTCCTGCGTCAGTTGAGCCGATGCCGAGTCTTTCTTTGCGGTTTACGTCTTCACCAAGTTGTTCTAATTCTTCAGCAACTACATCATTGAATGTTTTTGTTACTAACAATTCATCAATTTCATTTTGGAATTGATTGATTTTCACTGTTGCGCCTGTTGCTAATGCGGCTCCTTTGGCAATATTTCTTACCTTTTCAGTTACTTCGGCACATCTTTTTCGAGTTGCAGCTCGAATAAAGAACCGTGCTGCTGCGTAATCAGGAATAATGTTAGGTGCTTTTCCTCCTTCTGTAATAACTCCATGAATTTTCACATCTGATGGAAGTTGTTGGCGAAGCGCATTAATACTGTTATACAGCTGGATAATCGCATCTAATGCGTTAATTCCTTCTTCTGGTGAAGCAGCTGCATGAGCTGTTTTTCCGTAAAAGTGAAAATCAAGTGGATCGACTGCTAGTGAAGGACTTGTCGTTGCCGTTTTTCCACTCGGATGAATCATAAGCGCCGCATCAATATTTTTAAATAAACCAGCTTTCACATAACTAGATTTCGCACTTCCATTTGGTCCCCCTTCTTCGGCCGGTGTTCCAAATACAACAACTTCACCGCCGATTTCTTCAAGCGTCTCTGATAATGCGATTGCTGCCGCAACACTAATCGTTCCAATTAAGTTATGACCACACGCATGACCTAATCCAGGCAAAGCATCATACTCTGCTAAAAAGGCAATTGTCGGTCCTTGTTTCCCTGAACTCTTCCGTGCAATAAAGCCCGTTTCATGTCCTGCTATATTATGTTGCAATTGAAAGCCAGCACTTCCTAACAATAAGCTTAACGTTCTCGATGCATAAAATTCTTGATTACCAATTTCAGGATTTGCATGAATGTCGTGACTTGTTTGTATGTATTTTTCTTTATTTCTTTCTATACTTTCTGTAATTGTTTTTCGATGTTCCGTTACTTGTTTTGTTCCCATTCCCCATATTCCTCCTTTTATTTACACATAAAAAAGCCTCTTCCAAAAAGATAGAAAGAGGCTTGAAAATACAAATTCAAAATGAGCTTCTTTCTTATCTTTCAAGTCTTTCGTCCTGCTGGAATTGGCACAGTATTCACATAGAATCCGCTGCCGAGGTTTCGTAGGGCCAGTCCCTCCACCTCTCGTGATAAGAATTTTCATAAAATTATATTAAATTATTTTTTATTCTAAGTTTATCCCGACTAAAAGTCAAGGAATTCCTATCCGAATTTACCGAATATCTAAAAATCCTTTTAATACACCAATTGTTTCCGGTGCTTGTAGTCTTGCACATATATACGGGAATTCCGTACTACCTTCAAACATCATTTGAGATGTTAACGGTGCCCCTGCCCAAAAAATTTCATCATCTATTAATATAAACGGGAATGCTTTATTTTGTCTTTGTAACTTTACATTCTTTAATGGAACTGGTCCATCACTATAAACCGTTACTTGCGCATTTGTACGCATTAACGCTTGCCATACTCGTTTATCTACTTGCCTTGTACTTGGAAGTGAAATGATAATTTTTCGTTTTGCCGCTAAAATATCTTTTAATAGCCCTTTTGGCTCCTCAAGATTCATTTCCATAAACCAGCGTAACCGTTTCGAAATTTTCCGCTCCCACACTTGACGTGACGTTGTACGATCATATACATTTCCATGACGCTCTAAATGAGCTGTTAATTGTGATAACGCTTGTTTTCTCGAAAGGTTTTTACGCATATAATGGCAATCTGATAATTGAATGAATTTCCCTCTCGCCCTTGTCACTGCTACATTTACGAGACGATGGTTTTTATGATCAAAGAATAACACGCCAGGACGTTCTTGCGGATAACTATCAACCGTATCAAATATCATCATATCTCTTTCAGAACCTTGAAACTTATGAACTGTCGCCGCTAAAACTGGTATATGTTGATATTTCGTTTTCTGCAACATTTCTCTAATACACGTCGATAAAAAGCGAGACTGCGCTCGGTAAGGTGTAACAACACCGATAGATTGAACACCGTCTAACAGTCCGATTAAAATCATTTGCATCGCCACTAAACCAGACATAATATTAAAACGCGAACCAGCAGCAGCATCTTTTAAAGAAAATGCTCCCATTAAGCTCGTATCAAATAAAACATTCGCCTCATTTGCGAACGGTTGTAGCTTCGCGAGTTCCTTACGATCCGAAACAGATGGATGGTCATATACTCTATTTTTATAAATAAATGAATTTGTAAACTTAGATATATCCGCATGCATCCGTCTCTGTTCTTGCAACATATATAAATTCGGATGTGCTTCAGACTTATTTACAGACTCAACAATTCCTGCGTGATAAAACATATCTTCGCCGAGCCATTTGCGAACGAGTTCATGGTTTGCCATTGCGATTGGAGGTAACTGTAAAAAGTCGCCACAAACGACGATACGTTTCCCAAGTGAAGCAGCTAGTGCGATTTGCGGAACAAACGCCATACTCACTTCATCTACGACAACTAAATCAAATGTACGCTCATAAATAAGCGCATCAATTGCGCATTTCGATAAAGTCGCACCGATTACTTTCGCATTTTCAATATATTCTCTTTCCACTTCTTTAATTTTCGCTTTTTGCTTTCGAAGATCACTTTCTATTTCTTGCATACGTTTCTTATCAGAAGACGTTGCCTTATACGATAGAATTTTTTCACGAAGCTCTTGGCGTGTTTCCTCTAAATAAAGCCTTTCCTCTCCCCACGATCCGTTCGTCGTTTCAACTAACCTTGAAGCGAGTAACGTTTCATGATTTCGTATATGATCATGTTGACTAAAACCGTAACGAATAATTTCTCCAGGTGTCCATTTCTTTTTCTTTTCAATTTGCTTCGTTATTTCACTCATTAATACGTCAACTGCCGCATTACTATGAGCTAACACAAGTACCGATTTTCCTTTTTGATAATGTGCTGAAATAATGCGCGATAAATTATACGACTTCCCCGTTCCAGGCGGTCCCCAAACGTACGTTGTCGGATTGTAAAAAGAACGATATGCCAATTCATTTTTAGTATTTTTCATCTTTTCAATGTGTTTCGGACTGCTCGTCCCATCTACTAGACGTTTAATTCGTTGACGCCTCTGCTTATCTTTACGTGCCTCTTTCAATCGCTCTTGCAGTTGTTCGAGCAGTTGCCACGGTTCACTGTATAAAACAGCTTCTCTTATCTCGCCTTGTATATAATCATTTAACTTCAATTCAATTTCTAATCCATGTACAGATAATACTTCCCCTGTTGCTTCCTCACCATCGAACTCAATTCGAATTGGCGAGCCCTCAGGTAAGCTTACTTCCGAAATAAGCTGAAATACGTAAACAGTACTTTCATAATCTGTATATAAAAAACGACCGTTAATGATAGAGATTTTACTTCCACCTATCGTTTTCCAATGTTTAATTTCATATGCTAATGCATAATGCCACTCTTTCATCGTTTCCGTTAATGAAGGAGTTTGAGTCGTTGTATTCATAAAATAATCTCCTTCCTTCTCCCCAAACATACTTTCTCACTATACCATATAACGCTCTAAAATTTGTAAGATTTATATCTTGCTTATTTTCTTAATCTTCAATATTATGTTATATATAGAATTTTCAGAAAGAAGGATTGCATATGCCAGTAAGAAGAATTGAACACGTAGGACTTATGGTTGCAAACTTAGAAACATCTATTTCATTTTATGAAGAAGTAGTTGGCTTACAACTTATTAAGCGTATGGGACATCCAAATCCAGACTTAAAACTCGCTTTTTTAAGCGTAGAAGAATCACAAGAAACGATACTTGAATTAATTGAAGGCTATAACTCTTCCCTTCCAGCAGAAGGTAAAGTGCATCACATTTGCTTCAAAGTAGATTCATTAGAAGAGGAGATCGAAAGACTAAAAAAATTAACAGTAACATTTTTATTGGGGGAAGAAATTGAAACTTTACCTGATGGAACACGTTACATATTCTTTGCAGGTCCTGATGGGGAATGGATTGAGTTTTTTGAGACGGAGCGATAAAACTTTCTTACTGTAGGTGATTGTGAAAGATAAAGGCGAGATTGCATCACCTTTTAAATACAAATCATTGATTCTTATCGAGAGAATATAAACCTTAATCAAACATGATAATATAAACTAATTAAACAAAAAATAAGCATCGGATAACCCAATGCTTATTTTTGCGTTTATACAAAAAGAGAAGTATTCGCATATAAAGCTGGTGAACCACCTGAATGTACGAATAAAATGTTGTCTTCTTTCTTAAACTTACCTTTTCTAATTAGGTCAATAAGTCCGGCTACCGCTTTCCCTGTATAAACTGGATCCAGTAAAATCCCTTCAGTTTTCGCTAACAACTGTACTGCCTCAACCATTTCTGGTGTCGGTAAGGCATAACCTGGTCCAACATACTCATCAAAACATGTAACAGCTTCACGTGGAATAAAGTTTGGAATACCAATATGAGCTGAAGTTTCCGCAACAAGTTTTGCGACTTTCTCTTCCTGCTCAGCTTTTCCTCTGCTTACATTCATTCCGATTACAGGGATGTGGCTTTGCGTTCCGTAAAATCCAGTAATTAAACCTGCATGCATACCACCGCTACCGCTTACGCAAACAACAGAATTGAAATCAATTCCTTGTTCAAATGATTGAGCCATAATTTCTTG
This sequence comes from Bacillus clarus, assembly GCF_000746925.1. Classification (GTDB taxonomy): domain Bacteria; phylum Bacillota; class Bacilli; order Bacillales; family Bacillaceae_G; genus Bacillus_A; species Bacillus_A clarus. The sequence goes on from NZ_JMQC01000008.1 coordinate 98,821, forward strand.
CGCACAAGCAACGTATCCCATTGCGCCAGTAGGGTTTGATCCACCAACTGGAATAACGTATGGTGTATTACCTTTTTCACTTACTTCTTTCGCAACTTTTTGCATTTCATCCATAAGTTCTGTTCCGTTTGACACAACAATTACGTTTTCAGCACCTAATAAATGATATAAGAAATAGTTTCCGTTAAAATCTGGCTTTTCTTCTGGCTCAAGCCCTTCTTCTAATACGAGAATACATTTCATTTTTTCTTTTACCGCAGCTGCTAACGTTAAACGGCAATGATTCGACTGAATACCACCAGCTGTAATTAACGTGTCCGCCTCTTTTGCCTGTGCATCCGCAACTAGAAACTCTAACTTTCGTGTCTTATTACCACCAGCTGTTAAACCAAGTAAATCATCTCTTTTAAAATAAATAGTTGGTCCACCGAGTGCTTCAGAAAAATGATTTAACTTTTCAATTGGTGTATATAATTCTGTATATTTTTTTCTAGGGAATTTAGCTAAATTCATCGTAACACTCCTTTTATACTCTTTCACAATACATGTAACCATACTATTATTACATGGAAAAATGATGAAGTCACTTTTCCTGATTAAAAATATAAGGAGAATAGATATTGGTAAGTAAAATTTTATCGACTTACTGATTAAAAACGACATACAAAACACTTTTCTCACCAATCTAAAAAGAGCCTTATCTCTTTGGATAAGGCTCTTTCCTATCATTTACTAATAGAAGGTTCCTCTTATTCCCCACTAACTCTAAAGGAGACACAATTTCAATTTGAGTATAATACCTAGCCGTTCGTAAATTAATGCTCGCCTCTTCCTTTTGAAGAATTTTTGTAATCCGCTTGGCTGTAAAAGTATCCATTTGAATCATTCTTTTCAGTTAACTGTCAGCCAATTTATAGAACGACTAACGTTGATACATTCCTTGTTACTTCGACAATTTATTTATTTTCTAGAAGAAATATTTTAGTTCCTACAGAACATTCCTATTTAATACACTATAAAAGGGTTATTACTGGAGGCGGTTCTATTGCAAAGTTTCTCAAAAGATACACAGAGGCATGAATGTATGAGGAAATATTATGAGGCTACTAGTAATTGCTGTAATTCATGATATACCGAAAAGGCGGAGTCTGCTTGAAGACTTCGCCTTTTCGGTATAGTGCATGAGCGGTTTCGATTCCTTCTATCGTACGTGAAGCATAACATACCATTCTGCTAGAAATATATGTGCTATATTTTCTTTTCTCTTATCTTTGCACCAGAACCGGAATAAAAATCCATAATAGAGGGGGTTATTTTCTTGTAAGAAATATTATATTTGCAAGTAAATTCAATACAAAAAATATACTTACAAATAGTCCCCAATACATAATAAGACCATAATCTAACAATAAAACTCGATAGATTACCTTATGTACCAATACAGTAAAAAGAATTAAAATACAATTTCACAAGGTTACTCCTACAATTTTCATAATTCCAAAAATCCCTTCCTATTTATTTTTATGATTCTGTCTGAACCTTCCGCAATTTCATCATCATGAGTTACACAAATAATTGTTTTCCCTAATTTTTGTAAATCGTGAAATAATGAAACAACCATTTTTTTATTTTCACTGTCCAAATTTCCTGTTGGTTCATCAGCTAATATAATTTCACAAGGTTTTAACATGATTCTAGCAATCGCTAAACGTTGTTGTTCCCCACCACTTAACATATATACTTTTTTACTTAAAAACGTTGAATCCAAGCCTACTTTTTCTAAAGTTGTTGTTAATAGTTCTGTATTAAATTTATTATTGTAGGTTTTTGAAAGTAATAAATTTGTAGAAACCGTTTCATTTTCCATTAAAACATAGTTTTGGAAAATATTTCCTAACGTGTATCTTCTTAAATGTTGGATTTCTTTTTTACTAGGGTTTTCATAATTAGCTATCTTTACACTCCCTGAATCGGGTTTATCCAATAAGCCAATCATATTTAAAAGTGTGGTTTTTCCAGCACCGCTCGCTCCTACTATAGAAACAAATTCGTTTTTATTTATATTCAAAGAGACGTCAGTTAATATAGGTTTCGCATCAAAACTTTTACTTATATTTTTTAGTTGAATCATATATGGTCTCCTTTTACTATTTTTGTTATATTCTTTTTAATCAAGTAGTTACCCAATACATTTATAATGAATAAATCTAGTGCAATAGCGAAACTAACTAATATAAATACAATATTCACATCATAAAAAACATATACTGCTATTCCTGCCGTAAGATGTGAAATTAATGTAATAAGAATTATATTACGGTTTCTCTTCCAATAAGAATATCCAAACAGATATTTAAGGTTTAGTAAATACACATTAGCATTATAATATGACCAAATAAATGAGATTAAAAGTATTATCGACAAGATAATTGTGATAACCAATCCAATTGTTTGTTGTAGTAATAGCCATTGTTTTTTAGCAATTTGATCTTTCGTTTCGCTGTAAACAGATATAGTATTATTTATTTCTGTTACATGTGTCTTATTTAGTGCTGGTGAAATATTTTCAAGTGCATGCCCTTTAGATTTATCTATAAAAAATAAATTTGTAGTTGTATACGACCCAATAATCGAAGAATCCACACTTTCATTATAAATCATAGCAAGAGGGTCTTTAATTCTATTTGTATTATCACCTGTAGTACTATCAAAAGTAAAATAATATTGTTCGTTTTTAGTGTATATTACATTAACCGATAGATCCTCTATAGGAGTATTGTTTATTGGAATTCCAAGTTGTTTATTGTAAATATTAGCAACTTCAACTCTTTGAAAATAAAATCGCTTTTTATATGAGGCAATAATTTGATTCTCGAATTCTTTCAGATTTTGAGGAACTAATACATTTAAAACATTCTTATCAGTAGATATTCGATGAGAAATATCTTTACCGTCAACATCTTTAATCGGATTAACTTTTAAATAGTTTTTATCTATGACTACACTTCGACCTTTGTGAGAATATATAGAGTTTCTATCTTTTATTGCATTTGTATAGCTATATATTGGTTTGCCATTATTATGTCCGATAACATGGAAATTTCCACTGTCTATTAAAAAAGCATTATGGTTTGCTTCAATTTCTTTGTAAAAATTAAAAAATCTATCATTTAAATCTCTATTTGACTTTGGTTTATCAAGTACATTGGTATTTAAACGCTGCACTTGTATTCTAAAAACGTTCTGTGTTTGCTTCCAATACTCTAAACCCTTCAATTGATTCTTTAACTCATAGATATTTACGAATGAAGAACTAATAATACCGAATAATAAAAGAGAGACAATTATTTTAAGAATGGCGGATATCCATTGTATTTTTATAAATGATAAACTTCCTTTTATGTCCATAGCTTCATTGTTTAATTGATTAATAAACCAAGTTACTGACGTTATAAAAACAAATAAGATACACACAGTAATTACATTGATTGTAATAAAGGTTACTATATACTCCATAAAGAAATGTGTTTGATTAAAGGTTAAGACAAAACTAATCATCCCTATTAATAATACAAATATGATTAAAGTAAAACACTTTGCAAATTCTTTTGGAATGGAAGCTAATTGTCTCCATACAGAGTAGCCCCATAACTTTTGTAACAACATTTTTTTTCGATTTAAAATAAGGAAGTAAAATAATCCTATGAAAAAAATTACAAAAGAAAAAACTACAAGCATTACCAAAGTAAGATCCGTTAATAGTAAGCTATTTACATTTTCATTTATTAATGATATTTCACCATAGTGGGAAAACTCTTTAATAAATGTATTAATCGTTTCTTTATTTGCCCCCTGTAAATAAAATTCATCTCCTATCCCAACATTATGTATTTGGTTTATATCATATATATGCATCTTCCAATTAGATAAAGGAAAAGAAAAGACACCTGATTGATTGACCATAGAATTACTTTTTATATTCGAGAGATATTGATGGTTTTTTGGTAAATTCCCTGATTCTATATAGATGTTTGGGTCATTTTTTATATTAGAGGAATAAATATTTAAATCAGTTTGACTTTGGAATTTATATTGAGAAATATTAATATTGTTATTTTCCGAAAAAATAACAATATCTTTCAACATTTTATTAGAATCGGCATTTTTTTCAGCTTTACTATAATCTATATGTACTAATTGAGACTTTGAATATAAAATGTCAGTTAATTGCTTGTTACTCATTAAAAAATATCCTAATAAATGAACTGAAATAAACACCATAGTTAATAGCATATAGAGAATTTTTCTCATAAAATATTACTCCTTTAAATAAAGCAACATGGTAATATACCATGTTGCTTTATCTTATTATGACCAATGATCAGTTGACCAATTACCTTTATTACCACCTGTAGTAGAATAAATCCAAATCTCAGCTCGATCTCCTGGAGCTTCCCATTCACTATATCTTGTAGAATGACTATTAGAAGCGCTACATCCATGACTTTTATAATTATGATCGAATTGAGAGGTATGTGTATTTCCAGACCAAAGAACTCTGAATTGTCCACCATCAGCGTCTTTCCAAGGAACTGCTACTCTTGGTGCAGTAGAAAGTGATCTCATTTGTCCGTCAACTGAACCTTGTTCTCTGTACTCTTTCAAAATAGGGTCTAGATTAACCCCTCCTGAAGTCTCTGTAGATGTAGCTGATACACTGATTGTTGATAAACCTAGACATGTGCATGCTGTAAGTGTTGCAACTAGTTTCTTCATAATTAAAATCCCCTTTTTTAATATTTTTGGTTCTGGTGCAAAAACTATAAGACTCATGTAACGAATCTCCTAAACTTGGACATACTGATTGTTCTTATCCCCGTCAAGTAGACAGCTGTAAAAAAAAGATTATGCAGCTATCGAGATTCGATATTCAATCGGAGCTCGATAGTTAAGCCTTTTTTGGAATCGTTTGTAATTATAATGATAGATGTATGTTTCAATAGCTTTAATTAGTTCTTCCTTTGTTTGATAATAATTAAGATAAAACATTTCAGATTTAAAATGAGAGAAAATCGATTCAATATAAGTATTGTCGTGGCAGTTTCCTTTACGGGAGTGGCTGCCGATGGCGCCTAGCTGCTAAATCGAACGTTTTTGCCGCATCGCCATCAATCTAAGAAATACAAATATCCCCACAAAACGAGAAAATTGACAACTTCATGTGAAATTGTACATTTTTTTTGCTTTCGTCGTTATAAAATTCTTAAGTTGATGGATGTGTATGATGCCCCTATTACTCCTGTTCATTTTTTCACATGTAAAATTATATTTTTTAAAGAAGATAACCCAATATAAATTCCATTTAAAAAAACATTCAGATTTAACAATTTATTTATATCAAAAATATTATACCATATAAACTATCCGTAGTATGAGAGGCTACTTTGGTGTGAAAATTACCAATTTTAAAAGTTTATCTCTATATTTTCATTCTCAAAGTACATTTATTTGAATCTCTTTTGTACTTCATGACATAGTTGCTCCTTTTACCCCTAGTAGGGAGGGGGGTCGGAGTACTATTTTCGTTTTTTCATTACCACATAAGCGCCGAATAGAAATAGCAACATTTTTTTTGCTATACCTCAACTAATCACCCCCTATGTTTTTTATTGGAAGAATGTCTTCAAATAAATAATAACTGAAAATATCAAAAAATCAAACAAAAATACATTGACAAATATGTGAACTATCCGAAGCCTATGTAGGAATGACTAATAAAGTACATTCCCCTCAACTTAAGCTTTCGAATCGCTCCCATATCAAAAATTCCAATTATTTTTAATAGAATAATGTTTGTTTTTCTTGTTTGAATAATCAGCTGTTTCTTAATTTGTTAATTATGGAGCATCCTATTTTATAAGTTGCTATGCGATATATATAAGGTGATTATATTGAATAAAGAAATTTTAAAGGGAAATATAGATATTTTATTACTTTCTATCATTGCAAAACATGATACATATGATATGAAATAGCTCAAAGCCTAAAACAAGAAAGTAAAGATTGGTATAACATAGGACAGGGGACCTTGTACCCTGTCCTTAAGCACTTAGAAAAAAAAGAACTTCTTCAATCCTATTGGAATGTATCTGAGAATGGTATGAAAAGAAAATTTTATATTATTACAAATAAGGGGAAAAAGGAATTACAAGAAAGAGTGAATGCTTGGGATCGAGTAAGATTACTGATTCAATCATGTCAGAAAGGAGTTACTTATGAATGAATTTGATGAATATATTAAATCTATTTTAGACTATTCCGAGCTGAACGATCTTGAACACGATGAATTGTTTCTAGAAATCTATGATCATTTGAACAGTTTAAAAGAAGAATACATTGCACAAGGTATGAGTGAAAAAGAGGAATATGTACGCATATTAGTCCACTTTGATATTCCAGACGATGTTCTTTATGAAAGAGTGACTCGTAGTGAACGAAGTACAAATATATTTAGAGATAATTATTTAAACTTTGAAAAAATACTCATTCGGCAACAAGCTGAATCTCTACATGAAAATGTAGTAGATCCCGTCACAGGTGAAGCGGATTATTTATTTGTCATTCAAGATAGCGAGGAAGTAGATGCTGTTATGAAAGAAATTGTTCATATTGCTGATGGCTTATCCTCTGTACGCTAATAAATATGAAGTGACATTTGAGTCCCCTACTTGATAACTAAAATGAGAGAGTTTGATAATTTTATAATCATAGTTTATTATGCAAATACTTCCTCTATGCGCCGAACATGGTATATAATAATAAAATAATCTACTTCTATATGCTCAACTCTACACAAAACAGCTCATGCATATAAAAGAAAAGAGGTACAAAAATATGAAGACAAAACAAACGATTGCAGTTTCTACACTAGCTTTAGCAATGATTGCGGGGTCTACTCCTACTCATGCAGAAGTAAATGATGCGACTGCTCAGCAAAGTACTGAAGACCGATTAGCGGAAATTAAACAACACAAACAAGAATTAGATGCAAAACTTCAGCAGCACAAACAAAATGTGGATCAAACGTTAAATGAACTTAACCAAGTTAAGAAAAATGCTGATGAAAAAGTAAACGAAATTAAGCAGCATAAACAAGTTGCTGATGAAAAAATCGGCGAAATTAAACAACATAAACAAGAATTAGATGCAAAACTTCAGCAAGACAAACAAATCGCCGATGAGAAAATCGCTGAAATGAAAGAGCATAAGCAAAATATCGATGAAAAGGTTAATGAACTTAAAGATCATAAACAAACAGTCGATGAAAAAGTGAATGAAATTAAGCAGCATAAAGAGAACATCGATGCAAAGGTTAATGAACTTAATGAACTTAAGGAAGTTAAAAAACATGTTGATGAAAAATTAGCCGAGTTAAAAAAGGCTAAACAAACTGCTGAGGATAAACTTGCTGAAATTAAAGAAAATAAGCCGAATACTGGTAACACGTTAGAGGAACTTAAGAAAATTAAACAAAATTTAGATAGCCTTGCCTCTAACTTAGAACTAGCTAAACAAGATGTAAAAAATAAACTAGCTGAGTTACAAGAGGCTAGACAGAACTTAATAAATAAATTGAACGAAATTAAACAATCAAAACAAACTGTTTCAGATGATTTAACACAGAAAAAACAAGACTTAGATATCAAAATAAACGATTTTAAACATACTGAGAAAAAAATTGACGACAAATTAGCTGAGTTATATACAACGAAGCAAAATGTAGATAACAAGATTAATGAAGTATCACAATCTAAACAAACACAAGCAGATAATGGTACTAAAAACAAAAACGCTAGAGAACTTCCTAAAGCTGGTAGTGAACAATCAAGTAACGTGCCACTAGGAATGTTATCCATCATTGGTGGCCTTTTATTATTAACACGCAATAAAATTAAAATGTTTTTCTCAAAATAAAGCAATTATAACTATTTTAAAATAATCTATGAAAATGACAACCGCGCATATATGTACGGTTGTCATTTTTTCTTTGTATTAACTTTTATATTAACTGTCCATCTCTAAGCGTCAATATACGATCACATACATCAAGCATTCTTTCATCATGTGTAATCATAATCGCTGCTTTTTGACTTTCTTTCACTTCACGTTTCATCATTTCAACGACTTCACGTGCACGTTTTGAGTCTAAGCTTGCGGTTGGTTCATCAGCTAATATTAAATCTGGGTTATTCATGAAAGCACGAGCGATTGCTACCCTTTGTTTTTCTCCACCAGATAGTTGATTTGGATAATGATTTTTTCTTTCAGATAATCCAAATGCTGCTAGTAAGTGATCCGCACGCTTTTCAGATTCTTGTTTGCTTTCTTTTTTTAGCTTTGCAATGTAAATCAATTGTTCTTTTACATTTAAATAGGGAACAAGATTTGCGAACTGGAAAATGAATCCGATTTTTTTTAAACGAATATCAGTCATTTCTTTTTCTGATAACTTCGTAATATTTTGCTCACGAATGTAAATATCCCCTTTTGAAGGTGATAGTAATGCACCCGCGATTGATAATAATGTACTTTTTCCTGATCCAGAAGGACCAACGATTCCGATAAACTCTCCTGCTTTCACATCAAGCGACATCGGATGAAGGGCTGTTACTTCTGTATTCCCTTCCCCGTACACTTTACTAACTTTGTCTAATTTTAATAATGAAGTCATTACATCCCACCTCCAATTGCTTCTAATGCATCAACTTTTAATACTTGGTATAACGAAATAAGTGTTCCTAAAATACTAATTACGATGAAAATCCCTGCATATTGTGCAATCATCGGTGTTGTTAATAAGAACGGCATACTTGCTGGTAAAATTTGTTCTAATCCTTGTACAAGAACAATACTGATTACCATCGCAACGACTGATAAGAATAACGCTTGCACGACTAAGCTATTTGCTAAATAAGAGTTCTTTGTACCGATTGCTTTTAATACGCCTAATTGCTGTGTTTTTTGCAGTGTAATGACGTAGAAGAATACACCAATTAGTAACGCAGCGATTACAAGTAAGAATGCAATGATCATCGTTAACGTTCCTTGCTCTTCTTTAAATCCTGGAATACTTTGTAACACTTCTTTTTTCTCGATAACATGTGCATTTTTTACTTCTTTATCAGTATTGAGCGCAATTGCACTATAATCCTTTTGATTTGGTTGCGCGATATCTCCCCATACGTCTTCATTTACATAAACAACTGGTGTATGGCTAAACATTTGATCTTTCGTAAATCCAACGATTTTAAATTCTTTCTTTGAAACAGGATCGATAATTGTATCTCCAATATCGATTCCTTTTTCTTTAATGGATTCATCAGCAACCATTTCGTTATTTGCTGTACCTAATTTCTCGCCTTCTACAATTTTCGGTTCTAAAAATGTATCACGTTCACTTGAGAAAATGGCGATATCAACTTTTTTCGAACTATCTTTCTTTTCATAAGTTGAAACTTTTACATGAAACGGTACCGCATCTTTCTCATTCACTTGATTTACTACACCATCTACATCTTCTTTCTTAATTTGTGAACGAAGTAATTTATTTTCCGCATCGTCCGCTAATACAAATTTATTTGCCTCCATATTTTGAATGGACGACGCATTATCATATGATAATCCATTTGCTAATCCTGAAATAACAAGGACTAAAAATGATAATAAAACCATGATGAGTCCGATTAATCCGTATCTTACTTTTGATTGTTTTAATTCACGCAGAGCTAAAAACATTTCGCTCGCTCCTTCCTCTTTCTTTCTATGCACTTATCATAAAAAAGAAATATGAACGGAATATGAACAGAAGATTACAGATGAAACATCGAATTTTCTGAAAATAATAAGATACTTTAGAAGAATCCTCTAATAATAGCAATCCATTTTCAGTTCAACAATATTTCTCTGATTTAAAAGAGGGCTTCTCAATCGTCTTCCGTTCTTTAATTGGTGGATACACCGCAAATATATTTAATAGCCAACTCATTTTCGCTTTCGCCAGCATCGGCATTCTTTTCATTTCTATACTATGGCTCGTTCATCCTAAGTTACGTCCTTTACCGAAAGCAGATGAAATCACGTCAGAAACTTTTCATCTACATTTTAAAGAAGAACGTGCAAAAGGTACTGTCTTCTTTTCCATTTATTTTGGAAGCTCAACCCTAACAGTCGTCCCTTCCCCCTTCGTACTATATACCGAAACTTTTCCATTATGCAGTTCAACGATTTTCTGTACGATAGATAAACCTAGGCCGCTTCCTTCAATGTTTCTTGTCCTAGCTGTATCCACCTTATAAAAACGATCGAAAATACGTTCCATTTCTTCCTTTTTCATCCCAATTCCGTTATCTGATATAAAAATCACAATGCTGGATTCTAACTCTTCCACAGAAAATTCAATTGTTCCGCCATCGTTTGAAAACTTAATGCTATTCGTAAAAATATTACTCCATACTTGATGAAGTAAGTTTTCATCACCTTTTATGACGATGTCTGGCACATCAAATTCAACAGCTATATCTTTTTCACGCCATTTCCATTCAAGCATAAAAATGACATCTTTAATTTGCTTTTGTAAATGAAACTCTTTAATTTGAAGAACCTTTTCCTCTTTATCTAACGAAGCAAGCGTAAGTAACTGTTTACATAAACTAGACATTCGCTTACTTTCCCCTTCAATAATTTGCAAATAATGTTTTCTTTCCGCCTCACTCATATTCTCTGACTGTAACGTTTTCGAAAAACCTTGTATAGAAGAAAGTGGAGATCGAAATTCATGTGAAACGTTAGAAACGAACTCTTGTCTCATTTGATCTAATTCTTTTATACTTTTCGTCATCTTTTGGAAACTAGTAGCTAACGTACCAATTTCATCTTTTCGCTTTTCATCTAATTCAATATCATAATCACCATTCGCAATTTTTCGAGTCGCTCTTGTAAAAGTTCGAATAGGCCGAACGATATAACCGGCTGCAATCGCTATGAAAATGATGCTTAATACAACGATAAAACCAAGTAATACCGCAAGGAAAATTCTCATCTCTCCAAATTGCTGCTGAATATCAGGACGAATAAATAAAGCATATTGTTTATCACCATGTTTTAACGGTACACCTACACTGTTAATTAATTCATTATCGAAAAAGCCTGTAATAAATAGACGGGTTGGATATGTGGAAACACCATTATACGTTTCGCCTTGCAGTACTTTATGAACAGTAGCATCGCTAATTGTCGTCTTACGAAACGCATTCCCAATACGCTTTCCATTCTTTTGATCATCCACAATATAAATTTCATATCCTAACTTCGCAATAGAATGTAAGTATGCCTCTTTATTTTCTTCACTTTGCTTTTCATATAATGATTTTACTTCCTCAGCATATCGTAAAATCTTTTCACTATTATACGGCTTTAACTTCACTTGATAATATACATTTGTTAATAAAAAACCAATTATGCTACTAAGAAGCATAATCCCTACTGTCATAAATACAAATCTTGAATACAGTGATTTCATCTTATTTCAACTCCAACTTATACCCTAGTCCGCGCACTGTTTTAATTTGAAAATCATCTGTTCGTTTTGAAAAACGATCTCTAAGACGTTTAATATGAACATCGACCGTTCTTTCATCTCCTTCAAAATCAATTCCCCATACTAACTCAATTAACTCTTCTCTCGAAAACGTTCTTCCCGGATAACTTGCAAGTTGCGATAACAATTCAAATTCCTTTAATGGAAGCAAAATCGTCTGACCGTTACATTTCACTTCAAACCCTTTTCGATCAATTGTTGTCCCATGTAGCGTAATGATGTCAGCACTAAGCATTTGATAACGACGCAATAAAGCTTTCATACGGAAAATCACTTCAGCTGGTTCAAACGGCTTCACAATATAGTCGTCAGTACCAGAAATAAATCCTTTTTCTTTATCAACTAACTGATCTTTTGCAGTTAATAAAATAACAGGTATATCATGATACTTTCTAATCTCTTCACATAGCGTATAGCCATCAATAAACGGCATCATAATATCCACAATCGCAAGGTGAATATTTTCCTTCTCCAATGTAGACTGCGCTACTTTTCCATCTTCAGCCTCAAAAACTTTAAATCCTTCTTTTTGTAAATGATAATGTAATAACTCTCTAATATGCTTATCGTCATCCGCTAATAAAATATGTATCATTTTCATTAAACCCTCTCTTATTTATCCTTCTACATCCTTACATTAAGAAACAATTGTACTTTTTGCAAGAAAAAGAAAAACGGACTCGTATGAAAAGTTGTTGGTTTGGAATAAGGTTTGATTAAAAGTATGTTAAAAATTTTGATTATAAGGCAGTACATCAAAAAAGATGTACTATTCATGAAACAAACTCCTTTTCAAGTTTCTCTCATTGAATTATTACATCGAGTGTTTAAATCGTTATAGTACAAAATTGCACATCTATCTTACCTAATTTTTCAGTCTTGTTAAAAGCGATACTACATATTTTTATAAATAATTAAAGAATTATTCCTGAAAAACTTCCCTTTAATACTTCTTTTTCATGTTGATTCATACATGTAAACGTCGCAGTAATTTTTGTACGACTTTTTTCATCCAGTTCAAATTGTTCAATAATTACGTCACAACGAATCGTATCACCACTAAAAACGGGGCGCAAAAATTCAAAATCCATCTTGCGAGCCAATACATTATAATCACCGCCAACTTTCGTAGGCAGTGTCGATGTTAAAAGGCCTTGTACAACAAATCTTCCTTGTTCATCTGGTGTAACATGATGAATTCCCTCATCCTTAGATACCTTCGTAAATAAAACAACATCTTCTTTTGTAAATGTTCGCTCAAAGGTGATTTTTTCGCCGATTTGCAATTCCATCCATATCCCTCCTTAATAACATTTCACAATTCACTTCACTTTTCGAATACACAGTTAACTAAAATGATGTTCCATTTCTTAAATAAGAAAAACCGAAATTAAAAATCATTTCGGTTTTTCAAAACTACAGAAGTCCATTTTTCTATATTTACTTTAACGAATGAATAAACAACCCACTGCGAAGCTTCGGTTCAAACCACGTTGATTTCGGTGGCATAACTTCCCCTGCATCTGCAATCGCTAATAAATCTTCCATCGATGTTGGGTATAACGCGAATGCTACTTTATAATCTGCGTGGTTTACAAGACTTTCTAACTCTTCTAACCCACGAATACCACCAACAAAGTCGATGCGTGCGTCAGAACGAGGATCATGTATTTCAAGCACTTGACTTAATAAATGATCTTGTAAAATAGATACATCTAATCGTTTTACAAGATCATTCGCATCAAATGTTTCTTCCTTCACGGTTAACTTATACCATTTCTCATTTACATACATCCCAAATGTTTTTGGCTCATTTGGTTTATAGGGAGAAATACTCGCCTCTTCCACATAAAAATACTGCTCGACTTGTTTTAAAAACCGTTCTTCTGATAAGCCGTTAAGATCTTTCACAACACGATTATAGTCCCAAATGGATAATTCATCATGAGGAAATAAAACGGATAAGAAGAAATTAAACTCCTCTTCTCCTGTATAATTCGGATATTGTTCTCTTCGCATCATTCCAACTTTTGCAGCAGATGCGGAGCGATGATGTCCATCTGCAATGTACAAGTTAGGGATCTTTTCAAATGATTCTACTAATTTTGTAATCACGTCATAATCCGTAATTTTCCACGCAACATGTTCGATTCCATCTTCAGCTGTAAATGTATAAATCGGCGCATGTTCTTCTTGCCAGCTTATAATTAACTGTGTTACTTCTTCTTTTGAACGGTACGTTAAAAAGATAGGACCAGTATTCGCATCACATACATCTACATGACGAATACGATCTTGTTCTTTTTCATGGCGTGTCCGTTCATGCTTTTTAATTGTATCATCAGCATACTCATTAATTGATGTACAAACGACAAGTCCAGACTGCGTTCTTCCTTGCATCGTCAGTTGATAAATGTACAAGCTTGGCTCCTCGTCTTGCATGAACACTTCTTCGTTTATAAAGCGTTGTAGATTCTCACTTGCCTTTTCATATACGCTATTATCGTAAGGTGAAACGGCTGGATCCAAATCAATCTCAGCTTTATCGACATGTAAAAAAGAATAAGAATTCCCTTTTACAACTTCTCTTGCCTCTTCACTATTTAATACATCATAAGGTAAAGCTGCAACTTGTGCAGCTTTTTCTTCTACTGGACGAATGGCCCGAAACGGTCGGATTTTTGCCAAGTTCCTCTCTCCTTTATACAATCATTCGAACGGCTACAACACCTGTAATTTTTCTTATATTTTCAACAACATTCTCTTTTATTATATCATCAATTCCATTATCAATATCAATCATTGTGTACGCCCAAGAATGCTTACTACGGTTAATCATATCAGCAATATTAATATGGTGTTCTGCTAAGCATCCTGTAATTTGCCCCACCATGTTTGGAACATTTTGATGCATAATTGTAATTCGTTTCTTTCCAATATACGGCAGTTCTACATTTGGATAGTTTACTGAATTGCGAATATTACCAGTCTCTAAATACTCTCGCAATTGGCGAGCTGCCATTACTGCACAGTTTTCTTCAGACTCATACGTAGATGCCCCCAGATGAGGTGTTGCTGTTACATTTTTCATTTTTATAACATTTTCATTCGGAAAATCTGTTACGTAATGCTTAATAATCCCTTCATCTAATCCTTTTCTTAAAGCGTCCTCATCTACAAGTTCTCCCCTTGAGAAATTGAATAGACGGATCCCTTCTTTCATTGTTTCTAGAGCGTGTTCACCTATAATTCCCTTCGTTTGATTCGTAAGAGGAATATGTAATGTTATATAATCACACGTTGCAAAAATTTCATCTAAACTAAACGCCCTCTGCACTTGCGTAGAAAGACGCCAAGCTGTTTCAACTGATATATATGGATCATATCCAACAACATCCATTCCTAAAGATAACGCGTCGTTTGCAACGAGTGCACCAATTGCTCCAAGGCCGATAACACCTAGGCGCTTTCCTGCAATCTCTAATCCTACAAATTGTTTTTTACCAGTTTCAACAAGTTGCGGTACTTCCTCTCCATCTAGGCCTTTCGTCCAGCTAACTCCATTTATAATATTACGGGAAGACATAATAAGACTTGCTATAATGAGTTCCTTTACTGCATTCGCATTGGCTCCTGGCGTGTTAAATACAACAATTCCTTTTTCCGTACAACGCTCTACCGGAATGTTATTTACACCAGCGCCAGCTCTTGCAATTGCCTGTAAATCTGCTGAAAATTCTTCTTGATGTAAAGAATAACTCCGTAGTAAAATACCATCTGGATGCTCTATTCCTTCTCCTACTTCATAGCGATTACCGTCAAAAATTTGCAACCCTTTTTCTGCAATTTGATTTAGTGTTTGAACACGAATCATTTCCCCATCTCCCTATCTATTCTCAAGCTCAAATTCTTTCATATAATCTACTAATTTTTGTACACCTTCAATTGGCATCGCATTGTAAATACTAGCACGCATACCACCAACTGAACGATGACCTTTCAAGGTAACTAGCCCCCGCTCCTTAGCCCTTTGTAAAAACTGACTATTCAGCTCTTCTGACGGTGTCGTAAATGGAATATTCATAAGTGATCGATACACAGGATCAACTGGTGAAGTAAATAATTTAGATTCCTCTAAAAAATTATAAAGAAGTGACGCTTTCTTTCGATTTAATTCTTCAATCGCAGATACCCCGCCTTGTTCTTTCAACCACTCTAGTACAAGTTTCGTTACGTAAATACTAAAAGATGGCGGTGTATTATATAAGGAGTTATTTTTACTATACGTTTCATAGTTTAACATGGCCGGACAAGAGACTGGAGCCTCTCCAATTAATTCTTTTTTTATAATTACAATCGTTAAGCCAGCTGGTCCTAAATTCTTTTGTGCACCCGCATAAATGAGACCAAACTTCTTAACATCATATTCTTCAGATAAAATATTTGAGGACATATCAGCAACAAGTGGAATCCCCTCTAAATGCGGTATATCCACATATTTTATCCCTTCAATCGTATTATTCGTTGTGATATGTACATAATCTAGTTCCAAATCATTCTTTGAAACATCTATTTTAGGAATCGTTGAAAACTTCTCTTTTTCAGAAGAAGCAATCACCTGCACCTCTCCTACTTTTTCCGCCTCTTGAAGTGCCTTCTTAGACCATGAGCCTGTAAGCACATAACCAGCTCTCTTATGCTTACTCATTAAATTTAACGGTATCATAGAAAATTGTAATGAAGCTCCGCCCTGTAAAAATAAAATGTCATAGTCATTAGGAATGTTCATTAATTCACGAAGCAAACTACTCGCTTCATCAATAATACTTTGAAAATAAGAAGAGCGATGACTCATTTCCATTACAGACATGCCTGTCCCGTTATAATTCAAAAACTCCTTTTGCACTTTTTCTAAGACTGGCAAAGGGAGTATAGATGGTCCCGCTGAAAAATTATAAACTCTCTCCATCACCTGGATGACCTCCCTATTTCTCATTTTTTCTATTTTTTAAACTTTCTGAATTATAACCCATATACAATATACGGTCAATTTGTTTTCCGACATTAAGGCGCAAGACGCAATGGAATCGCTTGCAGTTACATACACTTTTTTATATACATGCAAAAAAGTGTTAAGTACATGATTGTACTTAACACTCTAATCATAAATGTATAATAGCTAATTGTTTGTAAAGAACCGATCAAAAATTTGATAAATAGCCGAAAGACCAAAGAGCCAATAAATGGTATCCACAAGAGCCGGCATAGAACCAAACCATTTCTCAACTACGTTATAATCTAGCGCTACAAACAACCAATTCAAACCGCCAAGAATCACCAAAATTATTGTAAGGTAAGACAAAAATTTCATTATGATTGCCCCCTAGGTGATAAGATGGTGAAAGGCCTTTCACTAAAATATATGTATTAGATTCTAAAACTTACCTATTTTATTAAAATTATTTTTTAAACCATCCATTAATAATTGCCTCTGCCTCTTTACTATGTATCTGATACGAATGATTTCTATCGTTAGAACCAATAAACCAAATTGAAAAACCTTTAAAATACGCCTTCGGTTCTAACACATCACGATAAACACGCCATCCGTTATATTGAACTTCTTTTGAAAACATGTTTGAAACGTCTGGATTCCATGGATTTTGTAATCCAAATTCACGCGCTGGTACATTGAATCCCCCAAAATAAACTGGTTTTCCTGTTGCTTTATGTAATCGTTCGAGTTGCTGCACGATATTTTGACCACGATTATATACTGTCGTTGCAAATAAACTTTGTTTCACTTCTTCGTATGTTGGATTTTTCTTATCTGAAACTTCAAACCAACTATCGATACTTACAATATCCACCTTTTTTAAATAAGGACGATTTATTTTTTCGATAAACTTCACTTCATACGATGGATCCCAACTTGCAGTTAACCACCAATTCATCTGATACAAAATATTTCCTTTATACTGCTGGCGGACAAAATCGATCGTATCATTCCAGTATCCTTCTGCATATTCCATATTGACGAAATTAGAAGCAATCTTTAATCCGTAAATATTGTACTTACTTGTGATCGTATTAAAAATATCTTGCAATACAACCGTTTTCCAATTCCAGAAGAAATCGTTAATATTACTCGGATTCCACTCCGTTTCTCCAACATTCCCTTGCTGAATGAACGGGAATGGTTCAACTATAACTTGTATATTACGCTTTAATAATTCTTGAATTAAAATAATAGCTTGTTTCTTTTGAGTTTGGTTGATTACCATGTTAGTAGAGTTTACATTCGGAATATCTACTTGAATAGGTACATTCACCGTATTTAAATTTAAACGTTCCACATCTTCTAACACTTTTGCTACATTTCCTACTTCCCATACTGTTACATTTCCTGCTTTTATTTTCCCAGCTTGAACAGTATTTACATCTGCCTGTACATTTCCTTGAAAACGAAAAGAAAACAACATGATAAACACTCCTAAAATGCTTAATACTCTTCTCATTTACTTCCTCCTTTATATTCCCATCAAATAACTATTTTATACAACTATAGATTCATATTCCAACAAAAGATATTTTCAAATAAATGATTAGATGCATTCAACAAAACAAAAAGAATTCACTATGTAGAAATAGTGAATTCTTTTTTATTATTCTTCCATTTTTTCCGCAATCGCCAAATTACGTAAAAAATCTAGTAACGGATGAACTTCCTGTGGGGCTGTTACATCTGTAAACGAGAAGGATTTTGGATTTTTTCCATCTTCTATCCTTAGCTGATAAGAAAAAGCATCCGCACCTTTGGCTGTAACACCCTCTAGTTCACTTAGTTTAAGATTATGAAGATTTGCTTGCTTAATTAAATAAAGTAATTCTTCAGCTTTTTCCTTCGGTAAATCAACCGTATCTGTCTGAAAGGTTAAGTGAAGGTTAGCGATTCCTCCAATACAGCTAAATTGGATATGCATATTAAATTTAAGCCTCCAATTCATAATAAAAAATCTATCTATGAAGGTAGTCCCACCGATTTAAAAGTAGATTCAACCGTTTTTACAGCTGTTTTAGGAACTTCTCCACTATCAACAAGCTTTTGGGTTGTTTTCATTATAATTTGCGTAAATTGATTAAAGTTTGTAGTCGCAAATAGATTTTGTATTGCATGATACCAAATCAAAGCTGCCTTATCTGTTCCAATCTCCATGGATACAAGATAAAAAACTTTATTTGGTATACCGCTATTAATATGGACACCATGGTGATCGAGATCTCCTTGATAATAATTTTTCATATGGTCAGGTTGCATATCCTTACCCATTAATTTATTATTAAATGCCGTACCAGGTGCTTTCATTGAACGAAGCGCTTGTCCTTTTAATGTTGGCCCCATTATATCAGCACCAATTAGCCAATCCGCATCTTGTGCTGTTTGCTTTAAATAAGCTTGCTTAATCGTTATTCCGAATACGTCTGAAATATGTTCATTCAAGGCTCCAGGCTGTCCTTCATACTCCAATCCGCTAGTGAATTGAGTAATACCATGCGTAAGTTCGTGCCCAATAACATCGAGTGAATTTGTGAAATTTGTAAAAACAACTCCATCTCCATCGCCAAATACCATTTCAACACCGTCCCAATAGGCATTTTGAAAATTATGCCCATAGTGAACATTTAGAATAATATCTAACCCATTGTTATCAATAGAATTGCGGTGGAACACATTCTGAAAATAATCACGCACAATCCCGGCATAATCGTATGCATGATTAACCGCATTATCCCGACTCGATCTGTCTCCTTCTTTTCTAACTTCATTTACCCTAAGATTTGTTCCCCCTTGGCAATCGTAAACATGGCGAGCAGACTCGCCTCGCGTTCCCGTTCCAGCATCGGTTAAATCGACAACTCGATTAATATCATACTCTTTCAAAATTCTGCGTTTTCTAACTTGTTGACTTTTTTCTAAACTAATTCGTGCGGCTTCTACCTCATTTTGTGCTAAATTCTCCAAAATATAGTTAGGTACAATAAAACATTTACAATTATTATGCAAAGGACATTTTGTTTGCAAATTTAACACCCCTTTATAATTGTAGTAAAAGACAACTCGATTAAATTTTTTCTTATTCTATCAAGTTTAAAGGGCTATAGTAGTACTTATCTACTATAATAATTCTTCTACTATTTATATAGCAATTCCTTGTTTCTTTCAAATTTTCTATAAACATCGTGACTGTATTTCAGAACACAAATCTTATTTCGGCTTTAAAGTTAATACTTTTCCGTCCATTCCGTCTGTATTCAGAGTAGTCGGATGATACTCTCCATTCACCCAATCATTTATTTGATCATGATACCAGGCACTTCTAAAATGCCCTGATTGTCCTGGTCCTACTATATGATAACCGTTTGACATATCTTTCGTATCAATAACAAATCGCCAAGAAGCACCGTGATTTACAATACCGTCATCCTCGTAGCTCGCTGCTTGAACCGTAACTTTACTCCCTCCAATCGGAACAGGTTCTTCACGATTAAAAAAGAACGCAAGTATATGAGAAGATCTTGAAATAGGATGTGTAAAAGAAAGTTTATGATATTCTCCCCACTCCCAATCTACTACATTCGTTCCATATTGTTTTTGAAGCTTCTTCATTACATTTGCATATGATGTATGTAAAACTTCTGTGAAGCCTCCATACTTAGAAAACCAAGCACTATCTTCACCAATTACTTGTTTACGAATTAATTCATCCACGACTTGTTGCTTCCCTTCAAATAATCCCATCACATCTTTCGGTATTTCTTTTGAGAATAATGTATTAGAGATTTCCTTCATTAATAAATGAAAAATTAATGGTGCTGCTTCATCTTTACTATCGTAAAAATTCCACTTCGTTAATTCCTTTACCCCCTTTTTCTCTACGTCTGATAAAGTCATCTTATTTAACTCATTTAAAAATATTGGAACAAACTCTTTTGCGTATAAATTTTTTTGATCCATTTGTAAGTTCTCTAAGTCTTTAACTGTATATTTATCCTTCTCTTGTAAAAACTCTTGAATACGCATTTGTCGGTACGGCTGCGCCCACGTATTACTAATATGGTAAGGATAATCGTCATTCACAATTTTATTATTAGCTGTCGAAATAAAACCTTGTTTTGGATTTATCACCTTTGGAAGCTTATCAAATGGGATATATCCTTCCCATTCATATTCGTCTGTCCATCCAGGTACAGGTAAACTACCATCACCTTTTTTACGGATCGGGATATTTCCATTTGCTTTATAGGCAATCGTTCCATCTGCTGCCGCAAATAAAAAGTTTTGAGTAGGCGTATGAAAGTCTTCTAGAGCGGATTCAAATTCACTCCAATTTTTTGCTTTATTCATATTTAATACTGCCTTTAATTCAGCTGAAGGTTCTAAAGCTGTCCATTTTAAGGCGAAAACTGTTTTTTCTTTATCCTTACTCTTATCCGCAAATTCTGAAATAACCGGACCATGTCTCGTAATCATAACTCTATAAGGGACTGTTTTTCCGCCCTTTACTTTAATAGATTCATCAACAACGGTTGCCTTTTCCCACTTATCGTTATACAAAAATTCATTTTCATTATTAGGATTTCTCTTTTCAATATATAAATCTTGTACATCTGGTCCTGTATTCGTAACGCCCCAAGCAATTTCTTTATTATGCCCTAACATAACACCCGGAACGCCTGCAAAAATAACTCCGCTCACATTTACATCTTTCGTTTCTAACTGCGTCTGATACCATATTGATGGCGTCGCAAGTGAAAGATGAGGATCATCTGCTAAAATCGGCTTGCCAGACACACTTTTCTCCCCGCTTACAACCCAATTATTACTACCATTAAATTCAGGCGGAATAACCGTCTTTGAAAAGCTTTGTACTACATTCACATCCACATTATTTAGTTCAGCTAATAATCTAGGTGCATCTTTCGGATAAGCTGGAAACAGCTCAGAAGCTTGCTCCTTTGAAAGGTTTTTTAGTGCCCAATATCGGAACGCTTGCCCATGCCAATGTCCTCCTAAGTCAAAAGCCATATACTTTCCAATCGTTAAAGAATCAATTGGTGACCATTCAGCTGGTTCATAGCCTAATAGAGTAAACTCAACTGGAAATTTCTTCTCTTCTTTCGTTTCATGTATAAAAGTATTTACCCCATCGGTAAACGACTGTAAAGCGTACTTCGCCTCCCCATCATATTGACTTAAAGACGCTTCTGCTGCACGTCTCAGACCTAACGTGCGAAATAACTTATCTTTATCAACTGCTGCCTCTCCAACAACTTCACTTAACGCCCCAGAAGCTTGTCTTCTACTTAAATCCATTTGAAACAAACGATCTTGCGCTTGCACATATCCTTGAGAAAAATATAAATCATGTGCATTTTCAGCTTTAATATGAGGTACACCTTTACCATCTCGTTTTACCGTAACTGAATGTTGTAAACCGTCTAGTTTTATTGTTCCCTCTATCTTTGGCATGGATTTCATCGTAAATACGTTCAAAAAAATCGCAACACAAATAAACAAAAAAAGAACAATACTACTAGACCAAATAAGAATTTTTTTCTTCTTACTTCTTTTCGGTCTCTGCTTTACAACGACTTCCATTCACCTTCGCCCCCCTTTCCAATTTATTCGCTCCTACTGTGAAAGAACCTTTAAGAAAGTGAGAATAAAACTTCACGACACTTTAAAATCATGAATCCTATCAAAGTAATGAAGCTAGGATTCATACTTCTCATTACTTATCCGTCACTAAGGATCATGCAAACTCAATATCTCTTCCGTGCAAGGTACATTCCTCTCCCACTCTTCATATTCAACTAAAAACTTCTCAGTCTCACACACAAAAGACGTTTCCTTCTTCCTAAATTTCGCTGTCGCTTCCTCTACTTCATTGAAATCCTCTTGTAATTCTCCTCCCCATTTACTTAATTCCTCCGCAGCATAAGACGACAAACTACCGAAGTTTTGTTCATAAAACATGAACACATTACTACTTGGATTCACCTCATTTATTTCTGCTTCTACTTTTTCTACTTCTTCCTCATCATCTTCACAAACTTGAAGAACTTTTTTGGAAATCAATTCAACTTCTTCATCCGGCATGCCAAAACACTCTAGTAATAACGGAATATTCAACTCTTCCTCCAAACATCTTCTAAGAAACATATGTACAAATTCTTTATTTTTCACAGTCTTCAGCTCCCGTAACACGCACTTTTCTATGTTCGTATTTAAAATAGGGTTATAGCTTAGCCAATTTATAATAAATAACTCCTTCGTTTCCGCATCATATAAGATCTTCCCGTATTCAACAAACCGGTTCACTAACTTCTCAACAGTCTCCATACTGTAACCAGTTTCAAGCTCTGCCAAACGCTTTGGTAATATGTAAATACCACATTGCTTCGTTTTCGTACCAGTTAACAAATATATGTAAAAATAACGCTCTTCTGGCGTTAAGTCTAAAATAAATTCATCTTGCCAAAAGCTCACCTGCATATTTCGATACACCGCCATATGTTTTCCCTCCACCCTTTATTAGTAAATAGGAAAATTCCAATCCTTCAATATAAATGTAGGAATGAGCAAACGGTTTTGGCATTCGAATTTAAAATTTTTTTTACTACTACTACGACGGTTTTATTTTTTGTTCTTGTAGTTGTTTTTGTTTTGTTTTTGTTTAATGATTTATTACTTGGTAGGGGCTTATAAGGGGCTTATATAGTGTTTTTATTTCCATCTAATAATTCTAAATTAGATTTAATCTCCTATCTGATTCTTAATTACACATGTCTTCTACAATCTTCGTACAAAGTTCCCTAAACCTTCAATCCATATTAGTTTTTGTGTTCTGAAGGGTAATCAATTGAATTTGCTATTTCAACTAATACTTTTGGTGTCACCTTGTCATAAACCCTTTTATCCACACTAAGCATATACTGCTAATTCTCCTTCTCGAAAACTAATACATTAAAACCAGAAATATTCATATATGTAGCTTGAATGTCATTTTTTAGCTTATAAACACCTAAAACATGCGTATCTCTTATTGGGATTTTATGCTTAACAGGTCGCACATCAATTTTGTAATGATTCTCAGGAGATTGATCACTAATACATTCGACTTCAAACGAATCATTCGTTTCGCCTTCTAAATCAGTAAATCTTCCAAAATAGTGTGTGAATTCAATAGGAGGAACTCTAAATGGCCGTTGTAAGTCTTGTTTGAAATGTCTTTCAGCTTCCCTTACAGCTTCTTCGACAGTTGTATATCCATTTTCAGGATAGATTTGTTCAAAAGGTTTTGGTTTATCATTTGAATTTGCAAGAACGTTATTTACAGTGGTTATTTGAAAAAAAACAAACAATAGGAAAAGGCGAACAATTTTATTCATCGACACCACCCTAATCATTATTAGGTGTATCCTTCCCGACGTCCAGCTGAATATCCTGATTTGTGAAATAATTCATACAGATTAAGCATGTATATGTTGTGAGTTTGAAATTAAGTCATGATGTTTGTAAAAATGATGCAATGCTTTATCTCTTTGATCGAAGAATTTTAAATGAGTTTGGATTATGTGAAGAAGATTCTGATATTGCATTCCATAAAAAAGAATGTTACTCTAAAAATAGAATTATGAGAGGACTGATGGGTGAATAATGATTAACTAATCTATATTTTAATTTGAAATTAATAACTTCAAACTACAAAATATAGGGTTAGTCTATCCATTTTTTTACAAATCAGTTCATGCTTTATTTATCATGATTCCGATGATTAATAAGGACTTATTGAGTATAAGTGAAAGACTAATCCTTCCAATTGCAAATTGGGAGGTTTTTTTATTCTCTTATAGATAAGTCGATATTTATTAATCCGTAACTTTAACCCAACAAATAAAGGAGAGAGAAAAATGAGTAATTCAGACACTATTGTTACACATGTAATGCTCTATATAAGTCGTTAGTATCCATCAAACTTATATGGAGAAATTAAAAAATTGATGGATATTCCGACTTTATATGAAAAGTTTCGATATATAAAGGAGGAATTATTATGTCAATGATAAAAGTTCAAGACTTAACTTTTTCATATCCAGGTAGCTTTGATAATATTTTTGAAGGTGTAAACTTTCAAATAGATACGGATTGGAAACTAGGATTTATCGGTAGAAACGGACGAGGTAAAACGACATTCTTTAATTTATTATTAGGGAATTATGAGTATAGTGGGAAAATCACTTCTTCGGTAGAATTTAATTATTTCCCTTACCCAGTTTCAGATAAGAACAAGTTTACTCATGAAATCCTTGAAGAAATTTGTCCCCAAGCAGAAGATTGGGAATTTCTTCGTGAAATATCCTATTTAAATGTTGATGCCGAGGTCATGTACCGACCATTTAAAACATTATCAAATGGAGAACAAACAAAGGTGTTGCTTGCTGCACTGTTTTTGAATGAAGGTCAATTTCTATTAATTGATGAGCCAACAAATCATCTAGATACTGATGCACGAAAGATGGTCTCTGATTATTTAAGGAAGAAAAAAGGATTTATTTTAATTTCACATGACAGAATCTTTTTAGACGGATGCGTTGACCATATCTTATCTATAAATAGAGCAAACATTGAAGTTCAAAGTGGTAACTATTCTTCTTGGAAGTTAAATTTTGATAGACAGCAAGAACACGAAGAGGCTACAAATGAGCGTCTACAAAAAGACATAGGGAGATTAAAACAGTCTTCCAAGCGTTCAGCAAGTTGGTCTCATCAAGTGGAAGCTTCCAAAAATGGAACAAGGAATTCAGGATCTAAGTTAGATAAGGGGTTTGTAGGACATAAAGCTGCCAAGATGATGAAGAAAGCGAAGAATCTTGAAGCAAGGCAACAAAAGGCGATTGAAGAAAAGTCAAAATTACTAAAAAATGTGGAGAAAACTGAGTCATTAAAATTAGAACAATTGAAATTTCACTCAAATGAATTGATTGTTTTAGCTGATGTATCTGTTAAGTATGATGACCAAATAGTGAATGAGCCAATTAGCTTCATAGTTGAACAAAGTGACCGAATTGTACTTGATGGAAAAAATGGGAGCGGGAAAAGTAGTATCCTAAAACTAATTCTAGGACATCTGATACAGCATACAGGCTCAGTTAATTTAGGTTCAGGGCTCATTATTTCCTATGTCCAACAAGATACTTCTCATTTAAAAGGGTCGTTATCGGACTTTATTGAAGAGCACGGGATTGATGAGCCGTTATTTAAATCCATCCTACGTAAGATGGATTTTGACCGAATTCAATTTGAGAAAGATATATCTCATTATTCTGGTGGACAAAAGAAAAAGCTGCTTATCGCTAAAAGTTTATGTGAAAAAGCTCATTTATATATATGGGATGAACCATTAAATTTTATTGATATTTATTCGCGCATACAGATTGAAGAGCTTATTCAACAATTTAATCCCACAATGGTTATTGTTGAACATGATAAGGCATTTCAACAAACAGTTACAACAAAAACTATATCTATGTAGTTCAAAGTGAATGATTGAAGATATAATCAGTAACTCAAGTCATTAAACTATAGGGCGTTTTAATGGAATGCTAAAAAAAGTCTAAGTTCTCTACAATAAATTGTAGGGAACTAACGAAAATAATCCATCCAACTCGTATACGAATTGGATGGATTATTTTGTATCAAAAAAAGAGAATCCGTTATTTATATAGCCCCTCTTTACTTCAATTTCCCCTCAAAAACAATTTTTCTTCCGCACGGTTCAACTACTGTTTTCCCATCTTTCTTCACTTCATGAAAGATGGGCTCTTCCATACGACGAGAAGGCGCATATGCCTCTTTTTCCATACGTGCTAAACAGTCTGTTATGGTTTCGTTTTCTAGTACTTCAAATTTTTTCTTATTAGGTTGTTTTGTCATGCCCTAACCTACTTTCTATTTTTCTTGATGCAAATTGACTTTTCATATACATGATATATAACAGTGCAAGAATTCCCATTATAATCATAACCGCTATAAAAAAGCTTGTATACTGTATTTTTTCTATAAATATACCTCCTAATACAGGTCCCATAATACTACCTATACTAAAGGCGATTCCCGACAATATATTCCCAGCTGGTAATAAGTGTCTCGGCAATAAGTCTGTCATAAATCCAAGACCTAAAGAGAAGCACGATCCAATTACCATACCTGCTAAAAGCATACATCCAAATACGATCCAGTAATATTGATCAAATACTGCAGCAAATAAGAAAATAATTGTACTTATGCTGAATGTCCACGTTAAAATACGATCTCTTCCGTACCTATCACTTAATATACCGAGCGGAATTTGCGTAATAATTCCTCCGATTGCAAATGCAGGTAGTAAAAAGGAGACATCAGCAACAGACCATCCTTTCCGAAGTGCATACACTGGTAAATTACTATTTAACATTGCCTCAAGTACACCATACGCAAGAGGACCAATAAGCGCAATCCACGCTAATCCAATGACTTGCTTATAACGAGAAAATGATGATTCATTTTTTGATCCTGCCTCATCTTGTTCTGGAAATGCATTTTTCGTTGGTAGTAATAAGAGCCATCCGATTAAACAAAGTATAGTAGATATGATAAACGGCGTTGCAAGACCGTACTGTACAGTGCTCGCTAAATATGGACCAACTGCAAAGCCAATTCCAAAGAACACACCGTATATAGATACTTGCCTACCTATCTTACTCGGATCAGATGTTGTTGTAATCCATGTTTGTGTCCCGACATGAAGCATATGATCTCCTACTCCAACTAAAAACCTAAGAATAAACCATGCCCAAAATGAAAATGTTTGTGTGAAAAAGAATAATGAAATAATAACGAGACAACCACCAATTACTATAATTGGCTTCATTCCAAATCGTTGCATCGGTTTTTCTAACCACGGTGAAATAAATAAAATTCCAATGTATAATGCCGTCGCATGAATACCGTTATAACTTGAACGAACCCCTTCTTGTTCAAAAATCATTGCGATTGCAGGTAAAAGCATCCCTTGCGACAATCCAGAAATCGCAACAATACCGACCATAATCCAAAATGTAAACCGTATTGACATTCTCTTCCCTCTCCCTTTCATGCTCACCAATTTTCATTATAAACTGTTTTTAAGATGCGTGTACGAATATTAGCAACAAAAAAAGAAGTTAAAAGAGTAATCTTTTAACTTCTTATCCATCCCAAACTTGTGCTTTTACATTATGATAAAAGTTTTTAAAATATGGGATTTCATAAAATGAATGACCATATAAAAATGGCTGCACTGGTGCTTGTTCTGGATGCACTTGTGAATACGTGGCTACAACTGGTGTGAATACTTGCATATACAGAGGCTGAATAAAAACTTTTGTATACATATGTTCATTGTACGGAGAATGAACAACGAATGACGGTTTATGCATTCTTAAAACCATTACTAATCCCCCTTTACATACAAATGATATAGCATATGCAGCATTTATATATTTTGGGATGAATTATTTACTATCTAACCACTTTGTTACATGCCCAATGAATTCATCTAAACAATCAATAAACGGAGAATGTCCGCAATCTTCTAATATGACTAACTTCGCATTCGGAAGGTTTTTTGCTAATTCCTCTCCAACTACTTGCGGAACTACATAATCACGATCACCTTGTACAACAAGTGTTGGTACTTGAAGGCGATGGATGTGTCCATTCCCTTGCACAACTCCATTATGTTCATCTGAAATATTAAATGTAATTAAAGAGTAGTTTACGTCAACAAAATTACGCTGCGTTAACATATCATCTAAATATTTTTCGTAACGCTCTGGTTCTGGTTGATTATGAGTATAAATTAAAAGATTCCAGATTGTACGATAGTATAGTTTATTCATGTTTTTTATTGCGTCTAGAACCGGGGCAATTTGTACTGGATCTTGTGCAATCTCTTCTTTCGTTTTTAGTAAGCTTGATACAATTGGTTGCCCATTAATATCCTTTTTGAAAATTGGATATCCTTTCATCCCAACTGATTCTACTAAAATTACTTTCTCTACAAGTTTCGGATGAGTTGCAGTAAATTCCATCGCAACCCCCCCGCCCATTGACCACCCCATTAATGAAAATTTCTCTAATTGTAATTCATCTATAAATAGTTTTATATCCTCTACAAAGTCTTGCAACGAATCTATCGACTTATGATAAGTTGATTGTCCAAAACCTCTTAAATCCATAGCATAAATATGGTATCGATCTTGTAACTTCTCAATAACTAAATCCCAATGTTGGGAAGATGTCATATTTCCATGAATGAGTACAAGTATTTCTTTATTTTGCCTTCCAACCTCTTGATATGCGATCGTTTCTCCATTTGATAATGAAACAAACTCCATTGTTGCAGGCTTAATCATCACAAGTTTCCCCCATTCTTTTCAATAGAAAGAAAATTCTCTACTTAATTTCAGCATACCATTTAGAATGTACGTTCTCAATATAAAATCTATACGATTTTTTAACATAAAACAACATGTCTATCACTAGACAATTCTAATAAAAAGGTATATAGTTAGCTAGGTAACTAATTTGAAAGGATTAAACTAATGGACGAAAAACAGCATTTTTTTCACATTGTCAGTCAAACTTCTCGAAAGTTTACAAAAAAATTTAATGAACGTGTTTCACCAACAGGCTTATTTAGTGCGCAATGGGCTGTCATCTTCCGAATCAATCAAACTGGCCCTTGTACCCAAACTGAGTTATGCCAATACTTAAATGTTGAATCACCAACAATGACACGCACACTAACACGTATGGAAACGATGGGCTGGATTATTCGAACCGAAGGAAAAGATCGCCGTGAAAAACTCATTTCCTTATCGGAAACAGCGCTAGAAATGATTCCAGTATGGCAAGAAGAAGTGGATGCTTTTGAGGAAAAAGCTTTGCAAGGCATTCATAAAGACGATTTGCACAATGCATTTGAAGTACTACAAACCGTTATAAAAAATTTAAATGATTAATTATTTGGAGGGATGACGATGCAAAGTGAGAGACTTTGGACGAAAGACTTCCTTGGAACTTGTTTTAGTAGTCTTTTTCTCTTTTTAACGTTTTACATGCTTATGACTACCCTGCCTGTCTATGTCATAGACGGCTTAAAAGGAAGACCAGAAGAGATTGGTTTAGTGGCAACCGTTTTCCTTATTTCTTCTGTTTTATGTAGACCATTCACAGGAAAATGGCTTGATGATTTAGGTAGAAAAAAAATATTATTTATTTCTCTTTCACTATTTTTAGCCGCTACTGTTATGTATTTCGGAGCACAAAGTTTATTTTTATTGCTTGCTCTTCGTTTCTTACACGGTATTGGATTTGGAATGGCAACGACAGCTACAGGAACAATTGTAACAGATGTTGCTCCGTCGCATCGCCGTGGTGAAGCACTTGCTTATTTCGGTGTATTTATGAGTTTACCGATGGTAATCGGTCCTTTTTTAGGTTTAACAATTATTTCTCATTTTTCATTTACTGTACTATTTATAGTATGTTCTATCTTTTCATTATTGGCATTTTTATTAGGCTTATTTGTAAATATTCCACATGAAAAACCAGTAAATAAACAAAAACAAGAAAGAATGAAATGGAAAGACTTACTTGAACCATCTTCTATTCCGATTGCTCTTACAGGATTTGTTCTAGCGTTTTCTTATAGTGGTATTTTATCCTTTATACCTATTTATGCAAAAGAGCTTGGTTTAGAAGATATCGCAAGTTACTTCTTTATTGTATATGCACTTGTTGTTGTGCTTTCTCGTCCATTTACAGGAAAAATATTTGATCGTTTCGGTGAAAATATACTTGTCTATCCATCTATTATTATCTTTACAATTGGGATGTTTATTTTAAGTCAAGCGCAAACTTCACCTTGGTTCCTCGGTGCAGGAGTTTTAATCGGTTTAGGATATGGAACTTTAATTCCAAGTTTCCAAACAATCGCTATTTCTGCAGCCCCAAACCATCGACGTGGTTCAGCAACTGCTACTTATTTTTCATTCTTTGATAGTGGTATCGGATTTGGCTCTTTCATTTTAGGTATCGTCGCTGCAAGATCCAGTTATCATAATATGTATTTTATTGCAGCTATTATCGTTGCATTTACTTTACTTCTTTATTATGGATTACATGGCAGAAAACAAAAATTCAAGAAGCAACAGACAGACGGACAAATATCTGCTTAATATCAATAAGGAAAGTAAACTTCTCTGTTTACTTTCCTTATTTTGTATTTCTCTACAGACGAGCGTATACTTACATTAGAAATAAAGGAGGTACTTACATGAATTTTAAGAAATCTCCCCTGCTATTACTTATGCTGACATTATTATTCGTAATTACAGGGCTTGGTTTTACTTTTTTCAAACACAATAAAACAGCTCCATCTAAAGAAAACGTGACGAAAGAAAATTGGTTAAACGACCCTTACTTACGTTGGTCCTATACACATATGAAAGAATTCACGTTAATTAACGAAGTGAAAAACAATCCAATACAAATAACTCCCTTCCCGACTGCGTTACAAAACTTAGATGATTTCTCTGTTAAACGCGGGTATGGAAATACGATTCCTTTAAAAAAACTATTAGATCAAAATAAAACAGATGCATTTGTCGTTGTGCATAATGGAAAGCTTGTTTATGAGCAATATTTCAACGGGTATAAACAAAATGAGCCGCACGGAATGGCGTCTTTAGCTAAAGTATTTACCGGTGCACTTATACAATCTTTAACTGAAGAAAAGCGTATTGATGTAAATAAAACTGCTGAAACTTACATAAAAGAATTACGTAATACACCATTTGGAGAAGCGACAATTCAGCAACTAATGGATATGCAAGTATCCGTTGAATACCCTACACACGGATATATGCAACCAGGATTAGAAAACCAAGATGCACAGCTTTATTTAGCTAGCAATATCCTTCCACGGGGCAAAAATTATGATGGCCCTATGAAAATTTATGATATGTTACGAGAGGCTGAAGAAACTGCATCACCAGGTTCATCTTTTTCTTATAATAACGGTTCAACCGAAACACTTGCTTGGATTATTCGAACTATTACGGGAAAATCATTAGCTGAAAATGTAAGTGAACGAATTTGGTCACAAATTGGTATGGAAGAAAACGCTTATTACGTAACAGATGAGACAAAGATCGAACAAGCTAGTGCCGGTTTAAATGCAACTGCGAGAGACATGGCACGCTTTGGTCAATTACTTTTAAATAACGGTCAATATAAAGGAAAGCAAGTTATCCCTGCCTCTATTGCAGAAAGTGTAGAAAATGTACAAGAAGGTGAGCTTGCTATTGGACAGGGCGCTTCTATTTCTTATCATAATCAATGGTGGATTCCGCATAATGAACAAGGTGCTTTTGAAGTGTTAGGAAGTTATGGTCAATCTCTTTATATAGATCCGAAAGCGAATATGGTCATTGTACATTTCTCATCTAATGCCGCTCCGAGCAATGAGATACATTCTATTTATTCAAATATGTATGTTGATATCGCAAAACATTTAGAAAATCTTTCACAGGAGTGAAAGATTTTCTCTAACTATAAAATTCAGAATCTTAAATCTATTAAAAGTTATTGTTAAGGTTGTCTCGAACATTGCAATCAACATATATATGCAAGAAGGTTGATTTATTTTGTTTCGTTCATTTACAAATGGTTGCGTCGCCCTTGTGCAACGTTTTTTACCAGATCTCCTTATTTTATCTTGCTTATTGACTGTTTTCGTCATCTTCTTCGGTATGTTTGCAACGCAACAATCTCCAGTAGAAATGATTGCCCATTGGGGAAATGGCATTTAGGGACTTTTAGCCTTTTCTATGCAAATGGCACTCGTACTTGTTACAGGATCTGCTTTAGCACAAACGCTCCCCTCATCCGCAAAGGACTAACAACAGCTGCGCAACTACCTAAAACGAGTGGGCAAGGTATTATTGCTATTTCTATCATCAGTTTATGAGGCGCGTATATTAACTGGGGATTCGGTATCGTTGTCTCTGTTCTATATGCAAAAGAGGTTGCAAGATATTTAAAAGGGCTCGATTATCGACTCGCAATTGCTTCTTCCTACTCTGGCTTTCTTATATGGCATGCAGATCTTTCTACTTCTATCCCTCTCACACTCGCATCGGGAGGCGAAACGTTACTAAAAACAACGGCTGGTAGTATTAAAGTAGCAATTCCGATAACAGAAACTTTATTATCTCCGTATGCGATCGTACCCGTCATTGTCTTCCTCAGTACGATGCCACTCATTAATAGAGCGATGCACCAGATGCAAATCATACAATTACAGTGGGTCCAAGTGTATTTCAAGAGGAGGCGGCTGCTCAAGAAGTACATCAACAAACGTTTGCTGAAAAAATCGAAAATAGTATTTTAGTTACGATATATATCGGCTTATTAGGCCTCATTTATATTTTTCATTACTTTAGTACGAAATGATAAAACCTAGTCTTTCTAAGTAATGTTCTCAAAATGTTATAAAAGTAAGCATATTAATTAAGATCATTTGATTTGAAGTATTTAGAGAAAGTATGGCTATACATGCATCAGCTTTTGGGCAACATAATGCATATATAGAATCAGTTGTGGAGAATAGGGGTATTGTGTTTTCTTATGATGAGTATAGGAAGTATGCGTGAAGCCCCTCTATACATTAAAATAAATAACCTGAGTCCGATATTGTACCAGGATCAGGTTATTTAGAGATGTGTTTTTTCCCATTAAAGGCTTTTGTCTACAAACTGCATTTCCCGCTGCAATTTTATAAATGAACGGTACATTCCAATTCTCCAAGAGACGATCATCGCAAAAGCGAGTAAGAAGAACATACCGCTTAATTGTCCTAAATCAATTGATTGACTTAAATATGATTTAAAAGCAATGCGAACAACAAGTAAACCGACTAAAATAACTATAAATGCTTTAGAAGGTATTAAATAGATGTCTTTTCCACGCATTTCAAATTTTGACGTTTTAATAAGAAAAATAGAGAAAAATAAACCAACGATAACTGCTTCTAGAATTTCTGTTGTTGTTAATCGAAATTCTGGTAAGAAGTACATAGAAGCTCCCGTACTCATAAAAATTGGTGGGAGTATAATTTTTTTAAGTGTTACAGGTTTCTTTGCTGATTTTAAGCGTAGAAACATCATTCCAACAGCCATACAAAGAGCAATAATACTTGATAGAACAGCTAAGCTCATATTTGACCTCCTTTTATCCTTTGTATGATTTCTTTAATAGAATCATAAACCAAACGAGACCGGCACCGATGATAGAATGAGACATTCCTGCAATATGACTTAATCCTTTAAAATCAGTTCCATTGATTTGAAGAAGTCCGCGGGCCGCCATTGAAGAAACTGTTAAAATCAATCCTACATTATAGACGATAAACCACATGTTAAAACTTTTTGCTTCATGGAATGCAAATGATTTTGATAAGGCTAAGGCAATTAAAAAGAATAAAAATCCAAGAACTAGTACATGTTTGTGCAAAAGGTTCAGAAGAGTAGTGCCTTGAATTCCTTGTACTTTTGCATATTCTCTTGCAAATATACCTGATAGTAAACCGATAATTAAATATGTGAACGATGCATTATATAACTTTTTCATCATATACCTCCTAAGGTAGTTTTAGCAATGTTGATTTATAGGCTCATTAAAAGCTATTTGTCATTCCGTATATAAGTCCAGAAATATATGGAATTAGCCAAATGAACCATACGATAACACTTAGTGTGTGGAATGTTGTCATCATTTTTGTATCTTTTTTTATTAACACAATTGTTGCCCAAACAGCATGAAATAGCATAAGTAAAATTGCCGATAAGCCTGTTATTCCATGGAAGCTGAATAGGGATCCTGCTTCTGCCATTTTCTCCATTAATGTGGTCCCAATCGTATCACATGCTAATCCAAGCCAGAAAATAATGACATGCCACAATTTTAATGTCTTTTGAAATTTTTCACTCCATACTCCGATTGTATAAAAAATGAGTGCAGCTGTAATAAATGTAATAGCAGATGCTAACACGTTCATAATTCTCATGTAACATGCTTTATATAAAGCATGTTACATGAGAATTATGAATAGAATATGAACACAATATTACATGGATATTTCGCTAAATTATTATATTTAAATTTAATTGTAATATAAACAAAAAATTTAAAATGTGCTGTTAATTAAAGAAAACTCTCTTATCCCCCTAGTCAAATAGAAGATAAGAAAGTTTTTTAAAAGTCACTATTATTGTACACGTGTTTTTACACTTCGTTTTCCCGTAGTAATTTTCCATCGCGAAGTGTTAAAATTCGATCACATACGTCAAGCATTTTTTCATCGTGTGTAATCATAATCGCTGCTTTTTTATTTTTCTTAACTTCATCTTTCATTAAGTCAACTACTTCTCTAGCACGTTTTGAGTCAAGACTAGCAGTAGGTTCATCAGCTAAAATTAAATCTGGATTATTCATAAATGCACGAGCGATGGCTACACGTTGTTTTTCACCACCTGAAAGTTGGTTTGGATAATGATTCATTCGATGGGATAATCCAAAAGTTTTCAATAATTGTTCTGCAAATTTGCCAGCTTCTTTTTTATCTTCTCCCTTTAACTTAGCGATATATAAGAGTTGCTCTTTCACTGTTAAGAAAGGTACGAGATTTGCAAATTGAAATATAAATCCAATTTTTCTTAAACGAATATCGGTCATCTCTTTTTCTGATAAACTTGTTATATCTTGACCAGAAACATAAATATTTCCTTTTGAAGGAGATAAAAGTGCACCTGCAATGGAAAGCAATGTACTTTTCCCAGAGCCAGATGGACCAACAATACCGATAAATTCGCCTTCTTTTACATCTAATGTAATTGGGTGTAAAGCTGTTACTTCTGTTTCTCCTTTTCCATATACTTTACTTACTTGATTCAATTTTAATAATGACGATGGGATGTCCCATTTTAATTCTGCTACCATTACATGCCACCTCCGATTGCTTCTAATGCATCTACTTTCAATACTTGATACAGAGAAATTAGTGTCCCAAATATACTAATTAAGATAAAGATACCCGCATATTGTACGATTGTTGTTGTTGTTAATAAGAATGGCATACTAGCTGGTAAAACAGCTTCGACAGCAAAGATTAAACCAATACCGATGATAAGAGCAACACCAGATAAGACTATAGACTGTACAACTAGAGTATTTGCTAAATACGAGTTTTTCGTTCCAATTGCTTTTAATACACCTAACTGATGTGTTTTTTGTAATGTAATGACATAGAAGAAAACACCAATTAATAATGCTGAAATTACAAGTAAAAACGCAATAATCATCGTTAATGTTCCCTGTTCTTCTTTATAACCCGGAATACTTTGTAGTACTTCTTTTTTATCAACAACTTTTGCATTATCGATTTTTTTATCAGTATTTAGAGCGATTACACTGTAATCTTTTTGATGTGGCAGTGCAATGCTGTCCCATACATTTTCATTCATATGAACAACAGGTGAATGACTAAACATTTGATTTTGTGTAAATCCGACAACTTTGAAAGCCTTTTTAGAAATAGGATCTACTAGTTCATCTCCAAGTTTGATCCCTTTTTCTTTGATAGATTCATCAGCAATGATTTCATTGTTTTCTAACGTACCGTTTTTTCCTTCAATTACTTTTGGAGCAATGAATGTATCTCAAAATTTCATCTTGATGGCCATGTGGTACTGCTCTATCGCTATCAAGCTAAGCTTATGCAAAGTCAATTTTAGGCGAGATTGTTTCTTTTTTCTAAATGGAAGTTTACTTAATATTAGCTTAATAGGCATGGCGCGTTGCTCGCATTAGCGATTGCTGGATTAGGTGCTCAAGATATTATGGGGTTTTGTGTCATCCATTTACTTTATGCAGGCGTAATCATTATTATGTTTTACAATTATAACCAATCTAAAAAGCTAGTCTTATACTAACTTTTTTACACAATAAATACTGTATATTTCATTCATTTTCTATACATGCAATTACCATTATCCACGTTTCAGTTGAAAGGTTTATTCGTTTGTATGCAAACAATTCCTCACAAATATGTTCAATGATGAAAGGGTTTCTTCTCAAAAAATCCCACTGTAATACTTTTGGTACATAATATTTCTCGTACCCTTTACTTCCCTTTATTATCCCATCAATCTCCCGCTCACAAATGCCTTTTATTAAATAATCCGTTCTTAATTCTTGCCGCACTTTTTTAAACTTTTCACTACATTGCTTCAATTGAAGTAAACAAACGATATACATACGAAATAGTTCGTCATCATAATTGCAACACTTCATAATACGATCAATTTCATTCATAATTTACGAACCTCTTCTTCGATTTGTAAAAGCCATTTTTCACGTAGGGTATCAACCTCTTTGATTAATGTTCTATATTTCTCCGTCTCTTTTTCATATAGTAAATCACGTCTTTTCTTCCCTTCATTAAAAATAAGTACTGGATTAAATTTCCCCTTATATAAATCAATCAATATCACAGAATGATTTGTTTCTTGGAGTCCTTTTTGTACATGTTGTAAAATCGCTGCATTAAAACTTGAGGGATTAGGATGGGCGTATATAATTAATACATTTGCTACACCCCCCTTCTAAAGTTAAAGCTTCCCTTTCTTTAACATCTTCTCTACTATTTGTACATTTTTAGAGCTTTGTAACAAGCGTCTTAATACTACCATTAACTCTTCTTTTCCTAGATTATTTAGCTGCTCTTCAACTTTACTCTCACCGGTACTTTGAATTTCATAAACAACCGCCGCCATATGTTTACAATA
Organism: Bacillus clarus; assembly: GCF_000746925.1. Lineage (GTDB taxonomy): Bacteria > Bacillota > Bacilli > Bacillales > Bacillaceae_G > Bacillus_A > Bacillus_A clarus. The sequence continues at coordinate 136,472 of NZ_JMQC01000008.1, forward strand.
ATTTTCATAAGGACATTCACAGCTACTTTTTGTAAAATCTTCAAGATCAATACTCACTTCATAGTTCCTTGCATTCCCAGTTACAAAAGCAAATACTTTGTTGCTATGTATTTCAACATCTTCTACATGTCCTTCTTCATAATATTCATATCCTCTATCTATAATGTACTTCGGAATCCATTTCCTTATCTCTGCTAATAAATAAGCGTACATATAAAACACCTTCCTTAAATTCCCTTTTGACTTCCAAGATTCTGCATGTTATTCTATTACTTGTCAAGTAGCAAGTCTATTTGGCAAAACAACTGACACCTACTCGGCGAAGGTGTCTCTTTTCGTTTGTAGCCGATATGAAGTGCCTCTTTCAGGCACATTCAACTTTTGACACTACACACTCAACACCATTCCCTTGTATCAGGCTGCTTTAGCAGTCTTTTACTCTACATACTTCTTTCAATTTCCAGTTAAATCATGACATAAAAAAGAGAGCTTAGCTCCCTTTTCTCACCTGATAAAATACCCCTTTTTCAGCATAGAGATATTCATCATCAGCTAAAGTAATTTTCCCATCCAGTTTCAGTTCATCTAATAGTCTTGATAAATAAAATTGGTGTAACATTTTTTTCGTGAATTTTCCTTCATGATGCGAAACGATATGTTCTTGAATATCTAATAGTGAGATTGGCTTATCTTGTTCCATCATATATTCATATACTGCATTACGCAGTTTTACGTATTTTTCGAGTGTCACAGTGCAATTGCAACCCCTTTCTTCTTATTTTATGTTTTCGTAATCGGTTTTTTTATAATAAAAAAACCTCTCCGATAAGAAGAAGTTACGTTTATATCTTCGTCTTATCTCCCAGAACAAATATGTTCTGCTGGAATTAGCACCTGCATCGCGGTTGCTGGGTTTCATCGGGCCAGTCCCTCCACCTCTCTGGATAAGAAAATATTCACTTTAAATCTTACTATACCGATCTTTTTTGTAATTGTCAAACAAATATAATAAGTTATATTTTCTTTTTTCGTGTTCATACTACAAGTATATGTTCAAAAGGAGGAATATATGATGCAAAAAAATGCCCGTGGATACGTCCAAGATTCATTTCATTCTTTACAGGAAGCAAAGCATTGTTTAGAAGATGCGTTAAAAACCGTTGAAAAAGATAGTAATCGAGAACGCATTGAGCAATCGCTTCAAATCGTAGAGCAAGCTTTACAAAGATGCGATTATACGGTTCATATTTTAGAACAAGAATAAATAATCCCCATCTCAAACGTAGATGGGAATCATTTCAAATGGCATACGGTAACAGTATTGCCGTCACAATTAAAAAATATACGGAATTAGCGATTTCTAACACTCCAACTTTTAAAATTGTTATTTTCTTACCATACAATATAATTGCCCGAACTAAGCTCGGTATAAAAACAAGAGAAAGCCATGGATTTACAACCAATAATACAATGGTTAAAGTAATATGATATGTCCAAGATACGACGCGATATATAGGATTATTCTTTTCACGTATCATTGTTTTTACGTAAAATGTACTACCCAAAAAATATAAAAAAGAAATAATCACAATCCATAACGCTATTCCATCAATTGTTTTCATCGAAAAATAGTAACTCATTAAACCACCTATACAAAAAACAATGATTGCACAAACGTCATTTAGTAATGCTCTTTCATTTTTTTGACGAGCGTAATATATATTTACAATAAACAATGGAATCATTATTACTACGAATAAAAGAATTCGCCATTCATATAATAAAGAAATCATCCCAAATACGAACGCAATAATAAAATAAACAATTGCAGCGTGTAAAAACTCTTTTTTTCTTCTTTGCTTTATGTACATGAGAAATGGATACGTAGCTAAATAAATAAAAAACCAAGCTAAAAACAATGGAATATGATATAAAGTAGGTTTCCCAAGTACAATACTTAATAGAAATGGTATAACAAGCATAGCCCATGCCCCATGTTGCTTCGGAATAACTAACTTCATTACCTATACACCTCCCTCTTGAAAATAATTCTCACCTACTATTATACAAATAATTTCATATAATAACGGATGCATATTGAATCTATTTTTTGACAAAAAAATGCTCCTTACAATTGTAAGAAGCATGAAAGAGGCAAACGAATATGTAAGTCGCGACCCTACCTTACATTAGTATGCTTTTCTACATCACCTTATGCTTATCTAAAATACCATATTTCTTTTTAAATCTTGTAAGAATAGTAATCCATGAAGAACTAAATAACATGAGAAAAATAACATTGGAAATCGCATGACTAAGATCAAAGTAAAAACTTGCGACATAGTACGCAAGAACCGTTTCCCATGTTGCTTCTTGCATAAATCCGAGGAGTCCCCACAAATTCATAATCCAGCCAAACATAAATCCAACGATAAATCCGTATAATATTCTTCCCCATAGCTTTTTCATTAAAAATGTATTGCGGAGTACCCCTGCTATAAAGCCTATCATTCCCCAGGCGAACATTTGCCATGGTGTCCATGGTCCTTGTCCTAGAAAAATATTCGATACAATGGCCGCTGTTGCGCCAATCATAAACCCCGTCTCACTCCCGAAAACAATGGCAGAGACAATGATAACAAAAGATGTCGGTTGTACACTTGGCAAAAGCGAAAATGGCACACGACTAACTGCCGCAATTGCTGCTAAAACAGCTACAATGACAATTTCACGTGAAACAAACGCCTTTTTCTCAAACCGAATATAGAAAGGCAACATAATGACACATAGTAAAAATATACTACTTAACATGTAAGAACCGTCCATGATAAGAGTAGTGAAAAGAAGTGTACATATTACAATAGTAAAAATGAATATTATGAAAGCAATATATCGCTTGGACACGCTTCGTACACATCCTCCCATGTTAATGCATACGGTAACTGCTTACGAATAAACCTGTTAATAGATGTCGTGTAGAAGAAATTATCACTAAAAAATTCCTTCGGTACATCATTCATAATTACTTTTCCATCAAATAACATCATACACTGATTCACATACTTTGCTGCAAATTCAATATCATGCGTTGCCATTACAATTGTTGTTCCTTCTTTTTGTAACTGTTGAAATAATTCTCCCAATCTTTCCTTCTTCCCTGGGTCTAACCCTTTCGTCGGTTCATCCAATAATAATAAACTTGGTTTTGACAATAAAGCTGTGCATAATGCAAGTAACTGTTGCTCTCCCCCGCTACAATCATGTGGGTGCCGCTCTTTAAGTGAATCTAACCAAAACTTTTTCAACATATCTTCTGCTATTTCTTTTCCTTGTTCTCCATATAATTCACGAGCACGTTCATAAATTTCTTCCCACACTGTATCAAATGTAAAATGATAATACGGATGTTGCGATACATACCCGATACTTTTAAATCGTTCGTTCGAATCAATTTTATGTATCACTTTACCATTCCACTTTACTTTCCCTCTTCTCGCTTTTTGCAATCCAGCTAAAATCGTTAACAGTGTAGACTTCCCGGTACCATTTTTCCCAACGAGAGCTACCCATTTTCCTTTTTCAATCGCAACTGTTAAATCTCGTAAAATAAGTGGACTATTTTTTTCATATTGAAAAGAAATATGGTCTGCATTTAAAATTATTTCTTGTTTTTCATTCCGCTTCTCTTGCTTATCCACATATGATATCGCTGAAAAATCGTTCATTTTCATTTGCGCTTCTCGCACTGTAAAGGGAATATCTTCCACATTACATTCTAAAAACAATCTTGGAATTTGCGGAATGAATGGACGGAAGTTTTTTACTTCCCACATTTTCGCTATAACCGTTTTAGGGCTACCATCATAAATAATTCGGCCGTTATCCATACAAACAACTCGTGTTGCAAGTGGCATGACTTCATCTAAACGATGTTCACTTAAAATAATCGTAATTCCAAGTTCTTCATTTATACGTTTTAATAATCCTAAAAACTCTTTCGCAGCAATCGGATCTAACTGCGCTGTCGGTTCATCTAATAATAATAATTTCGGCTGCATAACTAATACCGCAGCTAAATTTACAAGTTGCTTTTGCCCACCAGATAACGTATGAACAGATTGATGTAGTAAATCTTGAAATCCTAAAAAACTAATAAGCTCTGCTATTCTTTTTTGAATAATATGTGATGGTAATCCGATATTTTCTAAAGAAAATGCTAATTCTTGAATCACTGTATCCATAACGATCTGATTTTCTGGATTTTGAAATACCATCCCAATTTCTTGGGCCGATAATAAATCTGGTACATCTTCTAATAAAGAACCGTCATAATATGTATATCCAGAACGCTTACCTATTGGAAGTAACTCCTTTTTAAAATGTTTTAATAAAGTCGTCTTCCCAGAACCCGATCCGCCAACAAGTGTAATAAACTCACCTTTTTGAATAGAAAGAGAAATATGCTGTAACGCTTCTTCGTCTTCATCAGCATATACAAATGATAAATTATTTATTTCTGCATGCGCCACCATACCCATTCCCTTCCTTCCATTATAATTGGTAAACTAATAAACAGCGTAAATAGTACAAACATCATTCCATCGTATTGCTGAAATAGAATAGATTCGACTTTCGGATAAATAATTAATTTACCTCCGCCATAATTACTCACTATGACAGCAGCTATAAATAGAATACTTAAATAACTGAGCATATACCAATCGCGTCTTTCCATTCTATATCGAATATATGTCGTGCGCTTCGTTACACCAAATCCACGAGCTTGCATTGAATCTGCCGTTTGAAGTGCATCTTCTAACGAGCAAATTAATAATACTTGCAGCAACTGCATACCATTTTTCACTCGTTCAACAATTGAACCTGAATCTACCTGCACACCTTTCGTTTTTTGGACAAGTGTTATTTTCTTTAACCGTCTAATAAACAAAGGAACAAATCTCACTGTAATCATCGTTAATAATGCAACTTTCGGTGAAATCCTTGAAAACAAATATAAAAATTTATGACTTGATATAATATCATTGTAAGATGCAAACGTAAACATAATCGCAACTAATAATAATCCCATTACTAGTCCAAACATAATCGCCTCAAGCTTAATACGACTATCACCTAACCAAAATAACGTAGTTCGACCTCTATGTGTGAATAACGAATTAAATAAAATCACCATAAAAAAGAAAACGATTGTGCTCGGTAATATCTTTCTTATCTTTCCGCTATTCCCTTGCATTATATTTATAATAACAATTAATATAATTGCTCCAATTAAAAAAAGAGGATGAAGACACATCATACATAGTATCATCACCCCGATATAATAGAAAAAATTCACAAAAGGATGTAAAGAAGAAAAACTTATTTTCATAGTCCTTTACCGAATGCCTTTCTTATTTTAATACATACACCCACTCAATTATATCTCCTGGTTTTACTGTAACTACACCAGCACTACGGTTTGGAAATGCACCGTTCACACGATATTTCCACCCACTAGTCGCAGTAACACCTTTTTCATATAAATCATTAATACCTTTTACATAAATACTATCTTTTGATCCACTTGCATCAACATCTAATCCTGTACTCTGCAACACTTTATAAACAGTATCGCCTTCTTGTACATCAACCTTTTTCGCACCTAATAAGTATCCTTCATGACCTTTTACTGAGATAGTGACTTGTTTTGCTTGTGGTTCTGGTTTTTGTATTGTATTTGATTCTGGTTTCGATTCTTGCGGATTCGGAACAGTTACTTGTTGTTGCCCTTTATTTGGATCTACTTTTTGCTCCTGCTTTGGCGTTTCTTTCGGCTGATTAACAACCTTCGCTTCTTCTTTTACTTCTTGTGCTTTCGGTTGCTGTTGTTTCTCTTCTTGTGCTTTTTGCTGTTCTGGTTGTTTAGTAGCGGCAAGTTGTTCCTGAGGTTTCTCTTCTTTCTTTACTTCAGGCTGTTCCTGTGGCTGTTCCTCTTTCGGCTTCTCTTCTACTTTTTGTTCTTGTTTCTCTTTCTGCTCTTCTTGCTGCTTCGGCTCCGGTTCAGCTTGTTTCTCTTCCGGTTTCGGTTTTTCTTGTTTTGCTACCTCTTCTTGTTTTGGTTCTATTTTCTTCTCAGGCTTTACAGCTGCCTCTTCACATCCAGCAAGTAGCCCGAGCGAAAGCATTAAAGAAATGAACCACTTCATCTTACTCATGTTCTCTCTCACCTTTCATATAAAAATTAGGAGCAAATCATTGCTCCTAATTTTTGTTAAGCTGCTTTACGTCTCCATAATACATATGCAGAAGCAATACATAATACACCCATACCTACTTCTGTAGCTGCACTATGAGAAGATGCTCCTGTTTTTGGTAGCCTGCTACCGTTTCCGGATTTTTTATTTTTAACCGGTTCGTTATCTACAACAACTTTTACAGTTTCATCTTTTGTTTCTTGTTGTACTTGTTTTTGTTCTTCTGTAACTTCTTTATCTACTACATTATTTTCCGGTTCGACTACCTTTTCTGGCTCTTCAATCGGTTTCGGCTTAATTACTTCATCAACGACTACATTAGACCAAGCATAAATAGACTTACCGATATCTTTAAATTGAAGCAACGCTAAAAGAGCTTGCTCTGTAGCCATTCCACTACCGTTTTGATCACTTGGTAACCATTTGAATTCACCATTTGGAAGCTGATATGACAGCAGACTTTGCACTGCCTTATGAAGGCGATTTTGATCTATATCTTTAACAAGTGATAATCCAATAATCGCTTGCGCAGTACTATTCGAATTTTCTTTTCCATCAGCAGAAAAACCGCCATTTTTTAGTTGTTCGTTATATAAATACGCAACAGCTTTTTGTACAGCTGGTTTCACATCTGGTCGATCTTGATAAGGAGCTAATGCTGATAAAACCATACCTGTTACATCAACGTTACTTGCACTATCTTTACTACCTGCACTATCATAAGTCCAGCCACCATCCGTATGCTGAGTGTTTAAAAGCGCTTCTACTAAAGCAACTCGATTCCATTTTGATTCAACTGGAATCTCATATTTCTTCGTATCAAATGCAAGTAAAGCAAATGTATAACCTGTAACAGAATTCACCTTATCTGATTCATACAATTTTTGAACTAAGTTATGTCCGCCTACCTTTTTAGGGTCTGCATTCATTGCATTCATCATAATAATCGTTCTAGCTAAATCTGTTGCTGAAAAACGATTAATACGCTTTTCCACTTTTTCTGTTACTGCCTTAACATAATTTAATTGCGCCTCAATTGGTATATTCTTTCCAGAACGAGAAAGGCCTAATGCTACCCAATCACTTTCAATTCCATCTTGTAACATCTTTTCAGACGTTTTAGAAATTGCTTCGTTTACTTGTGTTGCTGCAACTCGAATGTTCTCTTGCTTTGGTTGTTCTGTTGTTCCACCTGGCGTTTTACCGTCTTGACCTTCTGGTTTATTCCCATCTGGTGTTTTACCATCTTGACCTTCTGGTTTGTTCCCATCTGGTGTTTTACCATCTTGACCTTCTGGTTTGTTCCCATCTGGTGTTTTACCATCTTGACCTTCTGATTTGTTCCCATCTGGTGTTTTACCATCTTGACCTTCTGGTTTTGTTTCGTCAGTTTTGCCACCGTTAGGATCTTCTATTTTACAAGTTCCAATCTTATCTAACGTTTCTTTCAATGTTTCTTGGCTCATATTGCTCCAGTCTGAAACGAAACGGAATACAACAACGTCTCCAGACTCTAATTTATAACTATCTGCTCCAACTTCTGCAGATTTATCATTTACATCGTACATCCAACCGCTTGTGTCCCCAGCCATTAAGCCATCAATGCCTTTTACATATGTTCCAAACGACATTGTTTCAGATGTTACTTTGTCCCCCATGACTTTTTGTAGCAAACTTAAAGCTGTTTCCCCATCTTCAATTTGCTCTTCTTTCGGACATAACATAATACCCTTTTGTGATTCGCCAATAATTGCAAGTTTTGCTGTATTTCCTTCAGCAAACGTAATATGTACCGTATTCGCAAAAGAAACAAATACAAGTGTAACTGCCATTAACGACGTAAGCAGCCATTTTCTTAATATTACCATCCCAAAATTTCCTCCCTTACTACCATTTACACAAAAAAAGGCCCTTCAAGGGCGTGCGATTGACACTCTCTTTTTGTAAGTGTCGAACAAAAATGCACAACACCTCCTACCCGCATAATTCGCGGCTATATTTGTATAGGAAAAATAATTTCGTTTATGAATGTATCATTGTGATAACATTCACTTTTCTAGGCAAAACTAACTTCCATTCAAGTTATCGTAAAAACGATAAACCCATACATTCTGTAAATTTTAAATTTCTGTATTATTTTACTATTGACAAAGAATTTTGTCCATGCTTTATCGGATTTATTTTCTAAGAATACTAACTTTCTAACCTCCTAACTATGCAAACTCTTTTCACTAATAATAACGCCATCCTCATCAACATAAACATATTCATTTGGCTTCCATTCCACTTTTCCAAATTGCAATGAAATATTTCGTTCTCCTTTTCCCTCTTTTACACTTCTATTTGGCATCGTCCCTAACGCTAAAATACCAATATTAATATTTTTCAGTTCACTAGAATCACGAACATATCCATTTACAATAATCCCTGCCAGTTTTCTTTCTTCTGCAATAGCTGCCAAATTATCGCCGAGTAACGCACAATTAGTAGAGGCTCCTCCATCAACAACTAATACCGTTCCTTCTGGCAATGTTTGCAATCCCTCTTTCACTAGTACATTATCATCTTTCACTTTTACCGTTGCAATTTTTCCATAAAATTGTTCTTTCTTCCCAAAAGACCGAAAAGACTGGCGACATATTTGTAATTCACTTTCAAACTCATCACACAGATCCGTAGTTTTCCACATCTTTTTCCCTCTTTTCCTTTTTATCCTTCTATTCCTCAGCTGCGGGATGTCCCCCACTGATTAACGTTTCACCCTATATAACATATTCTTGGATTTTTTTCGTTTCCCTGTCTCATGTTGCAATAATTTGTATGCGAGGGAAAAGTTATGTACAAATATAGGTTGTAGAAACTTAAACTATTGCCTTAAGGAGAAAGCTTTATTATAATCTATTTCACAGATAAAATTCAGAATGTTTAAAATTAATATAGTGAAAAAAGGAGGGATTTCATGCAATTACAAACTGAGACGAAAAAACAGCCTAGTCAATCAAAATTTAAAATGCCTGATGCATATGTACTTCTATTTTTTATTGCTTTACTTTGCGCTATTGCTACTTATTTTGTTCCCGCTGGAGAGTTTAAAAGGGTTCCAAACGGCACTGTTACAACAACAATACCAGGAAGTTACCATTCTGTTCCACAATCGCCTGTAGGGTTTGTTTCCTTTTTTACCGCTATTGAAAAAGGAATGACACTTGCTGCTCCTATCATCTTTTTAATTTTATTTACAGGCGGTGCCATTGCAATTCTTGAAAAAACAGGTGCTCTTGACGGTCTAATCTATCATGTTATTAACAAATTTCGTAATCAGCAATTACTTTTCATTTGTATTGTCGCAGCACTCTTTTCCATTCTTGGAACGACTGGCATTATCGTTAACTCAGTTATCGGTTTTATCCCCATTGGTATCATCGTTGCACGCACATTAAAATGGGACGCTATCGTCGGCGTAGCAATTATCTATTTAGGCACTTATGCTGGTTTTAATGCTACTATTTTATCTCCCTCACCTTTAGATATTTCACAAAAAATCGCAGAACTTCCGATGTTTTCAGGGATTGGTTTACGTATAGCAATCTATATATCTTTTTTACTTGCTACCATTCTTTATATTCATTGGTATGTAAAACGCTTAAAGAAATCGAATAAAGGAAGCATGCTTGGAGACAACTGGTTTCCAAGTAATGCTCTTTCAAGTGGAGAAGAAACGCAGAAAACAGAAGTTCCTTGGACAATGCGTCATAAGTTAATTTTACTCGTTTCAGCTTTATCATTAATTGTATTTTTAATAGGTGCTTTTCGGCTACATTGGACGGATGCAGAAATGACCGCTACTTTTATTTTCATAGCAATTGTAGCGGGAATGATAGGTGGTATGAAAGCAAACGATATCGCCTCTACTTTTCTAACAGGCTGCCAAAAACTTATATACGGTGCGTTAATCGTCGGAATGGCCCGCTGTATTTCAGTCATTTTAGAACAAGGAAAATTGCTGGACACAATCGTTAACCAACTAGCGCAGGCTCTCGAAGGACAAAGCCCTGTATTTGGCGTTCTTGGTATGTATGTAAGTAGTGCTGCATTACATTTCCTCATTTCATCAGGGACAGGTGAATCTGTTATTTTCATTCCGATATTAGCTCCATTAGCTGATTTCATGCACATTACACGCCAAGTTACAGTACAGGCTGTTATGCTTGGAGAAGGTGTAGTAAATTGCTTAAATCCAACTTCAGGTGTTTTAATGGGCGTTCTCGCAGCGAGCGGCATTTCTTACGGAAAATGGATTCGATTCATGGCTCCACTTGCACTCATTTGGTTTATCATTGGACTTGTTTTTCTTATTGTTGGAGTGAATATTGAGTGGGGGCCATATTGAAAAATTCATCACATACTTAACTTGATGAACAAACAATAACCCTTCCTAAAAGCATCGCTTCTCCATCGATTATGACACGAAAATATAAGATAACATTTCACCCAATGAAGCAATTAGAGAAATGGATTGCTATCGGGATTCTATTTACTACAGTAAAAACATCTATACTATTCTATTCTCCTCACCAATCCTATGCAAACCATTTATTCTAGCATAAATGTAAAAAGGGATTAATCATAATGATCAATCCCTTTCACTTTATCAAAGTATAATGTCACTAACAATTACACTAATAATTCTTTAAAAATCTTTACACAAAAACCTTAGTTCCAAATTTTATTTACCCATTCAGGATGATCAATAAAAGGATTACGATTATGTTGATATTTTGTAAAAATCACTTCATTACGCTTTCGCTCTAAATCATCGACAGGGTCTTGTTCATTCCATTTTAACAAAACAGATAGTTTCCCCATATATGGATCTTTATTGTTATTCACTTTTTCATTAAGCTCTAAATCTATTTCGCCGTTGTCTCCTTCATAACGAACAGCCATGTAAAATAGCATTCTAGCAATATCTCCTTTTACACTATCACGAGGTTCCCAAGAATCACTATCATATTTACATTCTGTCGCTTCTGAATGATTCACACCGCCATTATCAAAATCCAAATTTCCACGTGAACTATTTACAGATACATCCGTCGCTCTTAAATGATGCAAATCCGTTCCAGGTCCTGCAGCCGTTCCAAAATCACCGTGAGATTTTGCCCAAACATGCTCTCGGTTCCAGTTATTAACTCCTGAACCATTCGTAAATTTCCCTTGTGAACGCCCTGTATATAGGAGCAGAACATTATTTTTATTATTTGGATCTTCATCAGTATCTCTTAGCGCTTCCCAAACTGCATTGTATGATATCTTTGTGTGATTATCAATAATATTATGCAGTTCCTTCTTTAATTCTAAACCCGTTTTTCCTATAGCATTATTATAATATGTATCGTCATAGTTTTTTACAGTAACCTCTTGTGTTGAAACCTTATCTACTTTCGGAGACGCAGAAACTACTTCACCATATGTCGTATCTATAAATGATAAAGATGCAGAACCTAAAATAAAAAATGAAGATAGCGTAACCATAGCAAGTTTTGTATTTCGGAACATCATATACCCATTTCCCCTTTAAAATTTAATTTGAATTCATTAATCAAAATCATTCTTTCTCAACCCATGAAATCTTTTAAAACTACATACTCATTTTCTCTCTATATAATAGAAAATCCTATTCAGCCTGTATAAATTTCCATGCTTTTGGTTTATCTGTTTTTCCTCCTAAAACAATCCACCTTTTCTCTTTACCATTTTCTTGATAATTTACTGGGTAACCGTCTGTATATAGGAAATATTCATCTGGATGATTCGGATTTGGATACACTTTAAACTGCGCAGTATTTGTTTTTCTCGTTGCAAGATGTACCCAATTTGTCATGTTAGAGTAATTTAGGAATACGTATTTATCATAGTTGGATTGGGTCATTTTTAACAATACACTTTCTCCCTTGTGAAGAATTCCATTATTATCATTATCAAATGCAAACTGAATCGGTGTACCATGAACTTTATTGTCATCCACTGGGTTAGATAATAGTGCATAATCATTAGAAGCATATACTTCATATGTTAAGCCTCTATTTAAAAACTCACTTGGTACGATGTAGTATTTTTTATTTTCTTGTATTGCTTGTCCTTTAGAATCTCTTACTATAGTACTTTCAATTTCTTCAGCCGTAGTATTTCCAACAAATGTGTTAAACCATAAATGAATAAATCCTGCTGTGTTTCGTTGTGCTTTCTCTAAACTCCTCTGAACAGCTGGCATAACTTCTTGTTGCCAAAAAGCATTGTTTCCTTTATTGTATTGGGATTTAATCTTATCATTGGTAATATTCATGATTTCTGCTTTTGCAAGTTTAGCAGTTTCATGTATCCACTGCTTTGGATCATTAGAATTCACTAAATGATATATTCCCTCTCCATCCGATACTTCAAACTGCGTCTGAACTGTCGTCACATAATTTTCAAAAGCGCTATGAAACTTTAAAGCACTCATATCGACGGCTGTAAAATTGGCAGCATGCATCGGTTGAGTCGCATCTGTAAAGTAATGCGTCGCAACACCTAAATAGTAGAAAGCCTGTTTCCAATCATTGTTCTTGAAATAATCACCTGCTAATGTAAAATATTTATCTCCTTGTGTCAGAGCAGTTGGTTGCTTTTCCCCTTTGTAGTTCATTTTTGTATCAGGATCATAGAAGTGAGATTTCCATCCCCCTTTAATTAACCCGTCAATCCCTATCGTACCTGTACCCCCATCGTTGAATTCATCAAGATAGTCAGCATCATAAAGACCTCTTTCAAATAACTCCTTATATTCAGGGGTATTTAAAAATTGTAATTCATTTACTTTAACCGTATTATCTTGATTACGACTCATAATTTGAATTGCATTTCGTGCAATCCATAAGTGTGTGCTTTCATTAGGATGGTGCGGATGCTCAGCAGACCACCTCTTCACACGTTTGTGCTCTTGATTCTCCTGTTTCATTACTTCTCCTATTCCACAAGCAGATGCTACTGTTGGAATTGTCACAACGCCAGAAGATATTGCTGTTACAAGAGCTAATGTACATAGTTTCTTTTTCATACTGTTCTCCTAAATTTCAGTTTTATCAATCACATAAACACTTTCACTTTTCACAAAAAATATTCTTCTCTAGTAAAGATGATTAAAATATTCTCTTACATTGAAAAGTAGTTTAATGATAACTTATATATTTCAATTTATTTATGCAATTATACATATTTGATTAATAGTTCAAAAAAACATTATGACTGAAAACCATCCAGAGAAAACAGTACAACAAAACGTATAAAATCTAGGACAGAATTAATAAAAATCGAGATAATGGCTTGACTTTTCCATTCTCTATTCTGCTTAAATACATTATAAACCATATTCCTCATACGAATTTGACGAATTCTTTCCTCTTATAAATAACAATAAGAAAGGAATATGACTTTCGCACACTCCTTTTTTATTCACAGATTTTTTTAATTTCACATATGTAAAAGGATTATATATCCCTTCGAATTTCACTATTCATTTCGTCACATCGCCAAATTTTGCTCTCGTTACTTTTGCTAAATCTTCCACTTTCAGCTCTATTTGGACACCGATTTTGCCGCCACTCACAATAATCGTTTCAAGCGATTTGCTACTTGCATCTACACAAGTTACGAATAATTTTTTCATTCCAACTGGAGAGCATCCACCGCGAATGTATCCTGAAACTTTCGTAATATCTTTTACTGGGATCATTTCTATCTTCTTTTCACCAACCGTTTTTGCCCCAGCTTTTAAATTGAGCTCCTCTTCTACAGGAATTATAAAAACGTAATAATCTTTACTAGTTCCTTGGGCGATAAGTGTTTTATATACCTCTCTCACTTCTCTTCCAATTTTCCCAGCAACTGAAACCCCGTCAATTTTCCCATCATCTGAATCATATGACATCATTGCATACTCTATTTTTTCTTTATCCAATATTCGCATCGCATTCGTTTTATCTTTTTTCATGTTCTTCTCCTTTTAATACATAAAAAGTTGTTTAATATCATTAAATTTTCTTCTATTATACACCTTTTTCAAATTCATTTGGGCCTTCCACCACTCCCCTGCTTTCTATTTCTGTTCTGCTACAATCTGTACGAACTTTATCCCCCGGCTATTTAGTGGTCCCTTAACAATTACTTCATGTACTATAAGTAAACGTATTGGATGACCAAGTTCCTTTCACTCCGTTCATAAAACTTAAAGTCCATGTCAAACCCTTTTGGCATGATTTACTCCCTCTCCAGAATATCCACTTTCATCCTACCACATAAAAAAAATACCACGACAATAGGAGGTCTATGTAGCAATAGAACTTCATATCATAAAAAGATTTTTCATTGCATAAAAATTTAAAGTTATAACTATTTGTAGGAGAGATCAAAATGAATAATAAAATACCATGTGTTGTATTAGTTTTTTATAATTTTGATATCATTAAGAAATCTTTGGAATTTTTAGGGGAATATTCAGATCGGTTAGATCTTTATATTATTGAAAATCCCAGCATTCATACAGAATCGAAGATAAAGCCATATATTTTAAATTTGATTAATAAAAATATTGTTGCTAAATATGTTTTATTTTCTAAAAATATTTCTAATAATGCAATGGAAATTTTCTTTAGAAATCAAATGGTGAAACAATTAGCACAATATAAATATATTTTATTTACAGATGGAGATGTCATTGTAAAAAACAATGATTTTTTATCTGAAGAAATAAATATTTTAGATCATCACCCGGAAGTGTTCACTTGCGGCGTCACAATCAACCTAGACAATTTACCTTTAGAGAACTATCCAACGGCAAACTCTTGGATTCCACCAATTATAAAAGAATACCCGATTTTTAACGAAGGGGTAACAGGAGGACAACTTCTTCTGTTCAGAACTAAAGATTTTCTTCAATATTTAGAATATATTCAGTTGCATAATTTAAAGTTTGTAGACGGTACGATGCATACATTTTGTTATAAAGTTTTAAATAAAAAATGGGCTAGAACAAAGAAGAGTGAATGTATACATTTAACTTGGGATATTTATTCCGATAAAAACCATCCTTATCATAAATGGAAATCCCAACATAGTTTCCATGATCTTTGGTATCATAATGATTATTGTTCATTTGAAGTATTTACAAACGATTCTCTGTTAAAAGACTAATTGTATGGTTTCACCTTAGCTACAGTTGTTTGTAAATCTTTTGTAAATTTTCCTTTCACTTTATTCTCCTTACTTTTTAATCCAGTTATAATTAAGACTCATCTATTCGATGAAACCCTATATTTTGGCTAGGTGTTCCCTTACTCCTAGCCTTTTCTTTTCATATACTCGACAACATTAGGCTTAAATCTACTTCCTACATACACTCTTACTGGAATAGCTTCTTTATGGTCTCTTGTTGCCTTACAAAGTTCTTCTGCTGCTTCCCAGTTGAAATACTTATCACGTTCACGCTGAAAGGAACGATAGTACTGATAAATTACTTCTTTTTCATTAGCTGCAATGATATCCTGTGGACATTCTCGTAATGCAAAAAATAAACTTTTATCTATACCGCTACTTTTAAGAGTCATTAACAAACACGGTTCGGTACGGCTAGGCGACCGTGATATCCGTTCAACTGCATTTCGATAGTTCAGCATCTCTGGTTACAGATTGAAGATAACAGCGTTGGAATGGAAGAAATCCAATTCGGATTTGGTCTCAATGGGATGAAGGAACGGCTTGAGGTATTTCATGGTACACTGTCTGTTCATTCTGGATCTTAGCAAGTAATATTCGTCATATGCAATATTCCGTGATAATACCTTCATATCAATTTCGAAACTGAAAATATTGATATTTCAAAAATCTTTTGTTATACTTTGTAAAAAACTTATTTAAGGAGAGATTTCATATGTGTACTTTTAATACTTCTTTCCAACTTCATCATCATACATAACGCCGTGTATCCGAAGGAAATTTTTCTTCGTGGGTACAGGGCTTTTCCTGTTGACCCACGAAGCATTCATAAAGCTATGTGGGTATTTTTATACCTGCATAGCTTTTTTTAATTTAAAAAGGAGTGATTCTAATGGAAATTAGAAATGTAAAAGGAACGAAAGACTATTTACCGAAAGAACAATTATTACGAAATAAAATTAAAAGAGCGTGTGAAGATACATTTGAACGGTATGGCTGTAAGCCTTTAGAAACTCCCACATTAAATATGTATGAGCTCCTGGCATATAAATACGGTGGTGGTGATGAAATTTTAAAAGAGATATATACACTGCAAGATCAAGGAAAACGTGAGCTTGCCCTACGTTATGATTTAACAATTCCATTCGCCAAAGTTGTCGCGATGAATCCAAATATACGCCTTCCTTTTAAACGATATGAAATTGGTAAAGTATTTCGAGATGGTCCAATTAAACAAGGTAGATTTCGTGAATTCATTCAATGCGATGTTGATATAGTTGGTGTAGAATCAGTAATGGCAGAAGCTGAATTAATGAGCATGGCATTCGAACTGTTCCGTACATTAAACTTAGATGTACAAATTCAATATAATAATCGTAAGTTATTAACTGGTATTCTCGAGTCTATTAACATTCCTAATGAATTAACGAATGATGTCATTTTATCTTTAGATAAAATTGAAAAGATCGGAATTGAAGGCGTTCGAAAAGATTTGCAAAGCCGTGGAATTATAAAAGAAACAGTAGAAACAATATGTAATACAGTACTATCTTGTATGAAGTTTGATGTCGCTGATTTTAAAGATGCTTTCAATACTACACTCGTTGCTGATGGAGTAAATGAGTTACAACAATTGGAGCAGTATCTCCTCGCCCTTGGGATACAAGAAAATACTGTATTCAATCCGTTTTTAGCCAGAGGTCTAGCAATGTATACAGGAACCATCTATGAAATCTTTTTAAAGGATGGGAGTATTACATCTAGCATCGGTAGCGGCGGTCGTTATGATAATATCATTGGTACATTCCGTGGTGACAATACGTGTTATCCAACTGTAGGAATATCATTCGGTTTAGATGTGATTTATGCAGCTCTTCTAAAGCAAGAGACTGAATCAGCCGCAGCAGATATTTTCATTATTCCGATTGATACAGAATTACAATGTTTACAACTCGCACAGCAATTACGTTCTAATACTACATTAAAAATTGAACTCGAGTTAGCTGGTCGTAAAGTAAAACGAGCACTTAATTACGCAAATAAGGAAAATATCCCTTACGTACTCATTATTGGTGAGGATGAAATTTCTAAAGAAACCGTTGTTTTACGTAACATGAAAGGAGGAACTGAATTCAATGTTCCCCTTTCCTCTTTAGAAGATGGCACGTTAAGAAATTATTTATAATAGAAACCACCTTTCAATGGGTGGTTTCTCACGTTTAAATTAAAAATATTTAGTTTACATAATTTTATTATAATATATAATGAACGATCAAAATAAAAGAAGAAACTTTTATCATTTCTCCTTTTTCAAAAAACATTGGATTTTAAAGTGCACTTCAACTAAGATAGCTTAGTTAATAATTGATTTAAATCTTGCTTCGTTTTCGAAGTTAATGATTTCATTCGTTTAATATCAATCTTTTCTTTTTCAGCCCCTACAATTAATGGGTACATACTTTGACCAATTGTTTTATAATCAGTTGGATGTGATGCTTCTAACTCTTTTTCTATTACATCCCACTTCTCATTAATTTGTTTTCCAAGTTTATTTACCGTATCTAATTTAGGATTAGCAGCCAATTGTTTATCTAAGCTTTCAATCAATTGAACGACTTCCTTTACATTTGTTTTCACAGTAGCAGTTTGTTTCGAATCTTTCGTTGTCTTTCCACTTGTAGCTTGATCTGTTGTTTTGCCACTAGTCGTTTGTTCGTTTGACTTTCCTGCCGTTTCCTTTTCTGTCGTTTTTCCATTCTGATTTTGAGTTGGCGTTTTGCCGTCACTTTCTGTTCCTGATGTATCTTTTGTATTTTTTGAATCCTTATCTGTTTTTTCATTCGAAGAAGTACTTGTATCTTTTTCACTATCTTTCGTTGTTTTTGATGATTCATCTGCACTTGTCGTTTTTGCTTGTTCTTCATTTTGTGCATTTGCTTGATCCTTCTTCGCTGCATCTTTATCCGTGGAGGTATTACAAGCCACCATAGTAAGCATTGTACCAATTGCTACTGATGCGATTGCGATCTTTTTCATTTTCATAAAAATCCCCCTATATTTACAATTTTATCCTCCCCTTTACGATTCTATTTTCCCTTAAAAAATTCCTTTTCACACGAATTATCATCTTTCCGACAGTAATCTTCATAATAATACGTACAAAAATTGATAAAGTCGTTTTAATATTCGAGTTCTTTCTACCTCATTTTTCTGCTCCCTAATGAAAGAAAAAGAGTATATTGTCACATTAAGAATTGTAATCTACATATGACAATATACTCTCATATCAAATTTTTCTCTTTCTTGACATTTTATTTATACAAAAAAATAAATTATCTCCAAAATATTTTTCACTTTTATTATTTCTCAACTTTTTATTTACATAATATATTTATAAGTAACTAATTAAAACCACCATTAGAATGAATGATTTGCCCTGTCACCCAGCTCGCTTCTTCACTTACTAAAAAGGAAATTAAGCGCGCTGCATCCATTGATTCTCCAACTCTTCCTTTCGGGAATTTCCCTACTAAATAACGCCGCACTTCCTCTGTCATCCATCCTGTATTCGTCGGTCCTGGATCAACAGCATTAACTGTAATCCCTTTTTTCATCGCGACTGGCGCTACTGAAGTTGTAAATGCTTCAATAGCTCCCTTTGTTGCTACGTAAGCAAGTTCATTCGGCATCGGTCCTAACGATTGTCCTGAAGTAAGATTAATAATACTTCCACTCGTTTCAAACGTATAATTTTTAATAAATAATGAACTTAATAGCATCGTAGCCCGCACATTTACCGTATAATGTGTATCTAACTGTTCTATATCTAACTCTTCAATATTCGTATGAGTAGAATACGCAGCGTTATTAATAAGAATAGATGGCTCACCTAAACGCTCTGATACCATATAAAGCAAACGATTCGGCGAATAAGACTGCGATAAGTTGATTTCTGCCATTTCACATCGAACACCGGAACTTTCAATTTCCTTTTTCAGCAAAAAAGGTTCTTGATCATTCATTCCCCATGGCATTGCTTTATCATACCGAGACCAGTACGTGAAAAAAACATCTATCCCCTTTTGAGCAAGCACCTTGCATACAGCTGCACCAATTCCATTAAGACGAGTTGCCCCTGTCACAATTGCTATCTTCTCCACCTTTTCTCCCCCATCTATAGATAAAGTGAAACTTTAATCAGTGGGGGTTTTGTTCATCCCCCACTGATTATTAGCCCACACCAATCGGGCTTTTACGGGCAGCCCGACTCTCACCTAACCTCTTTGCTTCAGCCAAATTTTGAAGTGGGAGTCTTACTGCCCTCGAATAGCGGGATAAATCCCCTGTACAAATACAGAGGATCTATCTTTTTACTTAATATTTGACAATATACGTTCTGCGCCTAACTTTAAAATTCGAACTAAAATAGCATTTGCAATCGTAAATAGTATAAATAAAATAATAAACATAATCCACAATCCTACATGAAGAACAAAGTATAATAAACTTACCCCTGCAATAATCACTAAAGCTATTAAAATATTAGCTAAAAAATTCCACAAAGTTGTATATCGGCTTTTAAATAGTTTCTGCTCTGAATCCCAATGTATATCTGCAGTTTGCGCATCCCAGCGCGTACCGATTAAATTGATCAATAATAATCCGTTCGCACTTAGTAAAAACCAAAGCGCCATAAATACTGGAGAAATTCCCGCTACAACTGCTATTGTAATACCAAATATAGCTAAAATCGATATATTAATTAACCACGCTGTTAACGCTTTTGCAAAAAAGATATCGGAAGCCTTTACTGGTAAATAACGATTCACAAACCAAGAGCTTCCATCTCGAGAAAATGATGTTGTCGCAATTACGTTACTCCCCATTAAAAATAATGCAGCACAAAGGCCGGCACCAATTGCGAAACCTGCTTTCTCTGGATTGTTTATATACTCCGTAATAAACTTTAAATTTCCATCTTGTACGAATAAAATAAAGAACAGCATAATTGGCATAACAAAAGTTTGCACAATACAATTTAAGAAAAATTGAGGTGTTCGAAATAAAATTTTGAACTCTTTTTTCACATATGCTTTTAAGTGCGAACTTTGTACAGTTGATTTTTGCAAACCTTCTGCTGTAATTGCCTCTTTCTTTGCTGTACTCGTTGAAAGTCCAATAACCCCTTTCAAATATGTACGCTCTGCAATGTAATAAAATACCCCAAAAAATGCGATAGAAATAAGAATGTAAATAAGTACGTATAATAAACCCTTCCACGATGCATTTTCTACTAATCCCATCGCTCCGAAATATGTAGTCGGAAAATAATTTGTCATTTGTACGAAAAGTGAGGATTGATTATTCGCAAGGTAATTCACAACCGAATCTCCAGCGCCAGATACTGCACTTTTATTTCTCCATTGCATAAATACATTAATTCCTACGATAAACAGTATACTTACGATTCCAATGAATATATTTCCACGATCTTTATTTTTCGCTATATTCGTATACCTCATAATAATTGTCATAAGTAACGAAGCTAGCACTAACGGAACAATCGGGAAAAATAAGTAGATGATAATCATATATATGTAGTATGTAATGAACGCACCACTCTTCAGACCATAAGCGATAAAAATTGGCCATAAAATAAACGAGCTCATTACGTATTGTGTAATTAATACAGTAAAAAACTTCGCCGAAATAATTTGCGATGATTTTAATGGTAACGGTAGCAACATTTCAACGTCATTACTATAGTAAAATACCGTTAATATATTCGTAATACTTATAAGAAATACCCATATACTCGCAATCGCTAATCCCATTGCAATAATAATCCCTGGGTTCTGTCCGAAATGTATCATTCCTTCATACATTGCGTGGGTCATGGAACCGAATATTAAAAAACCTACAAATAATATTGCCGCAAATGAAAACAAATACGCCCATCGTTTCTTTTTATCTGTTATGAAATCTGCATAATTTAATTTCAATAATACCTTTGTTAATGTCCAAATTTTACTCATTTCCCGTCATCTCCAAGAACATTTTTTCAAGTGATTCATTGGATTTAAAATGATCTCTCATTTCATTTAAGTTTCCTTCAAATTGTAAATTCCCTTTATTAATAATAGCGACGCGATCGCATATTTTTTCCGCTACTTCTAATACATGTGTTGAGAAAAATACTATCTTCCCTTTATCAGCATGTTCTCTCATCATTTCCTTTAAAATATATGCAGATTTCGGATCGAGTCCCGTTAATGGTTCATCTAAAATCCATACATCCGGCTCATGTAAAAGTACACCAATAATCACAATCTTCTGTCTCATGCCGTGTGAATAACTTTGAATTTGGTCAGATAAAGCATTATAAAGATCAAACTTCTCTGCTAACGACTGAATTCGTTCTTGCCTTACTTCCTTCGGTACTTCGTACATATCAGCCATAAAGTTTAAATACTCTATCCCTTTTAATCGCAAAAACATATCCGGGCTATCTGGAACATAGCCAAATGTCCTTTTTGCCTCCATTGGCTCTTTCATAATATCTTTTCCGTTGACCGAAATTGTCCCTTTGTCTACTGTATGAAGACCAGTAATCATCTTAATCGTCGTTGATTTCCCTGCACCATTCGGTCCTAAAAACCCGAAAATTTCCCCGCTAGGTACCGATAAACTTAAATCTTTTACCGCATATGAAGAACCATTATAACTTTTTGACACATTCACAATTTCAATCATTTTATCCAATCCCTTCCTGAATTACCAATAAACTATATTACCATTATATCACAATTTATTTTTAGATTTTTATTATTTTTCAGTTTTATTATTTTGTATTTTTACCCGATACTCATCACCTTAAGAGATTTTAATACCCCAAAACGGAAATTTTGTGCATTTTTCTCTTTTTATTGTTTTGAGATAACTAGTTCTTTTAGCTTGATGGGCATATGGTGATACCTCACTTACGGTTTATTAAAAGGCGAGTTCGTTCTATGTTAGGATTAAAGTTATTTAAAACAGCAATCTCTATATTGAGTGGTGTTGAAACCATGCATATGATAAAAAAGAACAACTTATTTTACCGGACAAGTCGGTCCAAAACCAGAAAGAATTTATTCATAAATCACTTGACTTAGCTTCATAAGATAGAAATGTAGAGAAAATTGCTCCTCCCTATGTTTCTATCTAACATTTTTGCACCAGAACCTTTTTTAAATATAATTATTGATATATCCATAAATGTTTTTATATTATTTTAATAACGAAAGAAATTACAAGTATAAGAACTCTCATAATAGTTAACTAGGTAAACAATCCTTTAAATTTGATATTATATAATCTAATTCGATTCAACATTTCCGTAACCTACATGTTTAAAAATAAATAATATAAAAAACAGATTATAAATTTTCACAAAAATTACGTATTGTATAGAGTTTTTATTTTTTGCTAGAAAAAATAAAAACTTAATTGCAGATACGACGATTAGCACAACAACAAAACTTATAAAACTCCTTATAACAAATGACATAGATAAAATATCTTTATGATCGAGTAAAAAATAGACAACTTGTTCCGTTACTGCAACAATTAAACATACCAATACAAATACATACATCTTGTTTTTCATAATGTACAACTCCTATCGGTTCCATATCCGTCTCTTTTTTGTGCTTTCGGCGTTATAAAATTCTTAAGTTGATGGATGTGTATGGTGACCCCTATTACTCCTTTTCATTTTTTTACATGTAAAATTATAATTTTTAGAGAAGATAATCCAATATAAATCCCATTAAAAAACATTCAGATTTATCAATTTATTTATATCAAAAATATTATAATCATATAAACTATCCCTAGTATGAGAGGCTACTTTGGCGTGAAAATTACCAATTTTAAAAGTTTATCTCCATATTTTCATTCTCAAAGTACATTTATTTGAATCTCTTTTGTACTTCATGATATAGTTGCTCCTTTTACCCCTAGTAGGGAGGGATTCGAAATACTATTTTCGTTTTTTCATTACCACATAAGCGCCGAATAGAAATAGCAACAAGTTTTTTGCTATACCTCAAATAATCACCCCCTATGTTATTTATTGGAAGAATGTCTTCAAATAAATAATAACTGAAAATATCAAAAAACCAAACAAAAATATATTGACAAATATGTGCAACATCCGAAGCCTATGTAGGAATAACGGATAAAGTACATGCCCCTCAACTTAAGCGATTTTAATACTCTTAAATACAAAACATACTAAGATTAGTAGTGCAAACCAAGGCATTGGTTCGCACTACTATTTTTTATATAGTAGAAGTGAAGAGAAGGTCGTGGGTGTCTTGGGATCCTGAATCCGTATACAAAACTGATCTTCTTCACTTACCTTATTTGAATCAGTTTTTAGTATGTTGGTCTTCGAGATCGTGTATAAGAAATGAGAATCGATAAGTGTAAGTTGAAGACTTCAATTCCACCTAAGGAGGAACTTTATGAAACACGTAATTGCGTTTGACATCAGTATGGGTAAAAGTTATATGGTAATTTATAATGCACAGAAACAATGTGTATTTGAAAGTGAAATCAAACATTCTAAACCTGAATTCAAAAAGCTACAAGAAAAGATTCATGAGCTTACAGATAAGACCGGTGAATTGCCTGAAATCGTATTCGAAGCAACAGGTATCTATTCCAGGCAGCTAGAACGATTGATGCAAGATAATCAGTATACATATTGTTTATTAAACCCATTAGAAGCCAAGCTACAATGTGATTCCTTACGGATTCATAAGACCGATCGAAGCGACGCACACCGATTAGCTCTCACTCATTTTACAGCTACCCGAAGGGTATTTACCGGAACTGATAATTTATTCTACCAGCTAAAATCTCTTTCTAGATTATATAGTGAACTGGATAGTGAATTATCGATAATTCGTGGTCGTATGCATAAAGTAATCCAATTAACATTTCCTGAGTTGGAGAGAATGTTTACCAGTAAATCTGATTTGTTTTTAAATTTTGTTCAACTATTCCCCCACCCAGATTGTATTTTAGGTCTTTCAAAAACCATTATAAAAAATCGTATTCGTGCCAACACCAATAAAAAAATATCAAATATTACAGCGGAGAAAAAAGCGATTCAAATACTTGAAATAGCGAAAACTTCCTATCCTGCTGTTTCTCAGAACGATGTTCTGTGTGATCAACTCAAATTATACGCAAGACGCTATCAAGAGCTTCTTCACCAAAAAGAATGCTGTATTAACAAGATGGTATATATAGCCAAGCAACGTGCAGAATACGATATCATTCTCAGTCTTCCTGGGATTGGACCGAATACTGCAGTACGCTTGATGGCTGAAATAGGAGATATTACTCGCTTTAACAATAACAAGCAACTCAATGCATTTGCTGGTATTGATATACGCCGTTTTCAATCAGGTAAAACCTTTTTTAAAGATAAAATTAATAAACGTGGAAATAAACATTTGCGGAAGCTCCTTTTCCTCATCATCCAGAACATGATTAAACAACGACGTTACGGACAAAATCACATTGTTGAGTATTATGATAAATTAAAAACGCAACCCTATAACAAATGTCATAAAGTTGCGTCCATTGCATGTGTAAACAAGTTCTTGAAACTCCTCTTTCACCTTATTACACATGATATACACTATGATTATCGGTTAACGGCCTAATATCATAGTTTCATTCATCATATCATATCATATCTCACCCCTAGTAAAAAAACGAGTATATATTAGGGATCTTTGGTATGCATGATAACAAGTATTTGTTCATTCTGATATTTACTCCAGTAAAAACTTAAAAATACATGTTGACTGATCGTAAGAAAAAACACCCAAGAAATAACAAAGATTCTAATCCGCCTATTCCACCTACTACAGAAAAACGGGCGGAAATCTCATTGATATGAGAAGAAAACAGTCTTCAATATTATGGGTGTTGTCTATGCGTATAGCGAATTTAGAAAACAAAAGAAAGCTGCATAATCTTTAAAAATAATATCTACCTAGGTTTTTATTTGGCATGCTCATTTTTAAGGACAACAAATATTTTAAGAGTTTTTTAGTTCCTTTGAACGAAAGTTTATTTTGTTTCCGTTCTTAAGTTGATGGGCATGTATTTTTACCCTTTAAAATAAATATACGCTCCTAACCCCACTATTAAAATAACAGCTAATACGATATAAATCATTGTAAGCCTTCCAATATTTCCCTTCGTTGATTTACTATAATTTTCATCGCCATTTCGCCCAATTAATATCGTGCCAATTACAGTGATTACTACAAGTAGTAAAACAATCAATATCCAAGTTAACATTCTTTTCTTTCCCTCCTTAAAAACATTTTACGATATTCCTCCCTATTTTTTACAAAATATTAAATCTTTTTTACTATTATTATGAAAAAAAACACAAAACTATTATTACTGAAGCAATTTATATGTGATTATATTTATAACATATAGTGAATTATTTCTAACATCGAAAGGAGAATTTATCGTGAAAACGACTTGGATTAAATATTTAGGATTTCTCGGTTTCTTTGGTTTTCTAGGATTTTTTTACGAAAAGGGATTGTTTACTATGTTTTGTTTCTTCTCCTTTTTCACGACTCATAGAAAAGTTCATCACGATGAGCTTTTTGAACAAATTGTAAGTAAATCGTGCCGAAATGCATTCATCATTACGTTACTAACAACAGCTATCATAATGTTTATTGAAATGCTATGTCCAAACCCTACTTTACAAGAGATTGATATCGCTATTATTTTCGGCACACTTATTCTTACATTCGGATTTTCTATTTTCTTTTACGATAAACCAGTTGATGAAATGGAAGATGCACCATGGCGTTCATAACAAAAATAAAAGAATATCGCTCCAAGTTACATATGACACAGGAAGGTTTAGCGAAACAGGTTGGTGTGCGACGTGAAACAATTAGCCACCTTGAAAAAGGAAAATACAATCCTTCTTTGCAACTTGCTCATGACATTGCGAAAGCATTACATACTACCATTGATGAAATATTTATTTTTGATGACTAATCCCATATAAAAAATGCCCTTATGATAAAGGGCATTTTTTATTATTAAAAGGAAACTACTTCTTCTTTTTCTTCGTTCATTTCTAAAATCTGTATAATATCTAGTAAATCATGAATCTCATATGTTGGTTTAACGTTTGTATTATTTTCTTTACCAGTCGAGTTATACCAGCACGTGTCAATACCATAGATATTTCCTCCTTTTATATCAGAAGTTAATGAATCTCCAACCATTAATACGTTTGATTTGTCGGTAATTTGCAGTTTTTCAAATGCATAATCAAAAATCTCACTTGCTGGTTTTTGATAGCCGACCTCTTCAGAAATAATAATATGCTCAAAAGTATTTCGAAGAGGTGAACCTTCAATTCTAGATTTCTGTACTTCTGTAAATCCATTTGTAATTATAGCTAACCGGCAATCCGTAATCGTATTACATAGCTCCAAAACTCCTGGTACAACATGTGCCTCTTTCCCTAAATATTCAAGGTACGCGCCGCCAAATATGTGAGCGTCTATTTCAAGATGATGAGCCGAGAATAATTTTCGAAATCTCTCTACCCCTAATTCAGCTAGCGTTATACTACCGCGTTCTAACTCTCCCCATAATCCATTGCTAATCTCTTTATAACTCACTATATAATCATCATATCCTGTAGGCATACCAAACTGTACAAACGCGTTATGCAATGCACTTTTTTCAGATTTACTAAAATCTAATAACGTATCATCAACATCGAATAATATAACTTTATATTTCATCATAACCTCCGCAGTACTTATCATAAAAAAATCCCATATTATATACATAATACAGGATTTTCTATCATTATTTATCTTCTAATAACAATGTTTTCATTTCTTCTAAATGTTCTTTCGTAAAACCAAGTCCCTTTTCAGCATAATCTTCAATGGATCCGTATTGCTTTTGGATCTCATCCATAGCAGCTTGTAAATATTCAGCGCGAGCCTCAAACATTGCTCCTAATATTTCTTTACTCTCTTCGTTTTGTAATTTCGCACCTAAAAATGCCATCATTTTTTCATTTAATTTTTCGCGGAATCCATTGCTTAATAAGTAATCTTTCATTACTGTTTCTTCTGATACACCAAGTAGAAGTAGTAATAATGCCGATCCAAAGCCAGTTCGATCTTTTCCAGCTGTACAATGATTCACTAAAGGTAAATTTTCTTGGTTTTGTGCTAACTGTAAAAAGCTCACAAATGCTTCATTACCTTGTACAAAATCTTTATTCATTTCAACTAAATATTCCCCTGGTTTTCCTAACATTGATAAGTCACCAACTTGGAAAAACTCATTGATATTTAAATCTCTTGCCAAGTCTTGCATAACTGGTAAGCATACTTGACGCGCACCAGCAATACTTGGATTTGGTTTATGTTTCACTTCAAAGTCTGTACGATAATCGCAAATTAACTTTAGCCCAGACTGTTGTAAATACGCAATATCCCAATCCGTTAGTCCAGCTAACTCCTCTGAGCGATATAATTTACCCCATTTTACTTTTCGGCCATCAGCTGCTTCATATCCACCCATATCGCGAAAATTAAACGCTCCTTGTAATGGTAATCTACGCTCAGCTACTGTAACTGCTTGTCCATTACTTCCTACTAACCTAAAATACGGACGTACATTTTCGCTTGGGTTTTCAATTGTACACGATGACTCTCCTAATACTGTTAGAAGTAATTCTCCAGTTTCTTCAATACGTTCTGGGGAAGTACTCCAATAAATACGAACTTCCTCTATTCCATTTTCCCATTTTATATGTAACATATTATTTTCATTTCGTTCCACACTTGCTTGTAGCCAATTTCTCTGTTGCGTCATATTTCCACCAACACTTTCTATATATAGTCCTGCATACATTTGCGGGTAAGTCTTCTCTATTGTATTACAATACTGTTCTCTTTGTCGTTGCTATCTGCTCTTTTACAATGAAGAAATGTTACTCTTACGTATGAAATCGTCACTTTATATTCAAAATGAAGAAAAGATTTTCTTTATTTCTTCAAGTGTCGTACATGGATTACCACGGAACACATAAGCTATTTGCTCATTTCCTAAATCTTGATATACGACCGTACCTCTTTGTGGATGTGAGTAATATTCTAATTCATCTATAACTTGTCTCACACCATAATTTTTCGTCCATGAAACATACGGATAGTACGATCTATTTTTATGACGACATACCCATAGCGCATATAACTTCTCTTTCTCATCCCAATATACATATTGTGTTTCTTCATTGCCAATACCAACAGATTCAAGCTTCCAAGGTAATTTAGTCGCAACCGGTAATGATGAGAATTTCATCTCATGTGGTGAATTCCATTCATGACATCTACTTATTTCACCACCACGACCTACTTTAGCTTGAAAACTTAATTTATGGAATGGTGTATTCATTATGTCCTTTGCACGCTCCATATTTACTGGCTGTAACTCCTGCAAAAACTTTTCCATTTCACCTTTTCCTACAAATCCCTCATCAATAGAAACTTCAATTTGTGTTTTCCATTTAGACGTTACATAGCTCTCTTTTCCTTTATAATTTACACCTCTCCAATACACAAACTCTTCATATTGGAAACATTCTCCCTCAGCTTGATACATACAACTATCTGGAAACACCGGTTCCATTATATCTAAGAAAAATTCTTTTACTCGAAACACTCCTGTCGGTGTAATAACTCGGAACCAAAAAGTCTCCCACTTTTCTCCTTCATAACGCCCTGAAACATTTTCTATTTTCCAGTTATTCCATAATACAGACGGATATAGAGCAACTAAATGATTAAATGTATGTTTTATCATAAAAACGCCCTCCTACTACAATTTTCTAGGAGGGCGTTTATTTATCCTTGCGTTATCGTTTTTGTATATCGCTCAGTAGAGCTTAATTGTCTACAATTCGTCTTTTCAAAAACATCCTTCATCCATTTATTTTCCACATCTGCATTACCTATATAATAAGTAGCTCCTATTTCTTTTAATACAAACATCGCTTTCTCAAACAACGTAGCCTCATAGCCTTTACCACGCATACTTGGAACAATTCCAAAGTACATTAACTTGCCTTCTTCTAATGTCCCTCGTTCTATATATGGAATGATGATTCCAATCGTTTTTTCATTTACAGTTATTGTTAAACAATACTCCTTCCAACGCTCTCCCATTTCTTTCTGCAACACACTTACAAATTGTTCAAAAAGCATCGGTTCTTTCAGTTCAACAGATCCTTTCAGTGTTTCATGCCAAATAGATTGAAATTCCGCTTCCCCTACCTCTTCGATAAGCTTTAAATCAAATTCATTTTCTACATCCTCTATAGAATGAATATCCTTAAATACAACTATTTTCTCACCGCTGTTCTCGAAATGATTCACTTGAAAACATTTCTTATATACATCATAATTTGGACTTTTTGAAGATATCTCAAAATGTAAATTTTGTAGTTCCTCTTTTGTTGCTTCGTCTATATAGTGTTGTACTACTTCTTCCATTTGCTTTTCCGTAAAAGCAATCGCATTATTTTCTTCTATTGTTATAGAAGAGGATACGCCTCTTCGTACTTTAAAGTTTTTTTCTAATTGTTTTATTATCGTCATAATTTCTCCTTATCTATTTCAACTGTGTAATACTGGAATTTCAACTTGTACTCCTTGCATGAGCAGGATTGTCCTTGAATATATAGAATACTAGAAAATATCGCATGTTTAAAGCACAGAGGAGGTTCACCTTTGGATATTACAGCATTGCAACAACAGTTAGAGCATATTCAGCAAAATGATTATTCGCAAATGCAGCATATAGATATGAATGAGTTAACACTCAATATGCTTCAGCATATTGGTACAATTGATAGCTACGTTCGCTATCAACTTATTTATAAATGTTTTTCTCATTTTATTCAAAAAGAATTACTTCTCAAAGATCAACTTGAATTACTCTTAACTACTTGCCTAAGTGATGGGTACTTATATTGTGACATTTCTTCTCCACATACAGATGGAGTTTTCACACGTTCCTACACAGTTTCATTAATTGCTTTAATGATCCAATTTGCTAACTCTCACTATTTTTTAACAGAAGATGATATTGAAAAGATAAAGAAAGAACTCATTACATATACGAATTTAGAAACAGATTTTCGTGGATATATTGAGAATAAAGGCTGGGCTCATTGTATTGCACACGTTTCTGATGCATTTAATGAACTTGTTCATAATTCCTATATTTCCTTTGAATGTTATGAAGAAATGATACATTGTTTATTAAATAAAATCTTGACCCCATCGGATATTTACCATAATAATGAAGATGAAAGAATTGTTACTCCCTTAGTATCGATGCTGTATCATGACTTTGCACAAGAAGATTTAATTTCAATTATTCATAAAAAAATAAAAAGGCTTCCTCAAATTAGAAAACGCCTTTCCCTTAATGAATATTGCATTTTATGTGCCAATATTAAAACATTTTTACGCACATTATTCTTTAGAACAAAAGATGATCATAACTTAGCTTTTACTACACATAAGACAGAAAAACTGTTAAAGGAACTTCCTAATTATTATTAAATACAAGGAGAAAAAATATGGGTTATATTGAAGACATGAGAAAATTAGTAGGAAATCATCCACTCATTCTAATAGGTTCACACGCAATTATATTAAATGAGAAAAATGAAGTATTATTGCAACTCCGCACAGATTTTAACACTTGGGGAATTATTGGTGGCGCCCTAGAATATAACGAAACGTTAGAAGACGCTGCAAAACGAGAAGTATTTGAAGAAACTGGACTTACCGTAAAAAATATAGAACTGTTCCGTACATACTCAGGACCAGATTTTTTTCAAATCTATCCAAACGGTGACCAAGTACACGGTGTGTTAGTTATTTATATTTGTCGAGACTTCGATGGCGAGCTTATATGTGATCCAGCTGAATCAAAAGAATTACGCTTCTTTCCGCTTGATGCATTACCTAGTAATCTTCATCCTATCATCAGAAAGATTATTAAGCAGTTTCAGGAAACAATATAAAACCAAGGGAACGTTTAACGTTCCCTCTCAAATCCAATCCGCTTCTTAATTTCCACTAAATTTACCTTCGCGATTTCTCTTACTTTCTCTGCCCCCTTCTCTAATGCTTCATACAGTACTTGAGGCTCACTTCATATTTCCTTAACGTGAAGTAAAACGTCTCAGCCTACTCATTTTCCAGAGCCCATTCCATATGCATCCCTTACTGATTCCCACCAATTATGAGCTCTCTGAAAAGTTTTGAATACCTACTCTTCTCTTTCGTTGCTTACATTATGCTTATGAATCCGGAAAAATTGGCGGTACAACACCAGCTGTCTTAAATGCCGCAAATGAAATTGCGAATGCTTTATATTTACAAAATGATATTGCATTCTTTGATATTGAAAAAACAATCTATGCAACATTGGAAGCTCATCATAATATTAAGAATCCTTCTTTAGAAGCTATATTAGAAGCCGATCAATGGGCACGTGAATATGCGAATCAATTATTAATAAAAAAGAGCTAAAACAGAATTTTTCTGTTTTAACTCTTTTTTTACGTGTTTAATTTAATAAATTTATAGCTATGTGTAACAAGTACTTTTAATATC
Source organism: Bacillus clarus (assembly GCF_000746925.1). Lineage (GTDB taxonomy): Bacteria > Bacillota > Bacilli > Bacillales > Bacillaceae_G > Bacillus_A > Bacillus_A clarus. The sequence goes on from NZ_JMQC01000008.1 coordinate 168,744, forward strand.
GCATAACCTGGAATCGCTAAAATAATACCCATGATTCCAAATAAATTTCCTGCCGTTAAAATAATAAAAATAATTGTAATTGGATGAATATCTAACTTCTTCCCCATTACTTGTGGTGAAATAAATTTTCCTTCTGCCAATTGTACAACCATCATTACAATAATTACCTTTAAGATCATTGCGGGTGAATCAATAAAAGCAATAATTAAAGCTGGGGTTATAGCGATAATTGGTCCTACATATGGTACTATATTTACTATCATCGCTAAAACCGCAAGCAATACTGCGTACTTAATACCAATGATTAAATAACCGATTAGTAACATAATACCGATAAATAAACTAACAATAATTTGCCCTCTAATATACGAACTAATTGCGTAATGCATATCATCCAATATAAGTTTAGCAGAAGCCTGTCTTTGCCCTGAAATAAATCTTAGAAAATGATTTGGTAATTGTTCGCCATCCTTCAAAAGATAAAACAATATAAATGGAACCATAACAAATGTAAGAACGACTTCAGTAAGCGTACTTAAAAATCCAGTTACATTCCCCGTTACTGATGATAGTGAATTCGTAAAGTTCATTGTGGAATCTTTTACAATACTAGCTACATCAATATTTAAGCTTTCTTGTATTCTACCAATTACATTACTTTCTCCAAATCTACGCGCTGCCCTCTCGATTTCATGTCCGAAATATGGCAAGTTCTTTATTAAAGCATTTACTTGGTCTTTAATAATTGGAACAACCGTCACAACAAGAAAAATAAACAAACCAAGAACGAGTATATATATCGAGGCAATTGACACAATTCTCGAAACACCTTTTCTCTCTAAAAGAGAAACGAAAGGATGCAAAATATAAAATAGTACTCCTGCTAATAAAACTGGGAAAAAGATTGTTTTTAAAAATACGACAAACGGTGTGAAGACAAATGAAATTTTTGTAAGCAATAATATATTTACAAACAGCAACGCAAATCCAAGTAGTACAGCTAAATAATTTTGTTCTTTAAAAAACTTTTTCAATTTATCTCTTTTTCTTACATTTACTTTCTCCAAGTGTACCACCTCTCTAATTAAGAAAAGTCCTAAAAAGGACTTGATAAAATAATTAGTTACATCTTTCTATTTCCTTACAGCTTTTACTACAAATGATACAATAAGAATTAACACAATTGCTCCTAATAACGCTGGCACAATATGAATCCCGCCAAATGATGGCCCAAAAGATCCAAATAATCTACTCCCTAACCAAGCACCTAATAAACCTGCAATGATATTTCCAAACATCCCAGCTGGAAAATTTTTACCCGTTATAGAACTAGCAATTGCACCTATAATAGCACCAACTATTAATGTGATAATCCATCCCATTTTTAGTCCTCCATTTCTATTATAGTTTATATTATCAAATACAAGAGCCTCTAAACTCTTATATAAGATTGTGTATTTATCAATTCCAACCATATTCTACTATAGTAAATATAGCGCCTCATATTTTATGTATGTAGATGCATATATTATATGCAAAAAAGAAAAATATTGTCAAACTTACCCCATGCCCATCAACTTAAGAACGGAAACAAAATGAACTTTCGTTCAAATAAACTAAAAACTCGTAAAACACTATTTATCCTTAAAGTTTCATTTTTTAAATTATGCAACTTTCTTTTGTTTTTTCAATCTATTATACTCATAGACAACACCCATGATATCAAAGACAGTCTTATTCTCATATCTGTGAGATTTGCGCCCATTCTTCTGTAGGAGGTGGAACAGGCGGATTAGGACCTTTGTTATTTCGTGGGTGTTTCTCTGTATGGCTTGATACAAAAGAGATAGATGATCCTGAATCATACCAATCGCTTTATATTCACTTAACTCTTTTTTCTTCTTTTGTAAAAGAAGTTGACGCATTTTAAACATTGTAGAGGAACATAGGAAAATAGCGATTAGCTTTCCATATAGCTGGCACTCTAATCGCTCTTGTTTTACATGACGATACTGGTCTATTTTGAAGAGTGATTTCCATGTTTTAAAGACAATCTGTCGGGTAAAGAACTGGCGCGGTATCAATTATGACCCGTTTCCAGCTCCTCCCCATAAGAACTGCTCGTGAGGTTTTCCCTCAAGCAGCTCACCCCATAAACTTCATCGAAAGGATTATGAGACCTATCAAATGGCAGACACTTTCATCGGTATCCCTCTGCACTTTTAAGGGAATGGACTTTCCAGTCCCAGTAGAGCCCCAGTACACCATAGAGATATTCATTACTCCATCTCTGCCATCCGATACTACGCTTTTGTCGCCGTTTCCTTCTTGTCAGCAGTGTACGGATTTTCATCTCCGTGTAGTCACGCACTTCGCTAAATGCTCTGCTAGAGTTTCCAACTCGAAAGTAGTTCACCCATCCTGTTAGTACGGCATTGATTTGTTTTACTAAGTCTTGTGCTGGCTTGGCTCCTGCGTTTTGAATGAGTTCGCGGATTCTTGCTTTCACTGCCGTACGAGCTTTCTTCTTTGGGGTCATGCATATGAAGTGTCGGGTCTTATTTCGGTTCAGTACTCGCCTGAAATCAAATCCCAGAAAGGCAAAAGACTCTCCCTGTAAGACATCGACCATCCGAGTTTTCTCAAGATTCAGTTCAACTCCCAAAGGCTCCAGTTGTTTCTGCAGTCGTTGCAATGCCAGTTCAGCCCACCCTCGTTTGCTGGAGTGCCCACTTACGGTGATAACCATGTCATCGGCAAATCGGTGATAGTTCACCGCCTCATAGTTGCCTTCCGTCGTTTTACGCCGAATGGCATCAAATGTCCAATCTACTTCATTTAAGTAGATGTTTGCCGCTAGTGGAGAGAACGGTCCCCCTTACGGGACGCCAATCTTTCCCGCGGCTTTCACTACCTGCTTTACTAGGCGCATAACTTGATGGTCTTGGACACGCTTTGCGATTTTCCTCAGTAGGATGTTATGTCGGATTGTATCAAAGTAACGCAACAAATCAACATCGATGACTTTGGTCATACGACGCAGCACACTGCGTCGTACTTCTGCCAGCGCTTGATGTGGGGAGCGTTTTGGTCGGAATCCATAGGAATTTGGGCAGAAATCAGCCTCAAAGATGGCTTCCAATATGAGTTTTAGCGCTCCTTGGACCACACGGTCCCGTATACACGGGATTTGTAGTGTCCGCATTTTGCCGTTTGCTTTTGGGATTTCTACTTTACGATTAGCTTGTGGTTGATATGTTCCAGCCTGCAGTTCTGCTTGGATGTTCTTTAGAAACGGCGTAACTCCCTCTAGCTCTATATCAGTGAAACTTTGACCATCGATACCTGGGGCACCGCCGTTTTTCCTCGCATGCTGATATGCTTCATGAAGGGTTGTTAGTTTGGTAATGTGGGAAAATAGTCCCCAAAACCGATGCGTAGGTTCAGACTTCGCCTTTTGATAGATTCGTCGCCTTAGTTCCTGCAAAGTAATAGGTGTTTTTGTCATGGCACCCTTGCCTCCTTTGGTCGTACGAAATGCTTACAGGTTCGGACCCTTTCCTCCCCGCGCGTTTTGCTGCACGCAGATTTCTGGTACTACGATCCGTTCCGCCACCCTGACACCTACCGTTCTCACTTCCCGATCGCGGTTATAGAGACAGTCTCCTCGATGAGGTTTCTTCATCGGGTGTCGAGGGCTTCTCCAGTTTCCACATTATCTTTCTCTCCATGTCGCCGCTGATACCCCGCCGGTGAGAACTGCCGTTCCAGACTCGTTTCGGTCAGTTCTTGCTGCTTTCGCACGTTATAGACCGTCTCAGCCACCGGAATTGCGTGTAACGAGGCTACGTCTACGTTCACTGTACGTTACAACCTGGAGATTTGCCCACGTGCCTTTTGCATGTGATGTCAGAGGGCTTCGCCATGTCGCTTTCACTTCATGGCGCCTCTCAGGCTACGGGAGTGGAGTCTATTCTCCCGATTGGACTTTCACCAACTAGATAATGTGTCCTTATCTGGACACACCTATTTGCCAACGTAAAGTATATAACTCATGTACCTGTTCCATCGGAACCCATTCCCAAGGTATATTCGTCACGTACACGTTTAATCCCGCTATCATTTTACTTTTCTCTGAGTACGTTCTATTTTTAGATTTTTCTTTTTCCGCGATCTTCGCTCGTCGTTTTTGAAGTTGCTTATCTGTTAATCGATTAAAAATAACGCGTGCAAACAGTTGCTGTTTATCACTAATTTAAGCATTTTTTAATTCAAATGTTTCTCCAGGTTGTAGTTGTTTCAAAATCTGTTTCACATCGATTTGTATGAATTTCGATTGTTTCTTAATGACACCATTTTAAAAAAATTCTGGGTTTGGATTTTTTACATATACATTCGTATTTAATTTTAAACGAAAAATATAGTATGTACCTTGTTGATCCATTTGATCTAAATCTTCCAATGAAAAATAACCCAAATCACGAATACATAAATTCCTGGTCGTAAGGTATCTAAGCACTCCGTACCAAATGTTTTGTCATTACTTTTTCCAGGTTCAACTTGAAAGTTAAGAAATTTTCCACTGTGCAGATCATATTCTAATTGAATTTTGATTCCGGCTGTTTGGGCACATCCTCCAGAACCAGGATATACATTTTCTAAAGCATTTGGTACTTGAAATACGGTGGCATCTAGGATACGACTTCGCTGAAAATAAGAGAAGAGATGGTTAGAAATTTGCGCTTGTTCACATACTTTTTGTTGTAACAGTAAAGAAAAAATATGTTGTAAAAACCGTTTTTTTAAGCCTTCAGGGCTGAGTAAATTACCAGTAGCTACATGAAACCTACTACATAATCGGACTAAGGGATCACTTGCTACCTGTTGGTCTTAAGTGGAAAAGCAAACCAGGAGTTACTCTAATTGGTGATGCTGCACATTTAATGTCGCCATTTGCTGGAGAAGGTGTGAACGTAGCGATAAAAGATGCTGCTAAACTTACATTGTCTATCATACAGCACAAAGATATCAATACGGCAATAGAAGTTTATGAAGAGGAAATGTACACGTATTCTTCTATATCAGCCGAGATATCATATATAAACCTTGAACTTTATTTCTCAGATGATGCTGCTACCAAAACGCTTGATCATATGAATCAATACTATGAGCATCACTGAACGCCTCCAAGCTGAAGCATGGAGGTTCTTTATCCCCCACCGCTTTCAAGAGAGCACAAGCGATTGAAGAACTCCAAAAACCCACTGCTTTAGCTGTGGGTTTTCAATGTTTAAATACACTATTTACATTAGAAGGGATAATATCCACAGCACTATATCTATATCATACTTAATCTTTAAGGGTATAATAATATGAAAATTGGTCACCCATTACTTCTACAATATGTTTATGCCTTAATGCTATTTTTCTGTTTGTCCGAATTGTTGGGTATAACGATAAACACCCTATTAAAATTCCTAATGTCTGCTCTCCCTCGCCAAATGAAAAAATCCCAATTGCTATAAAAACATTAAAAATAAAACCTAAGCAGGCATACAAACTATCTCTTATATAAATCCTCTTCTTTAAATTTTTGTCCAAATATAGCAATTTCACTTTAGTATAGTTCATACGCAAGAACACAATAAATACACCTATTGAAATTGCTATATAATACATGTGCAAGTTAGCAACAACAGTAACATTCATAGCTCCTGCTGTAACTAAAAAAAATGATGTTACTCCCAATCTGACTGCTTTACCCATTTTTCTAATATTTTGTTTTTCTTCTTCTGTAACAACATCTTCTGTATTTTTCTCAATAGTACCAACATTACTTTTTACTTTCCGAAGCATTCCATACTCTAGCACTATACTCGCAATAAATAATAACAATACTAACGTAAATCTTAATATATATTCAAACGAAAAAAATTCAAACTTATAGTTAAAAAATGCAATTACAGCTGCAATTACACGTATAATATAATCAAAAAGGGCCTCTTTCTTAAAAATTTGATATTCGATTTTATAATCAGTAGCCAATATAAATGATGTCAATGTCAAAAATAATAAAGGGGATACAAACCACATTGCAGTTGGACCTTCTAATACCATAAAACCATTGACATACATAAATACAAAATTATTTAAGTAATTAAGTACATTAAGTACCATTAAAATTTTCACTGATTTCTCCATCCTATTCGCACACCCTGTTCAGTTGAAATTTAATTTATAAATTTCCCTCTCATTTTAACAATGAATACGCATAACCCCAATATTTATAAAGTCTTGGCATGTAATGGCTGAAAAAAGAACCTATAATAGTATTTTTTATTACTAAAAAATTAAGCACAGGTATCCTAAACTCCTTAATTACTTTTGGAACTTGCGACTTATCAGGAACTTGAAAATCTGTATACCGTTATACTATGAAAGTATCGAGAAACCCTCTCTTACAAGGCTAAAATTCAGTAATTATCAACCTACAAAAAAGTTCAATCCTGGAGGTCAGCCTAAACCAACGCGAATATTCATCCCTTTACCTTCCCATAATGCGTTTGCAGCAGTAGCTGCAAATGAACCCGCATAAGTTGCCAGGATAGCACCAGTAACCCAGCCTAAACCAGGTATAGCTGCAATAGCAACTGCAATCCCATCAATAGCGGCTGTTATCGCAGCTACAGAGACACCAGCAGTCGCACCTCCTGCTGAAAAAATAATTCCTTGTAACGTATCATGATCGATATAATAACCGCCATCAATATATTCCATTTCTTTTTCTTCGATTTCTATATAATTAGCTGGTAACACTAAGGTCATCATTTCTCCCTCCTATCCCACTATATAAATATTAAAATTCTTAACTGTATTTTACTTAACATACATATTACGTTCTATCTTGTAATTCGAGAGGGCTTCACGATACTTTCATATATTTAACAATGCTACATCACATTGTAATCCCCATTAATTCCGTTAAATATTGTAAATAAGATATTTTTTCATACTTAATTCTTACTTCAGTCAACATTCCTAAAGACAAATTTACCTTTTTGTTATTTTTATCCTCTAAATAACTTTTTTCTGGTTTAATCTTCATTTTAAAATATATATTATTAGATTCTTTTTTTTCATCAATTATTGCATCTTCAGCAATACTGATTACCTTTCCCTTAATGGTACCATACTCACTTTGATTTAGACCTGCTACCACCATTTCAACATCATCTTTGATTTTTACTTTTGTTCTTTCCGCAGCTGGCATATTCAATTCTATAATCAAATCTTCATTCTCTCCAGCAAGACTTCCCACTAACATCCCAGCCTGAATAACCATTCCCATAGTTATCTTACTACTTAAATGAAATTTACCATCTTCAGTAGCAAAGATTTTATATTCTTCAAGACTTTTTACTAAAGCACTTTTTTGAGCTTCCAATTTATTTACTTCCATTTCAATTTGCTTCTTTTCATTAGTAAATTCTGAAAGCGTATCATATTTTGCTTGCTCTCTCTTATTTGTCGCCTTATTTTTATAATCTATAATCTGCTCATCCGTATAATTTTGCTGCTTAAGAGTATCTTCAGTAACTTTGCTAAATTCGAATTCTTTTATTTTCACCTGCAAAGATTTTAACTTATTATAAAATTCAAATTCATCACTATTTTTTGTATCGAAATCATTTGTTCCTTTCGAAACATTTGTCTGAGCTCGTGTAAGCAACTTTAATCGTTCATTTAAGTGTACTACCTGTTCATTTGTTTGCTCTATCTGTAAATTTGACTGCGTGGGTTTTAAAGATAAAAGCAAATCACCCTTATATACCTTTTTACCTTCTTCTACATGAATTTCTTCAACCGCACCTGAAACAGGAGACATAATATTTTGTTTATTTTGTGTTGTAACAATACCTTGTCCTTTTACGACATATGTTTTAACGGTATATATTGACCATATGATAGAAATTGTTATCATAATCATCACTACTGCTATTATGAATAGCATAAATCTTGGAGGTTTTTTGTCATATAATATTCTACTATCGGTAATCTCGTTTAAATTATATATTTCCAATCTGATCTCCTACCCCATTAATCTTGTAATGGCATAAAAATATCTGCCATTAATTTATCACTATTTTGTTTCACATAAACTGTATAACTTTCACCCTGCAAGTTAAGATCATTTTCAAATGCATGTACATTCAATTTAAAATATGCAAATTTTATATTCTCTTCTTTTTCATAAAATCGTGCGAATAAACAATTATCTATTCTTAACTGCTTTTTAAATTCATAATTTTCATCCAATATATGAAGAGGACTATCTAATTGCATAATTAACTTGATATTAATTCGCATATTACCATCGTTATCCACGACTGAATAAGAATGATTGATTAGCGGTCCTACAATAGCTTTCCCATGTGACTTTATGTAACTTTGCATCATATGTGATGTTTTCTGAACTTCTAACGGGTCAGCATTACTTACTTCAGCAATAAGTACATGATTAAGTTTTAGAGTTTTTTTTCCTCTAATTGAAATTTTTTCAACTGTACTCAACTATCTCATCTCCTATATACTCAGTCACATTCTCTTCGTTCTGAAATTCATAGTTTTCTATTAAACTTTTCTCTTTTAAAGAATTACCTACTTGACTAGAATATAATTTATAATATACTGCTTTTTTCTCCAATAGGGATTGATGCGTCCCTTCTTCAACTACTTTTCCTTGATCTAAAACATAAATAATGTCACAATCTTGAATAGTTGAAAGCCTATGCGCAATGATTAACATTGTAGAATGTTTCTTTTTTGAGAATAAAGTATTATACACATTTGCTTCGCTAATAAAGTCCAGATTACTTGTAGCCTCATCTAATATTGTAAACTTATTATTTAGTATTAGAGCACGCGCTAAAGCAATCTTTTGTTTTTCTCCACCAGAAAGTCCTCCACCCGCTTCATCTAAATATGTATCATACTTACCTGGTAATCTCTCTATAAATTCTTTACATCCAGCATCGTTACAAGATTTTCTCAACTGCCCATCAGTTACACCTCTTATACCCAAAGATATATTTTCTCTAATAGTTCCAGAGAACAATTCTATATTTTGCGGTATATATGAAATGCTTTTTCTATAGCTATACAAATCTAAAGCGTTAATATCTGTTCCAGAAATTCTAATACTTCCTTCTTCAGGAGAATAATACCTTAATAACAATTTAGTGATTGTAGTTTTACCACTCCCTGATCCACCTACTAATGCTACTTTTTTACCTTCTGGGATTGTAATTGATACATTCTCTAAAACCGGACTTCTACTTCCGTATCTATACGTTATATTTTCTAATTTAATATCACCAGATAATTCTTCTACTTTTTGTTTTTTATCATTTAACTGTTCTTTTTCTACATCATACAATTCTGAGATTCTCGCAAGGGACACACTCGCTTCTTGAACAGTAAGTTGAACATGTATTAATCTTCCGATAGGATCCATAAAGTAAGCTGATAAAGTTACAAAAGCCATTAATCCACCTAATGTAATATCTTTATCCATAACCATACTTGCCCCTATACACATTAGTAAAATTTGTCCTATTCCAGAAATACTGGAAGAGAAAGTGTTTTGAATATTTGATAACACACCTTCTTTAAAACTAATTCTTAAATTTTTTACATACTCAGTCTCTAATTTTTCTAAGGTTTTTTCTTCCGCTGTATGTACTTTAATGGTTTCTATTCCCTTTAAAGTTTCTACAATATGACTGTTAAGGATAGAATCTGATTCTTTCTTTCGAAAATTAATTTTTTTATACGGCCCTTTAAAAATAAAGACTAACGCTGCATTTAAACATGTTAAAACTAGAATTACACCAAAAAGTGTACTATTCATAACATAAAGCACTACCGCAGATGCAATTGCTAAAAACAAATCAATAAATAATGACAACGTTACTGATGTTAAAATATTTTTAATGGTAAATGCATCACTAAATCTTGTTAAAATATCTCCAACTTTCCGAGTAGAAAAAAATTTCATTGGAAGCTTATAAGTATGTCTAAAAAATCCTAACAACAACTGAATATCAATTTTTTGCGACAAGTATAGTAATATATGCTGTCTAATTGTTGATAAAGTTACTTGAATTATAACTACAAATAGAAATCCTAATCCGAAGGTAGTAAGCTCATTTTTTAAATTATACGGAAGTATTTCATCCATTAAAATTTTATTAAAGAAAGCAGATTATACTCCTAAGATTGTTAATAACAAAGAAGCAATAATGCTATAAACAAATAACATTTTTTGTGGCATAAGCAACTTTATAAAAGTTCGCAAAGTATTTTTGTTTTTATTACTCTCTACTACAAATTCATTGTTGGGTGCAAGTAATAATAAGATTCCATCAAAATAATTAAAAAACTCAATGATTGACATTTTCTGTTTTCCTTTTGCAGGATCTAAAACAACAACACTATGCTTTGTAATTTTATGAACAACAACAAAGTGGGTAACCCCTTCTTTAGTAATAATATGAGCAATTGCCGGAAGAGAAAATTTACTCGTAAATGTTTCACGATTTACCCTAATCGCTTTTGCATCAAAACCTAATCTTTTGGCTCCTGACTCAAGACTCTTTAGTGTAGTTCCTTTTATATCAGTTCCCAATAAATCTCTTAACTTTGTAATAGATATATCTTTTTTATAATACATACACACCATTGCAAGACAGGCTGCTGCGCAATCCGTTGCATCATGTTGTTTTACCAAATATTTATGCATAGCTATACGCTTTCCCCTCTTTTACTTCTAACTTCACAGTTGATTTATTAGACACTCTCTTACCCGTGTTACCCGTGATGCTAGTTGAAATTCATCCGTTATTTTTAGTAAATATTAGGTTTGAAACCCGAAAAAAAATCATAAAGCAGCCCAAGGTACAACACATGTTGCTTGACAAAATAAAACGCCACCCATGAAATTCGCCTCCTTTTAATATGTGTTTAAGATTTTTTATTACATATAAAACTTAAGGCCCTATGAGTTCATAGTATAACAACAGAGAGATTAACAGATGTAAAAATGTTACTATATTTTGTCTAATTATTGTAAATATTTCGAACTTCGATTGCGATTCCCGATTAAAGCTCACAGTACATTGCTATAAAACTAATAAAATCCCCCCTTATAAATAGGGAAATCCTACTGTATTTCCGCATGAATTAAATGGATAATAATCATGAATATCCTCTTATGAAATATGGCTTTTGTTTTTTTATATTGGGTGTTTTTGTATCCTCCTTTTGTTGAATATTATCAATAATTAGTGAAAGAACTTTAAATATTTCAGCTTGGCTTCCAGTTCCTTTTATGGCTGCAACTCTTTTTATAGTTGTTATCTCTCAAATAGAAAAACTACCTGTTTTTCTAGACCAAGTTATTAAAGTTATTCCTATATATATTGCTTTTATGGTAATTATGCCTCTTATTGCTAAATTATTTACATTAGATGTTGGTTCAGGAAGAGCACTGATTTTCAGTAGTGCTACTCGGAATTCTTTAGTAGTCCTTCCTCTTGGACTAGCTTTACCAGAGATAAGCACCCTAGTAGCAGCTATAATTGTTACCCAAACTATTGTTGAACTTATTAGTGAGCTGATTTATATTCGTATCGTACCTAATGTCTTGTTGCGAGATAAAGCAATTAATCATGATAAACCAAGCGTATAACATACGCTTGGTTTTTTATTAGTATTTATACAATAAAACAGGTGAAAAGTTTTTAGGGTTACAGTTAAATCAATTCAGGGTTTATTTAATAGGAATAAAATACAGTCTATGACCCATTTTTACACATATCTCGGCTGAACCCCAAATACGCCAAAGGAATATCAATAAGCGCAATAATCAATCCTAAAAAGAACATGATAGTACAGTAAAAATGACATAAATAATATCATCTATTTCTACACCTATCAATATAAATGGGGATCCTGAAACAATCATAAAAACTGCTAGCATAAAACTTAAATATTTTAAAAGAAAGGAATAGGAAAAACGGTCAGTTATCTTTTTTACTAGTATAGCACCTAATATCATACCGACTGGGAAAGCGCCTTGAATCATACCAAATTCCTTAGAACTGAGATGAAGCACAGTATTAATAATGTAAAGGAATGGGACAGTCACAGCAAATCCTAGAAAGAAATTAATTGAAACTAGTATAATAAACGTATTCTTTATACTTTTTCTATCCATTAAATAGTAAAATCCACCTTTTATATCTGTAATAAAATTAATTTCCCCTTCAAAACGGTCTTCATTTGATTCATAATCGTAAAGTTTGAAATGAATAAAAAGCATTGGTAAACCAGAAAGAATAAAAGAAATCCCATTAATGATAATAAAAGTTTGAATATCAAAGATTGCAAAGACTATGCCCCCCTAACATCGGCCCAAGAATCGAAGAAATAGAGTCAATGATTTTACTGATAGAGTTAATGCTCATTAACATATTTTCAGAGACGATGTTTGGTTTCGCAGCTTCTAATCCTATCCCAAAGAAAGTAGTAAATACGGTCATGAAAAAAGTAGTAATATAAATGATCAGTAAGTTTAATTCATATTTTGTGCTTACTATATAAACAACAATTAACAAAATCCCACTAAGTATATCCATGAAAACGACTAACTTCTTTTTATTAACTTTATCTACAATTACCCCAGCAAAGGGATTAATAATAATCATAGGGATAATCCCTAATACGAGTGTAACCGTAAAACTTAACGCTGACCCCGTCATTTGTAATACATATAATCCTAATGCAAAATTACAAATAGATGTCCCGAATATCGATACAGTTTTCCCTATTGAATAGAGGTATATGTTTTTTACTTCTTTATAATCCTTTTCATGCTCTATATCCATTTTTAAACTCTCCATACATATTGCACCTCACTTAACTTTTTAATTACATCAAGTGTAAGTCGTCGGGTAAACCCAATATCAATAAGTACACATTGTAAATTTGTATAGAAAAATAAAAAAAGATGGGGTTAACCCCATCGCTATCAAGCTAACAAAAATAAATACCCCCTGGATGAAAATTTCGTGTGTTCTTGACAGAAAACGGTTTATTTTTTCGTTTTGGGAAGTATCCGTTTCTTAAGTTGATGGTGATGCAAACTTACCCATAAATCAATTATATCGATATAACATATCCGAAGAAGAATTCATTATCTATGATTAATAAATTACTTTCCACTTCTTATGAAGTAGCAACATCTATTTTAACGGTTCAAATTCCAGCTTATGCAATTGAAGCAAACTTATATAAAGTGAAACTTTAATCAGTGGGGTTTTTCCATCCCCCACTGATTATTAGCCCACACCAATCGGGCTGCCCTCAAATAGCGGGATAAACAGTACTGCACTCCCTCGTTTATATGATACTGTAAACGATATTCAAAATTGCAATGAAACATTCTATGGATATTTTTCCAAAAGGAATTACAACGAAGCTATTATTATATATATTTAACATGTTCCCTCCTTCAATGACATACATTGTACAAACAGGAAAAGTACATACTCCTGCTGTCGCATTATATAAAAAACACGGCTTCATTAAAATAAAAGATACAACACTCCCTGACGGTATGATTCTTACGAAAATAAAAAAACAGAAAACATAAAATAGTTTGACTTAACTGTTTATTTATGTTAATTTTTACTTTATAAAACCTTTTGCTGAGTCCAAATTTTGGAGCGGGGGAACCATTTATGTAGCTATGCTACTTGGGGCGAATCTTTTTTAAGTAGGGAAACTCTCACTTCCCGAGTCCGACAGCTAACCTCGTAAGCGTAATGGGAGAGGAAGGTGCTCTTTGCCTATGTTACACAGTGTACCTCCTTAACTATAAAGTATGGAATCGATATCATCTAGAAACCTATATTTATAGAAAAGGGGATATGTATAATGTTACGTTTATCAGATCACGAAGTAAAAATGATGGAGCAGCGCATTCGATTGGAACAACAACGTACGTATCAAGCAAACAAAATGGTCGATAACTTGCATCACAAATACTTTTTCCAGCATATTTTTCAACCAAAAAGATAAGAACCATGTCTTAAAATTCTTTTGACTAAAAAACACAAGGTATTCCTTTTTAGGTGTACCTTGTGTTTTTTCTTCTTCTTTTTAGACAACAAATTATTTTCTCGCTTTAATAATTAAAGTTGTCGGCAACATTCTAGCCTTATATAAAGAGTAATATTTTGTAGAAGGCTTAGCTATTTCTTCATCAAATGCACTAGATGGTTCAGGCTCTTCTATTCTCTCAATTGTAAATCCTGCTCTAATTAGCTCATTTATGTATGTGCTCATTTTTCTTTTGTATAGCACTGCTTGTACTTCTTTCCCTTTAAACGTTTCAAACGTAATAGGAGTTTCCTCATGATAAGAAGACTTTAAAACAATTTCTTCTGTTCCGTACAGTAAATTTGAATACACCGGATGCTCCCAACTAAAAATAAAACTCCCTCCTGGTTTTAAATACGAATATATAAGTCCCAATGTTTTTCTTAAATCTGACGTCCATCCTAACGCATATATAGAGTAAACAATATCAAAATACTCTTTTGGAATGTTTACTTCGTCTTCCATTGCACCACAAATTAAATGATGATTCCATGCATCTAACGTTTGGTGCGCTGCCTCAATTTGTGCCGCTGAAAGATCGAGTCCCCATAATTTTTTCGCACCACACTTCGCCATATATTGTAAAGAGTGCCCACTGCCACAACCAATGTCAAGGACGTTTTTATTTTCAATTGCATCAAACAAATGAATTTCATCTTCAGAAACAGTATATGGTCCATACTTAGGTAAACAATCTACTTGAAAGAAATACGGTGCAACTACATCCCAGCACTTTTTATTTAGCTCTAACATTTTTGTTTGTTCCATCACTTACATTCTCCCCTCTTTTTTCTTCCCCCCATACTAATTAGCCGTTATAACCTGATCTTCCTTTTCTCTTAGCTCGATAATTTTTCACTTTTGCGATGGTACCGCAGGCTCTTCCTTCTTTCCCTCCTGCATACATACCACACCATCTTTTACTTCCATTACGAGAATGATCATAAAAGACCCAGCGGCAATCTGGACATGCTTTTAACCTTCCCCATTGTTTTTCATTAATAGTCGTCAAAATAATTTGTAACATCATCGTATACAAATTATTTTCTCTTATCGGTTCATATGTAATATCGTCCATATTTTCTGTCACACATACTCGGAATGAATACTTCTCAAACCACTTTTGCAACGTTCCCTGTTCTTCAACAGCAAGACGAATTTCCTCTCTAAATTGCTTTAACTCATCCAACGTATGAAAAGAAGACTCTTCATCCCAATATTTCCCCCTAAATGTTATAACATCATCTACTGTCTGAAACTGATCTATAGGGGTTCTTGTATCATTCGGTATTCTCCATGTATTTAAAAACTCCCTTATTATCTCGAGTTGACCCGGTGCTTCTTGATTTTGACTCAAAGGTATTCACCATCTTTCTAAAATTTACTTTTTTCTGACTTTATGTATAATTATAATATACAATAGTTAACCAGTAAAAAAAATTAATGGTTACAATTAAATAGGAGGAATTTTATGAAAAGCCTTTCCATACCGATACGTTTTATGCTTGTTTCTTCATTTTTTATGGCATTTGGATACTTTGCTGTATATGCATTTTTAGCTATCTACTTATCTCTTTTTCTACATTTTTCTGCAATGCAAGTAGGAACGATATTAACCGTTATGATAATTACTTCAAGAGTTGTCCCTCTACTTTCCGGTATAATTGCTGACAAAATAGGCAATATCATTATGATGATATTCGGATTACTATTAAGAGGGATTGGCTTTGTTTGTTTAGGAATATTTTTAGATTTTTACGCAATTTCTATTTCCGCTTCACTCATTGGATTTGGTACTGCATTTTACGAACCAGCTGCTCGTGCTGTATTCGGCTCACAACCGGCTCACCTTAGAAAAGATTTATTTACATACTTAAACCTCGCTTTTAATAGCGGTGCCATTATCGGTCCAATCGCAGGGAGTTTCTTACTTTTATGGAACCCGATATACCCTTTCATACTGGCCGGATCACTTATGTTATTATTTGCTATTCTTCTTTATTTTCTTAAAGCTCACTTCCAAGTTTCAACTGAAAATACACCGATCTTATCTGGATTACAAGTCACATTAAAAAACAAACATTTTCTCTCATTTTCATTTATTATGACTTTCTTTTACATTATGTTTACTCAATTAACTGTCGCTCTCCCGCTTCATATGACAAATATAAGTCATAGTAGTCAGTTAGGGGCATTTGTCATTACAATTAACGCAACGACGGGCGTCTTATTTATGATTTTATTCCGAAAGATTTTTCATAAATACAATACTCTCTCGATTATAAAATATGGTGTTTTATTAATGGGCATTTCTTTTTTACTCATCCCCTTATTCCAACACCCATATTGGCTATTTTGTTGTGTAATTTTATTTACTATTGGTGAAACACTCGTATTACCTAACGCTGATATCGCAATTGCGAATTACAGTAATGAATCTTACACAGCTACTTATTTCGGATTTTATCAACTATCACTTGCTTTCGGGTTTATGATTGGTAACTATACAGGTACATGGTTTACATCAAATATGCAACGTATGCATACACCGTGGATTGTTTTCGGCACACTCGGAATTATTGGATTTATCGCACTTCATATTTTAAAAAATAAAGAACTTAGCTTGGAAGGCGATAAAGTGAAACTTTAATCAGTGGGGGTTTTACGGGCAATTGATCTCCCGCCTAACTTCTCTACTTCCGCCGAATTTTGAGGTGAGAATCTTACCGCCCTCAAATAGCGGGATAAATTTCTATACGATAATACAGAAAAATAAAAAGGAAGCAGCTTCTCAGCTCCTTCCTTTTTATTTATGATGCATGATCTTTCTTTTTCATTAATGCTCTTTTCTTCATTGCCTTCGTTAAATATCCACCTTTGAAAGACCGGATTTCATAAGAAGACATAAACGCTTTCGGTGCTATTTGATTAATAATTTCTAAAAGCTCTTTCTCACGGGAACGCTTTGCAACAATATCTAAGCGATAACGAACGGAGTTTATTCCTTCCCCCTCAAATACTGTAACGCCAAATCCAGAATGTCTCAATTCATCTACTAATTCATTACAACGATCTAGTAAACTAACTTGATACGTAATATACCCAATTGCTAATTTATTTTCTATATAACCGCCTAATAAAAGTCCAGCACTAAAGCCGATGACATAGGCAACAATATTCATCCAATTTGATAAATCTTGAAATACAATACCCAAACTTACAATGTAGATTACTCCTTCTAACAATCCAACACCAGCAGCGGATCTCGTTTGATTCTTTACAAGCAAAATCGTACGGATTGTTAATACTGGAACGTAAATAATTTGAAGCACAAAAATAAGTAACGCTTGTAACATTTTTATCCACCTCTTTCAAAAAGTCTTTTGTCATAATAACATACATAAGCTTTAGAAAGCGATGGGTTTTCTAAATTTTTTTGAATTTTTCATGAGAAATATATGATTGTAAAAGTATGCTCCATATGAAACAAAAAAAGAACCATTTCCCTGGCTCTTTTTTATTATTAATTCGATTTTTGAGAAGCACTTTCCTTTCGCTTCTCTTCTTCTTTCACTAGCTGCATATTTGCATAAGCCAGATTCGCAATCATTAAAAAGTGCCCACCTAAAATTCCCGTACCAAATGCCCACATTTTCATTTCATGCTCAATCTCATACATAATAATCGCTCCTAATATAGCAGCTGCAAATCGATTTAAAATCCCTAATCCAGGAGCTTTTTCCTTAAGCACAATACTTCTTCCTATTTTCTCCACTCTGCGAGCTAATAACCAAAGACAATATGCACTTACCGCTAATCCGATTCCAAACCCTGTTACTTGTTTTCCAAACGGAGTAACAGCCCACATCAATAGTAAACAACTAAAAATTGTATACAATTGTAGTCGATATACACGTAAAGCTACTTGAACCAAAATATCCGCTCCTAATTTCAAGTTTTATTATAAGTGAGAAAGAAAGCAGCAACTTACACAGTTGCTGCTTTCTCTTGTTGATGATCCATTTTTCGAATTTCAACACGTTTAATTTGATAAGCATCTTTCTCTAATACTTTAAACTCATAACCTTCAGCTTCAACGTATTGTCCTTCTTCAATCTCATGATTCTGCATCATGATCCATCCACCAATTGTATCTACATCTTCTTCTTCAATGTGTAATCCAAATAAGTCTTTCACTTCTGTAATTAACACTTTTCCATCAACAATTTTGTGATATTCATTTACATGTTGAATTGGTGGTGCTTCATCTTCATCATATTCATCACGAATTTCGCCGACGATTTCCTCCAATATATCTTCAAGCGTTACAATTCCAGCTGTTCCTCCGTACTCATCATATAACACAGCCATCGGAATTCGCTTCTTCTGCATTTGCAGTAATAGATCGTGAATTGGAGTTGTTTCCATAACTTCAATAATCGGACGCATATACGTGCGAATCGATGATAAATCTTCTTTATCGTTGTTCATATATCGAATAAAGAAATCTTTTACATTGACCATACCGATAATATCATCTTTATCTTCACCAAAGATTGGATAACGTGTATATCTTTCACTTTGGATGATTTTCATGTGTTCTTCTACTGAATCTTCAAGATAGAAGCCTACGATTTCTGTTCGTGGCACCATAATCTCTTTCGCAATGCGATTATCAAATTCAAAGATATTATTTACATACTTGTATTCAGCTTGATTAATTTCTCCACTTTCATAGCTCTCTGAAAGAATAAGACGTAACTCTTCTTCTGTATGAGCTACTTCATGTTCAGAAGCTGGTTTCAAACCGAATAAACCAGTTACAAGACGAGCCGAACCATTCAGTATCCAAATAAAAGGATACATCACTTTATAGAACATCATTAACGGACCTGCAAATAACAATGTTACTCTTTCAGCTTTTTGAATCGCCATTGTTTTTGGTGCTAACTCTCCGACTACTACGTGCAAATATGTCATCGTCATAAATGCAAGACCGAATGTTAACACTTGTGAAATGGAAGGATTTAAATTCCACTTCTCAAATAACGGGTGTAATAATTTTTCTATAGTAGGTTCACCTAACCAACCTAGTCCCATCGCTGTAACTGTAATACCTAATTGACAAGCAGATAAATATTCATCTAAATTTGTTGTTACCTTTTTCGCTGCTAACGCACCGCGTTTTCCTTCCGCAACAAGCTGATCAATGCGACTTGAACGTACTTTAACAATCGCAAACTCTGCTGCTACGAAAAATCCAGTAAATGCGATTAAAATCGCAACCATGACTAAATTAAATATTTCCAATGAATCCCCTTAGTTAAAAAACTAAGGTGTCCACCTCCTGTATACTATAATGTTTTCTCATCTTTTTATTAGAAAACATAGCCCTATACAAAAATTAAAGAGGTCGGATAACTACTTATTCTATAATAATAGAGCAAGTGTCTGTATTAAAGCTGTCGTTTGACCAGATAAAGATTTCGATATTTTTTCACGTTGTGAATCAGTTAATTCATCTAATAGAGGTTTTAACTCAGTTAACTCTGCTTCTAATCGATGAATATGGTCTGTCACTTCATTCACTTGTTTCGAAACGTGTTCATTGATACCGAGCAGCTTCTTCTTCTCCTCGATTCTCTCTTTAATCTCACAAAGCGGCATATGAATTTCTTTGCATTTCTCAATAAATTGTAGTGTTTCAAATGCTGTTTCGTCGTAATAGCGATAATTAGATTGAGATCGCTCCGCTTTTAAGATACCTAGATTCGTATAATAATCAATCGTTCGTTTCGACACATGAGCCAAGTGAGCCAACTGTCCGATTCGATACACCTTCCCAACGATCTTCCCCCCCTTATTTATATTAAGAACATCATACAATACATAAACTGTACAGTCAAACGTGACGGTTTATTATTCACAACATATACAAAAAAACTCTACTGTATGTTGCTGATTTTCAATCTATTAAACATTAAAATGAATGTAGATATACTAAACTCAACTAAAATCCGATTCACAAGATTACCAGATGTATACTCAATACTATAGAGTGTACCGTATTCTTTCTCTTTCCATGTATATAGCAAACATATACTAAGAATAGTGAGTACACATTTTTATACTCACTTATATTATAAAATAACCTTTTTAGATAAATTGAATACCATGCTATAGTAGGAAATATTCCATTCATGTGTGAACTACCCTCCACCTATGTTTTGCATAAGGGTGTGTGCTTCTCAGCTCTACGACGAAAGCAACCTCTCGTCTCATTGAGACATGCTTCGAGTTATTTCATCTCTCGGTATTCAGCGCTTAGATGTTTTTCTTTACAATTGATAAAGAACTTCATTTCTTTAATTTATTAGAAATCTTTTGGCTGCGCCAAACCGAATTTCATCTCCACCTATCGCTTTGTTATCCCCCTTCATATGCTTAAGGAAGGAGAATTTTTTCGGACATAATTTTAAAAGGAGGGATTTTCATTAATACAACATTAATTTCTCATTTCTATAACGAAGAATATTTGCTTCCATGGTGGCTGATGCATCATACAAAACTATTTGATCATGGTATCCTTATTAACCGTGGTTCTACTGATCGTTCTGTTGAAATATGCAAATTATTTGCCCCCCATTGGGAAGTCCGCGACTCAAAAGTATCAGAGTTTGATGCCATATTAGTCGATCAAGAAGTTATGGAAATCGAAAAAGAAATCACAGGTTGGAAAATGGTGTTAAATACCACTGAATTTCTTTGCTGTTTTGATAAAGAAGCATTTTTTTCATCTCTTAATATTTTAGGACAAAACATGTATTCAATTAGGGTAATTATGATGGTGGATGACCCTAATCACGGTTATACAAATCCAAAATACGAACTCCCATTAGTCGAACAACGTTATCATGGAATATTTCCCCATGATCCCACTTCCCCTTTTGTTGGTAGATTACTGCATAAACATATACATGGCAACTATACAGCAGGAAGACATTGGTCGCCTCATCCATTTATCGTTTACCTGTATCCTGCTTTCGTTTTAAAGTTCTTTTACAGTCCATGGAATACAGATATGAAAAAACGAAAATTGCAAATCGGCCCTACTCTTTCTGCACACAGTATCCAGCATGGTTTAGGTATTTATCACCTAGCAGGATTAGATGAATTAGAAAAAAATTATATAAACTATGCAACTGTAACTGAAGATCTTCGACTAATCCCAGAATATAAAGTAATATTTCCAGATTTATAATCCCCTAACTGTTAATAATTATAAACAGATCATATTGAGACTTTTCATACAAAAAAGAATTACCCCATTTCAATAAATCATTATATTACTGGAATAAGTTCTTATATACCCATTATTATGAGATTTATCTTACGATATGGTATCCCATAAAGATAACGAACCATACTGTTTTTTTATCTCTTTGCCTGAATACAACACCATTAAAGAAAAAGCTGAATAGTATAAAAAAAATCATCTAAAAAATCTGCTAGTGTTATAAGGAGGAGAAAATGAAAGCTGTTATTCTTGCTGGTGGGTATGGTACTCGGATTGGGGAAGAAACACATTTAAAGCCAAAACCTATGATTGAAATCGGGACAAAGCCTATCCTTTGGCATATTATGAGTCTATTCAGTCATTACGGTATTACTGAATTTATTATTTGCTTAGGTTACAAAGGTTATGCAATTAAAGAATTTTTTCTAAATTACAATTTACACATGTCAGATTTCACTATTCAATTAAACGATAATACGATAACTAGCCATTCACATCATATAGAACCTTGGAAAGTGACACTTATCGATACAGGGCAAAATACAGAAACTGGCGGGCGTGTCAAAAGAATTCAAAAGTACATTGGAGACGAATCTTTCTGTCTTACGTATGGTGATGGATTGAGTAATGTAAATATAAAAACACTTATCGGATTCCACAAAAAACATGGGAAAATCGCTACCGTTACCGCTGTTCAACCCCCCGGTAGATTCGGTTCTCTTATAATAGATGAACAATCTGTTTCAGCATTCAAAGAAAAACCTCTAGGCGATGGCGGTTGGGTTAATGGCGGTTTCTTTGTTTTATGCCCTGAAGTTTTCAATTATATTAGCGGAGATACAGCTGTTTTTGAGACTGATACTTTAGTTCAATTAGTAAACAAAAATGAACTCTCTGCGTATAAACATACTGATTTTTGGCATCCGATGGACACTCTTCGAGATAAGAAAAAATTAGTCGAGCTATGGGAAAGTAACAATGCTCCATGGAAGGTTTGGTAATATGGCTACTCCATCATTTTGGCATAAGAAAAAAGTATTTATTACTGGGCATACCGGGTTTAAAGGTACTTGGCTCACACTTTATTTAACTTCTCTCGGTGCAGAAGTAACTGGATATTCTTCTCATTCCCCGTCAACCCCTTACCTCTTTGAACAGTCTAAAGCAGCAAAAGAATGTCATACAATGAAAGGCGATATTACGGATTACCATTCTTTATTACAGGCCGCTATACAAAGTAAACCAGACGTTATCTTTCATTTAGCCGCTCAGCCACTAGTCACGACTTCATATAATAATCCTATTGAAACTTTTAAAACGAATGTTTTAGGAACTGTTCATGTACTAGAAGTAGCAAAACATGTAGAAAGTGTACGTATTATTATTAATGTTACGAGTGATAAATGTTATGAAAATGATGGAACTGGCAACCGTGCCTTCCACGAAAACGATCGCCTCGGCGGACACGATCCCTATAGTGCTAGTAAAGCTTGTGCTGAATTAGTCGCAACCTCTTATCAAAAATCCTTCTTTCATTCTAATACCCCTAACCTCGCCTCAGTAAGAGCTGGTAACGTCATTGGTGGTGGGGACTGGGCAGAGAATAGACTATTTCCAGATATCATTCGTGCATATATGCAGGGCAGTACATTGTATATAAGAAACTCAAATGCAATTCGCCCATGGCAACATGTATTAGATCCATTAAATGGCTATGTACTTTTAGCTGAGAGACTTTGGGACAACACTAACTATGGAGGAGCATGGAATTTTGGACCAATCGATCAACCTCATATGACAGTGAATGAATTAATTCAAATAGTCGTGAAGCTATGGAATAAAAAATTATCAATACTCTCACCTACTACTAGTTCTCCTTACGAATCTCCCATTTTAACACTTGATAGTTCGAAATCGATGAAAGAATTATTATGGATTCCAAAATTATCAACCGCACAAGCCATTTCTTGGACTATTGACTGGTACCAAAACTATGTATCCGGTAAAAACATGGAACCATTTACACGACAACAAATCAGTGCGTTTAAGAATTTATAAAGGAGCTATAAAAATGTCACAGAAAAAATGTCGTTTCTGTCATTCATTATTGACAGATACTTTTTTAGATTTAGGTGTTTCCCCGCTCGCTAACTCATTTGTAGCTCCGGAAAATCTATATAAAATGGAACCTTTCTACCCATTGCATACGTTTATTTGTAGCAATTGCTTACTTGTGCAACTAGATGAATTCGAATCACCCCAAAATATTTTTCATGACTATTTATACTTCAGCTCATTTTCGTCTAGTTGGCTATTGCATGCGAAACAATATGTTGAAATGGCGATTAAACGTTTCAGTTTAACTCCACATTCACAAGTGATTGAAATCGCAAGCAACGATGGATATTTATTACAATATTTTCAAAAAGAAAACATTCGTACATTAGGAGTAGAACCCGCAAAAAATGTCGCAAAAGTCGCTATTCAAAAAGGAATACCCACTAGAACAAGCTTTTTCGGTAATGATTTAGCCAAAAAATTACTAATAGAAAATCTGCAAGCTGATTTAATTATCGCTAACAATGTATTAGCCCACGTTCCTAATTTGCACGATTTTATCGCCGGATTAAAAACCATATTAAAGCCAGATGGCGTAATTACCATTGAATTTCCGCACCTATTAAACCTCATATCTTTTAAGCAGTTTGATACGATTTATCACGAACATTTTTCCTATTTTTCACTCATCTGTATTCAACAAATTTTACTTCATCATAAACTACAAGTTATAGACGTAGAAGAGCTTTCCACACATGGTGGATCCTTGCGATTATTCATAAAACATACAAGTAAAAATGTGAGAATCCGTTCAAACGTTGCAAAATTAATTCAAAAAGAAACAGATCATGAATTGCATAAATTAGACCGTTATCTTCATTTTCCTAAACAAATAAAACAATTGAAAATGGATATTTTAAAATTTTTTATTGAAGCACAATCTTTAAACAAACAAATTATCGGTTATGGAGCTCCCGCTAAAGGAAACACTCTTTTAAATTATTGTGGTATCGGAAAAGAATTTCTTGCTTATACAGTCGATAAAAACCCACATAAACAAGGGTTACTTTTACCTGGAACTCGTATTCCAGTCAAATCCCCTGAAGAAATAAAACGTACAAAACCTGATTATATCCTTATTTTACCGTGGAATTTGAAAGAAGAGATTATAGAGGAATGTTCCTTCATAAGTGAATGGGGCGGAAAATTTGTAGTTGCTGTTCCAAAAATAGAAGTGATTGAGCCATGAAGAAAATTCTTGTAACTGGCGGAAATGGATGGATTGGGAAATACGTAGTAAATACATTAGTGAACATGGGATATGAAGTACATGCCACCTATAATCGAAATAAGCCTTCTAATATTTCCTGCCATTGGCATAAAGTAAACTTATTAAATGAGGAAGAAGTTCAAAAACTGATTCATCAAATTAAAGCATCTCACCTTATTCATTTAGCGTGGGAAGCCGTCCCGCCAAAATGCTATGAATCTATCAATAATTTTTATTGGCTACAATCTAGCATTTCATTAATTCAGCATTTTGCAACTTGTGGTGGTGAAAGAGTTATCGTAGCTGGTACAGGTGCAGAGTACGAATGGATTAATGGTATACTACTTGAAGATTCTCGACTTCTCTCCTATAAAAACCCTTATTCATTATGTAAAAACACATTGCGTTCTTGGTTACAATCTTACTCTGAGCAAATTGACCTCAGCATGTGTTGGGGTAGAATTTTTCATTTATATGGACCATATGAACAAGGCAATCGTCTTATTTCCAACATTATTACTTCACTCCTACAAAATAAAGAAGCGTTATGTACACATGGGGAACAATATCGAGACTTCCTCCATGTGAGCGATGTTGCTGATGCTCTTGTCACATTATTAAGCAGTCATATAACAGGCACTGTAAATATTGCTTCTGGCCGTTCTATACAAATAAAAGAACTAGCTTCTATCATCGCAAAAAAAATGAGGAAAGAAAATTTAATTAAACTAGGTGCTATTCCTTTCCCTAAAGATGAACCTTTATTTGTTGGAGCTCATGTTGAACGGTTAAAAAATGAAGTAGGATGGCAACCGAAATACGATATAAATACAGGCATTGAAGAAACCATCGCATGGTGGTCATCATTTTATAAAAAAGCATAGCGATACGTATTACTTAAACGTAAATCTTTTGTGCCTATAGCTAATTCTCTATACCATTCCTCTAATCGTTCAGGCGTAATGATATGATGTGTACCCATTCCTGCAACTTTGCTAGCTTTAGAAAGCGTTGGACTAATTTGTAATTTCCGTTTTCTTATCGCATCATTCCATGGACTAAATCCGAACTATAAAATTTTTGTTCTATCCTTACTTATATCGCGCTAAGCTTTGTTTTGGCACCCAGCCTGCTTCCCCCTCTATTTTCACGCACCATATCCATCCATTCAGTTCCCTATCTCCCTGAAGCATCTCTCCACTATTTACATTCAATTCTTTTGCCGTATATTGTTCTGTAATTATTCCAGCCTCTCCGGTACCTCTTCTTATAATTTGTTCTGGCACCCAACCTTTTCGATTATATTTCTCTTCACAACAATACACCCAGTTATCCCAATTTTCAGGTCCCTTGTACTTCTCCCCAATAAAAACTACATCCCCCTTTTCTAAACAAATCGGATCTGGATAATTACTTTCATGCGATTGAATAACAATATATTTCATAACACCCTCCAATAATCTGAAAATTAAGTTATAATTTAATTATAAAGCATCTTACAGAAAGGAGCATGTATATGTACTACAACACTTCATTCGAAAATGATCAACCAGTAGGCCGTCTATAAACTAAGACGGGCATTTATATGACAAATACATTATGCCTCGTCTTAGGGAAGTCTTAATAACCCTATAAATAGACGGAGGTATTACAAAATGAAACAAATGATTTTAGGAGCTATATGTTTATCACTAGCTGCAAGTATTTGGGGTGGTATGTACGTTGTTAGCAAATATGTACTCAACTTTATCCCACCACTTACACTCGTTTGGCTACGTTTTATTATCGCTTTTGTTGTTTTATATTTAATTTTGAAAATAACTGAAAAAAAACAAAAGAAAAAAATAACCATCCACAAAAAAGATTGGCTACTATTCGCTTGGATCGGATTCATTGGGTACTTCATTTCAATTACATGTCAGTTTATCGGAACAAAATTATCTGATGCTCATACAGGCTCTTTAGTAACGTCAGCTACACCCGCCTTTATGGTAGTCTTTGCTGCTTTCATTTTAAAAGAAAAGTTAACTGCTCGTAGACTACTCTCTACCGTTGTAGCGACAATAGGTGTCATTATCGTCATTGGATGGGATATAGAAATTGGTTCCTACTTTATTGGTACCATTATTTTAGTTGGGGCTGCTATTACGTGGGCTTTATTATCCATTTATGTAAAAGTTGCTTCTAACCGGTTTTCATCTCTAATCATTACAACGTACGCAATATTCTTTTCCCTATTCTTTATTACGCCATGTATGATTTGGGAATTACAATCAAATCCTATTGCAACTGTAAATATGTATATACTATTAGGCATCCTTTACTTAGGTATCGTCTCAACAGCAGGAGCTTTTTTTCTCTGGAATAAAGGATTAGAACTAATGGACGCTAGCATCGGTTCACTATTTTTCTTTTTTCAACCTCTTGTAGGATCATTACTAGGCTGGCTACTTTTAAACGAAACATTAAACAGTAACTTTTTTATTGGTGGTAGTCTCATAATAATTAGCGTACTAATTACTACATTTGAAAAGAAAAAATAATAGAAGTAAAAAACAGGCAGAGATTTAGTCTCTGCCTGTTCACTCCATACTCTTTACGCAGTCCAATGCGCTGGACGGGACAATAATTTCGGCAATTTCGTATGTTTGTCCCCTTTCGCTGCATTAATCTGGACTTGTGTAAGAAAAATACTATCTGTAAGGTTAGCTCCTCTAATGTCTGCATCTCGTAAGTCAGCACCTATTAGGTCCGCTCCTCTTAAATCCGCATCTTGCAAGTTAGCCGCAATCAAGTAAGCCCCTCTTAAATTCGCTCCCTTTAAATCTCTCTTTTTAAGATTCGCTCCCATAAGGTCTGCTCCGCGGTGTTCGATTCTTTTCCTTCTTTTCGTACCTATAGAATTTGCTTCCTTCCAAACTAGTTCACTCGTTTGTAAAAGTAGAACATTTACTTCTGCTCGGTGTAATGGAACATATACTTTCATTAACTCATCTGGACTTAAATTCGATAGGCGTTCCGTCTCTTCAATTGCTTGGCTAAGCTCTTTATGAATCGTTCGCGTCGCTTTTAATAAAATGGCTTCCTTCAAATACCAAAGCATTTCATGAAGCTGGTGCATAATTGGAAAAGCATCATACATTTTCTTCGCATGCTCGGCATCTTTCCGCCAATCAATTCCCTTAAACGTAACTTGAGAAATCTTTTGTCCCGCACCGAAACATTCGAAAACAGTACAACCTTTAAAACCTTTCTTTCTAAGATTAGTATGTATACTACATTTAAAGTCGGATTGTAAATTTAAACAAGGCTTGCCAGCATCTTTATTCACCGCAAAATCTACTGAAGCCGCAAACGGTAGTGCCACACAGCACAATCCGAAACACTTTTCACAATCTGCTCGTAAACTATTATGGTTTATATCCTCTTGCATATTAAAATAATCGTTTTTCTCAACCAAAACTTATACCCCCTGTTGCCATTTGACCATTTTATAATATTCTAATTGCACAAAATAATCAATTTACAAATAAACTAGCACATTTCATTTCAAATGCTAATTTAATCCTCACATATCCTTTCAATCGGAAATGTTAAATTCTTCATTTTGTATTATCATTTAATTATAAACATTCGCATAATAGGAGGAACAACGATGGCATTAGAAATGAAAGCACACTGTCAAACTTGCAATACTTCTCTTCAAACAGATTCAGAAGCATACATTTGTATTTATGAATGTACATTTTGTGCACCCTGCACGGAAAAAGGAAAACACATTTGTCCTAACTGTGGTGGTGAATTAGTACGTAGACCAAGAAAGAAACAGTAAAAAAGCAAAGCGCCCTGCGCTTTGCTTTTTATAAAATCCCTTTTAACTTCTCTCCAATTAACTTCGCTAAATACTCATAACCTTCTGGACCAAAATGCAATCCATCTTTCTCTTCATCTTCTATGAATCTTTTATACTCTTTTTCTTGAATCATTTCAGCATACAAATTTAAAAAATGACTTCCTGTTTTTCTTGCTACTCCCTCTACCACTTCTGCATACTGGCTGAGTATTTTATTTGTTCTATTATGTTGTCTTTCCTCATCAACTGGCGCAGGACTAATAAACAATACTTTCTCTGGGGAAATTCTGCTCACAATCTCCTCTAAGTTTTCTTTATAAACTTGTAATGGTACTTGATCAAAAGTGACTGCATCATTTGTACCGAGAAAAACTGTAACAAAGTCCGGTTTATAAGATAAAACGTCCGCTTCAATCCTTTTCAACGCATCGAACGTATTATCACCTGGAACACCCGCGTTAACCACTTTCCAATTCGGAAACATTTCTTGCAAACGTGGTGTTAATCTTTTCGTCCCATCAAAAAATGTTTCATCAGCTGTAATACTATCGCCAAAACAGACGAATGTTTTCATTAGGCTAGCTCTCCTTTTACGTATGAAATAACTTTCCTTCTAACGCTTCAATATATCTTTCAGCAGAACGTTCAACTGACTCATTCGCATTTTCTTTTACTACCCGGTGAAAAGCATTGTATAGACGATTAAACTGTAACGGCTTTACTCGATTAGCCATTTCCTCCACTTTCCTTGCAGGTAGTGGAATTAGATTAGGGTAACTATACATGAAGCTCACCCACTGTTGATCTGCTACAACTTGAATAATATCACCTGTTAATAAAATTCCTTTTCCGTCATTCCCTTGTTCCCAATGTAATACAGAGCCACCTTTAAAGTGCCCTCCTAAACGATGAACCGTTATTCCATCAGCTAATTGTAAAGTCTCCCCAGTCCAAAAAACAATATGATTACTCGGACGCATTACCCACTGTTTATCATCTTCATGTATATAAATTGGTACATCAAATGTTTCTGCCCATTCCACTTGTGTTGAATAATAATGTGGATGAGATAGTACAATCGCATCTAATCCGCCCAACTCTTTTACCTTCTCAATTGTCGTTTCATCTAAGTAAGTAATGCAATCCCATAGTAAACGATACGATTCTGTTTTTACTACGTATGCCGTTTGACCGATCGCAAATTCTGGTTTTGTCGTAATACTATAAAGTCCCTTTTCTTCCTGGGTGATTTCATTTTTGTATGTATAACTAGTTTGCAAGCTTTCTAGAGTCGTCCAAAATTGCCCTTGCGGATTAATATATTGTCTCTCCTCATTACAAATAAAACAATTTGCTGGTTCCTCTAAACTAGCTGCATACTGCACACCACATGTTGTACAAATGAAATTTTCCATAAATATTCTCCTATCTCTATTTATTTTCTATTAAGCTGTCTTTTGACCATTTTGTTGATTTTCTGCTTTTCTATTTTCAATTGATAAGCTCATAAGAGTAACTAAATAAACGATTGAAACTGCAATTGGTATTACAATGAACCCTTTTTCTGCAAAGAAAATCCCGCAAACTGACGTCACTAATACAGTTCCCACTGACAATACCCCATAACTTTTACTCTCATATATCCATACATACGGTAAAAAATGAACTCCTACTAAAACTGCCACTACAAAAGGTAACCATTGTGGGATTTGAAAATATGCGAGCAATACAAGCGGAATATTCAGCACATTTATCGCACCAATTACTCCACCTAGTGTTCCTAACAGGTTCCCCTTTGCGAACATATCAATTTTGAATACCGCTGCTAACATTAAGCCGAAAGGAAACACACACCCCATACCTATTAAATATACCCACACGACTTGCTTCTCTGAAAGAAGAACACCTGTTATAGTTGCTATGATCCAAAATAATAGCCCCGCTAACACAACAGGAAGACCTCTCTTCGTTTTTTGCGCTAAATCTCTTTTTGCTTCTGAAACGTTCATTTCTCTACCTCCCCAAAATATATGAAAATTAAGTGCTATAAAGTCGTCTCATTTTCGCCATTGAACTCCCTTAATATAGACAAACTCATTTCGTTTATCCAATAACGCCAAGCTATTAAGTAATCTTCTAAATCTTTTGGGTGGTGTCTTATACACGTATCCATACGCAAATATAAACCTATGATTATTTCCTCATATAAATCTCGTTCTATTTTACGAAATACACTTTGTTCCAGCGCATAACCAATTGCTTCTTTTGTTAAATCTTCCGGAGTTGAACAGAACGCGTAAATCAAATCATATATAGGATCCCCTAGAACCGGTAAAGGGTCTATAACACCGTATAGCTTATTTTCTTGAAATATAAAATTATGTAATCCAAGATCCCCGTGTAATAAAAATGGTCTTTTTATTCCAGCACCTCTATTTGGACTATTTACAAGTTTAAGAACAAGCTGATACTCTTCATCATTTATGTACTGTCTCAATTTTTCATGAGCTTCCATTACATTTGTTAATAAAAATGCTGTCCAAGATTGAGCAGGGGTATCCTTCCAACCCCATTCATCTATCTCTGGAACTATTTCATACTTATTAATAACTTCCTTTACCAGTGTACAAAGTGTACTGCGCTTATGTCCGAGGTCGCACGAAGTAGTCCCCACAAGAAAGGAATACACAATATATCTATTTAAAGGATCCTTATACAAAAGCTTTGGAAATAAATGATTACTTTCATAAAAACGAAGGAAATATGTCTCTTCACGTATCACTTTTGGCTCATTTAGTTTTACAACATACTTTCCTTCCAACAAATATACTGTACTTGTCGTTCCTCCGTTCAACACTTTAAAACTTTCCGGATCATGTGAAATAACCTTCTTAGCAACTAGATGTTCAGCGATTTCTGAAATATCCATTTCTCCCATCCTTAATTACGAATATTCCCTCAATTTAAAAGACAACCTTATTACTATTTGACAAATATATAAAAAAACCTTCTAACATCTTAATATAGCAAATAATAATTTCTGTTTTCTAAAGCTTGCTAATGCCGACTTCAATATTTCAGCACACATTTCATTCCACTTATGATAATATAATTCAACTTCTTCCGGCTGAACAAACATCCTTTTTCCATGTTAACTTCACTTTTGATTCCCCATAATTTGCGTATATCGTTACCATTTTCCTCACTCCAAATGTTCTTCATACAATCTAATAATTTCTATTGCTGGATTCATTTCTTTTAATTTACAAGCTAAACTTTCTACACCAAACACTTCTGTAAACGTATGACTACCTACAATCAAATTAATCCCTTTAAATTTCGTATGTTGCACCGTATATAATGTTTTCTCTCCTGTTATATATGTGTCACAACCTTTTTCTAGTGCACGCTCAATAAGGTTTGTATTGTTTCCTGCACCAGTTAAAATCGCAATCCGTTTCACCGGCCTGTCATGATTTTTCCAACACTTCACTTTCTCTTCCATTTTCTCTTCAAGTTTTTCAACTAATTTTGAAAATGGAATCGCTTCTTCATATTCTCCTATTCCCGGTAGCTCTTCTTCCTCATACTTGGAGTATTCCAGTATTGCATCTATCCCAATTTCGTTAAATAACGACGTACACGTGCCAAACTTTACGAAATCTAACGGTAAATGAATCCAAAAATGATTCATTTCATATTGTTTTAATTTCTCAATACACGCCTCTTCCATACCGAATAAAAAACTCCACGGTACATGATGTGTAAGTATCATATCGACACCATTTCGGTATGCTTCTTCAATTGTTTCTAGCGTCAAATTTGTTGTGTAACCTATTTTGTGAAATTCCTCTTTACTAATTTGAGTAAAACCATACTCGTCATCACCGTATTTATGAAGATGCTCTCCAAAAAGCAATGTAATATGTTCTTTAAACTGTGTTATATTCATTTGTATTTCTCCTTTCTTATAATTCCAACGTTCACTTTTATATTTCAAAAATAAGGAAATACTATATAACAAATATACATACACATAGGAGGACAAATATGAAACCCGATTTTTTACAAGCGGTTCATGAGGCGATTGGTAACATTGAACATATTCATATAGAAGAAAGTGGAGTAGATAGCTTACTCATCCATCATGATGATGCACAGCAACTAAAACAGGTTGCTGAAACATTAGAAAATAAAAATTTCCGTTCCACAATTAGGACGAATGGAAATGCTTCATATATTGAAGTGTTGAACAGATAAAGAAAGTTCGGTTACGTGCCGAACTTTCTTCTTTTAAATTGAAATTTCAAACTCTTTTACATATACTGCAGTTCCAGAAATATCTATTTGTAAATTCTCTTTTGCTAGATTTTTCGTTACATAAACAGTTACACGACCATCTTTATTGATTTCCTGTCCTTGTTCAACAATTAACTTCAGTCCATTATTAAAATCTTTCTCTAAGTATGTTGCATAATATGCTCCCATCACACCAGAAGCGGTCCCTGTCACTGGATCTTCAATCGTACCAGAATAAGGTGATGAAAAGTGACGACCATGTATTTGCGCTTCTATATCATACGTTTCTAAACAAAGTGGATGAATGGCCGACTTTGGCATCTCTTTTAACACAGATGGAAATTCGTTATTATTAGGTTTCATTCTCTGGCATGCATCAAGATTTTTAATAGGTACAAGTAAAGTCCAAATACCAGTACTTCCATATACAATTGGTAAGTCTTCATCTAAATCATTCACTTCAAGACCAATACTGTGGGCTAATGCTTCTTTTGAACCTGTAAAACTTTGAAACTGAGGTGTTGCTTGTCTCATTTTAATAAAGGTTTCTCCATTTTCATTCACACCTATATGTATTGGTAAAATTCCTGCCTTCGTTTCAATTGTGAGATTATATTTCCCTTCTAATAAACCTCTTTCGTGAAGTGCATATATAGTCCCTACTGTTGCATGGCCGCATAAATCATTTTCATGGCCAGGCGTAAAATAACGAATTCTTACATCTGCTACTTCTGAAGGAAGAACAAAAGCTGTTTCGTTAAATCCGACCTTTTCAGCAATATGCTGCATTTCCTCTTCTACTAATCCCTCTGCTTTTAATACAATACCTGCTGGATTTCCCATATTCGGTTTATTACTAAATGCATCATAATGCACTACGTTTACTTTCTTCATTTCCTAATCCCCTATTCCTCTTAAAAAATTTTATCATTCTTAGCCAAGAAGACTCCTTCCTCAATTTATGTGAAGGTGTATAGCACCAACAAATGGGTGGGAGATGAATTAGCTTTTTGCATAGCAAAACATATTTATCTGTCGTATCATTTCTTTATACAAATAGCTCATTGAAAACTGAAGATATGAGGTTGTTGTAGGAAGTCTACAACGTAAAATCCTAACCCACGATTCCCACCCGTAATAAGCACTTTCATACGTACATCCCCTTATTCTTTCTCCAATTTGTTTTTATAATAAATGAGAAAATCTACCCACTTACTATTTTCAAGGGAAAACGCCTTCCTCTTACATTCGATGGAAAACCCCGCCCTCTTCGCAAGACGGATCGACGGCTCATTATCGACATTTATATGCAATTCAATTCGGTGAAACTGGAGGCTATTAAAAAACAATGGTAGCGCTGCTTTTACACTTTCTATTCCATAGCCATTTTTCCAATATTGATTATGAATAGAGTACCCCATCATTGCCCATTGATAGTCCATACGCAAAATTTTAATCAATTCAACTTTACCAATATTCGCGCCATCTTCTTTCCGAAAAACACCTAAAACGTACATCTCATCTCGATATGCAGCTTCATCCAAACCTCTTATCCATTCTGTGAACCATTCTTTTGTTGAAGACGACATATCATGGTAGCCATCATCGTATTTATATTGAGTCGGTAACCTCTTATTGAATCCATCTAGCCAACTTTCATAGTCCTCTTTTTGAAACGGACGGATAATGAGTCTCTCTGTCTCTACTTGTAATAGCGGCAGCTTCATTTATATCTCTTCCTTTAATTATTAATCGAATATTCTTTATTATCTTACACAAAATACAAAATCTAGTAAATTATTATGTTTTTTATAAACAAAGATCCAGTTATGCTTTATACATAACTGGATCTTTCATCTTTTAATAACTAGCTCTTTATTTTACAAGAACAGCGCCCTTTAACTCTCTTTTTAATACTTTTCCTAAAGCATTTTTCGGTAGGTCTTCAACAAATATTACTTCTGGTATTTTGTAACTTGCTAGTTTCTCTTTGCAATGTTGAATAATATCTTCTCCTGTTAATAATGTTTGAATGTCCTTCACAATATAAGCTTTTGGAATCTCTCCCCAAAAGTCATCTGGAACCCCAACTACTGCAACTTCTAAAACACCATTTATTTCATGAATGACTTCTTCTACTTGATCTGGGTAAATATTATCACCACCGTATACAATGACATCTTTGTATCTCCCCATAATATGTAAAAATCCCTCTTCGTCAATCATACCGGCATCACCCATGTTAAACCAATTATCTTTTACTACCTTTCTTGTCGCCTTTTCATTATTCCAATATCCTTTAAACATATACGGACTTCTTACATGAATCTCTCCAACTTCATTTGTTGATAGTTCCTCACCTGTTTCTGGGTGAACGATTTTCAACTCAACATGTTTAAGCGTTTTTCCTACAGATGACATTTTTTCTTCTCCCATATTTGGATGCCATGAACTAACGACCCAACCTTCTGTACTACCATAGCCTTGCACCATGTATATTCCCTTTTTCATATATTTTTGAATAATCGTTTCCGATACTTTTGTACCACCGCTTTGTGCTACTTTAAAGGTCGAAATGTTACGCTCTTTTTTATTTAATTCATCAAGCATATAGCTATAAACTGCTGGAAATGCAAGCATAGTTGTAATTTTCTCTTCTTCAATCGTATCCCAAATAAGAGCAGGATTCGAATCAGCTAGGAAAATCATCGTGATACCATGGTAAATACAATTCAATATAGAAAGTACACCACTCATATGAAATAGTGGATGCACTGATAGAAAACGTTCACCTGCTGGAATTTCTCTTTGGCCCGCAATCTCGGTAAAATAATAATGTAAGTTTTTATGGCCAATCACACATGCTTTTGCCTGGCCAGTTGTTCCAGAAGTAAACAAGAAAATAGCATCATCGTCTTCATGAACTTCCACATTCGGTTCCGTTATTGGCTGTTCTTGTAATCTTAATTCGAAAGAACCGAATCCTTCTTTCGTCGTTTCAATCACATAAGGAATTTCTTTAACTGACTCAACTTTTGATAACATTTCATTACATTCATCATCAATAAATAATGCTTTTAACTTCGCTTCTTTTACGATTGTCTCTAATTCATAAGCGGTATGCTGATGATTAAGTGGAATAAATACCGCTCCAATTTTTAAACTTGCCATCATAATTGTTGGAAATGGATGATTATTTTTGCATAAGATTCCTATACGATCTCCTCTTTGCACACCGCTCTCCAACAAGTAATGTGCAAGTTGATTTACGCGTTCATTATATTGTTGAAATGAATATCTTTTCTTTCCCCCAACAAGCGCTTCCATATTTGGTGATTGTGTTGCTCTTTTTTGTAATAATCGTTGCATTGTACGCAAGTAAAACTCCCCTTTTTATTTATTAAGTTTTTATTTTATCAAATTAATTATTAATTTACTAAAGATTAAACTTAATGAATTTAAATAAACAAAAAAATAGCCATCTACTTAATAAGTAAATGGCTATTTTTCCTTATATATTAGAATATTCCTTGTTCATCACATATTTCACATACTCAGGTGCACTTTTTTCAATCTCTTCATCACTAATTTCATATTCGGCACCGTATAAATAAAAGGAAGGTATAAACTCCATTCCTGTATATAAACAAGTAGCTTGAAAAGGTTTCGTTAACTCATTCATTGTAAGTGAACCATTCCCGCTATTTCTATAGTCTTTTTCTAATCCTCCTATAGAAATAGCTACACCAAATTCTTTTCCTTTCACTTTATCCCCTTTTGATCCATAAGCAAATCCATACGTTAATACATCATCAAACCATTTCTTTAATAATGGTGGTGAGCTATACCAATAGAACGGAAATTGAAATATATATCGATCGTGCTCTACTAACAACTGTTGTTCCTGCTCAACATTAAACTCCCAATTCGGTGCCGCTTTATATAATTCATGTACTGTTATTTCATCCGAATATTTTTCTAGTTCTTCTACCCATCTTTTATTAATTCGAGATTTTTCAATATCAGGATGTGCTACAATTACAAGTGTTCTCATTATTTCTCTTCCCCCTTATAAATAAATCAAAACCTTTAGTATTAGTATGAATGAGTTACATATAATTGAAAAGTACGTACTTTCAAGTACTATAGGAACCTTGAAGTACCTATGGAGGTGTTATATGAGTCAAAATAATGACTGCCCAATTGCAACGACACTCGAAGTGATCGGGGGAAAATGGAAAGTTCATATTTTATGTGTTCTTATTGAGGGAAAAAAGCGAACAAATGAAATTAAACGAGAAATTCCAAACATTACACAAAAAGTTCTCACACAACAACTCCGGCAACTTGAATCTGACGGGATTATCCATCGTACTGTATATCAAGAAGTGCCACCAAAGGTTGAATACACAATAAGTGAATACGGAAAATCTTTAATGCAAATTATGGATGAACTATGTGAATGGGGAAAAGATCATCAAATGAAAAGATTAAAATAATAAAAGAAAAGAACCCTACCATCTTTGTTAAATCTTCTACGTTCATATTAGCAGCCTCAAGATTTCTTCTAATATTATCTAGAGCCAAATTGTAACTGCTCCAATGGATTATCTGGAACCGTTCCATCTATTTCCATGCCTAATTGACCTGATAATGTGAGCCATTTATTGGGACCTGTTACCTTTATTTGATGTACATATGATGCTACTGGTTTATGTACTGTTTCTGGATTTCGGGATTTTTCCAACTAGAATCATTCCTTTACTGAAATTTTATAATAGGGGTATCACCCCATCGCTATCAAGCTAACAAAACAAAACTCCCTTAAAACGAAAAAAACGAGTCGAATTCAAATAAATAATTGTAGAGAGATAAAAAATTCGTTTTGGGGGTGTTATAAAATTCTTAAGTTGATGGAGATGTGGTGGCCTCCCCTTATAAAAAACTTCACCTCCCAATAGAATTTGCAATTGGGAGGTGTGCCAAACAGAAGTTCTCCAACGGGGAATTTTTCTAGAAAAAATACAGGGAGCCGAATATCGCTGCTCCAAAAACATACATTGCTATTTTTACCGGCTTGGAGTTTGTAAAATTAAAAATGATATTTCGTAATGGAATTAAAGGAACGACGATTAGCATGGCCAACGGATTCATATCCCCAAAAATAAAAAATCCGGTAATTAGTGAAAGCAAAACGATAAGTGCCTGTATCATCCATTTTTGTTTAATGATTGTGGCTAGATGAATCGGCAGATAAAACCCCGTTGTGATGGTCGTAAATTCTGTTTTATTTAGTTTTGAAAGAAAGGCCTCAATTAAAATTAAATCGGTAATAAATAGACCAAGGTGCACCATTTGTGACTCAATGTAAAAATAAGAAATAAACCCTATAATAAAAGTGAAAATGCAAATATTTAGGAGACCTTTAAGATTAAACAAGACTCTTGTCACTTCTTTTGCTGTGAAAAACATAGAATCATAAAGATTTTCCATAATCCTATGCTTGGAAACCTTATTATTTTTTAGCAACTCGTTTTGAGCTGATGCGATTTGTGAAAAATCCTGATTGATCAACCCTTGAAACATTGTGCCCATGATTCGGTAATATGAGTATAAATAATCATATTTAAATGATTTGATGAGAATCAAATGGACCACCATAGCCAGAAAGAGAAGGATGGATGGCCAACTGTTTGAAACTTGCACTGAGAGCAAAATGGCCAGTATAGAAATGGACAAGATGGAATACAGTTTTATTGAGGCAATCTGATATTTAATAAATCCAATATAGTTGGCTAAGCTGTTGGCGATAAGCGCTACAAACAGAATAGGCGTGAAATCTGCCTTCAAGATCAGCAAGACTGTTGCAATAAATAGAGAAGAAGCAACCGTTTTAAGAAAAATGTGCAGTTTTAGGCTATTTAAAGAAAGAATCTTCATTTCAAAGATCTGGAACGGGATATTCATAATAGGATTATTTTGAAAGACCTTTGCCAAACTGTAAGCAAACAAAGCAATTGGAAACCACTTCATAACAAGATTTTCATGCGCTTGAAATAACTCCACGGACAATGGGAGAAAAAATACGAGCAACAATAAAAAAAAGAACGCATTAAATTTGTTCTTTTTTATCAGTCGAATGTACTGTCTTACTTTATTGAGGCTTAAATAATAGACTGAATCAACCATCATAGCTATCGCCTATCAATTTAGTGATTTGTTTTCGATCTAAGGTTCCCGGTTCAAACTCCAATAATTGGCCATCCTTCAAAATCAAGTATTTATCACAAATGGTTTCCAAACTGTCTAAATCATGGCTCGAAATGATTTGAATCCTGGTTGTTGATTTGTGATTCAGGAACATCTGCTCAACAGTATCAACTTGTACGGGATCTAGGGTGATGAATGGTTCATCGAAGAAATAGACATTCGACTCTCGCAGCATTCCAATGGCAATATTGATGCGCTGCAAGGTTCCTCTTGAAACACTTCGTGGATAATAATCCATATATTCTTCCAGTTTTAGCTGTTTTGCTAGGTATTGTATTTTTTCGATTCCCTCCTCTTTTGATAGTTTATTTAGTTTACAAATGAAAAGCATTTGTTCACGAGCAGTTAGATCCTGGTATAAAACAGGCGTATCACCAATAAAGACGAAGGGGAGATCAAGGGTATCCACAGTGTTAATATTATCGCCATGAAATAAAACATTTCCCTCATGGTTCCTAATGATCCTCATCAAAATTTTTAGTAATGTTGTTTTGCCTGCTCCATTACGTCCAATTAATCCATAAATGTTTCCCGGCCTGAATTCGAAGGTAATTCCATTCAATACCTTCTTATCCCCATACGATTTTGAAATTGAATCTAATTGAATCATATCTTCACTTCCCGAAAAATAATAATAGAATTCTAACATTGGAATTAGAATTCCAACAAGAATCCTTGATGACCATCCAATATTTTATAATTTTTTATGAGATCATTGAATTGAAACGGGAACAGCGATTTTAGATTGCTACTACCATCTTGATAGGGAACAGCTTTCCCGACTATATTGAGATGGCCGTTATAGAAATTCAAAATGGTTGAGTAATTGACGATTTCCTTCAGTATCAGAACTTTATCGAGGTCATCTTCTCTGATCGTCCTATTCGTAGCAACTCTTTCAATTTTTGTTATGCTTCTCATGGGTTGATAACTTTCTATTAGTTGTGCTGAAAATAATTCCTCTTTCTTCTCAGTACCCGATAAATGATCATAAACAAAAAACTCAATCGTATCATTTTCATTTTGCCTTGTAATCTTGATTTTACTGTTACAGATATATTGATAAAGCAGATTTAGCAGGGTTGTTAATTCTCTTTGCTCAATCAATAAATAGCGATAATGGCTTCGCTGGCAGGTTTGTTTGGGTATGTTGCGTTCCATCAAGCTATTTAGAAAAGCTTCAACCTTTTTGATGGCATGTTTATCGTTTTTAATAACTGCAGTGTTAATCTCAACATCTTCTTCCACAAGGAAACAATAAAGTTGGATCATGTCCAATTGTCCATCCTCGCTAAAGGAAAAGGAAACCTGATAGTCATCCACTTGTAAGTTTCTTCCTATCATCATTGAGTGGAAAGTTGAAACAAATTCTTCGCATATATGCCAAAAAGGATTAGTCCTATCGAATGGTGAATGTTCCATAAGGCTTTCCCAAAATTCTCTTTTATAAAACTTATGATATGAAATGGTGAACACTTTATTAATGAATTGCATTGCCCAGCCCCTTAATAATGATAGACGGAGAGATATATTTGACTTTGACGGTCGCCCCTTTTTTACCGCAGAGGCTATGATATTCATTACTATTGCTGCAAAAGATAATCTCTTTATCAAAAAAATGCCTGATATCCAGATACAGATGAAACGGTTCGAGTGGCGCTGTGTACTTGCCTGATTCTATTAGACTAGCTTGAGATACTTCGACCGAAAAATCACCTGTAAAAATGTTGACTTCGCCCATTCCGATTTTATGTATATAGATTCCCTTGTTAATGGTTTTAATGTGATTCTCTTCCGAAGTCCTTCCAGGTTGAACAAACATGGACCGCATCCTGGTAATCACCGGCATTTTTGGATTTTCTCTGCGCCCATTGCCGGTATTATGAGAATGTTGCTGGTCCGAGCGGCTGCTAAGCAAATCGAGGATTTCCCCGTTCCTTATCAATGGAATGTTCTTTGTGATGGGGTCGCCGTTATCATCAAAGGTTTCCAATGTGAGATAATTTTCAAAGATTGTAAGTTCTCGGCTGAATTTCCATACCTTTTCCCTATTTAATGGAGACCGAAAAAAATGATCAGTCTCTAAAAAATGGCCTAAAAATTCGTGAAAAAATAGTCCTGATGAGTAGCTGTTAAAGACCACTTCACAAGAATCTAGATCCTTTGATAATGATTTCTTTGCAGAATGGAACCAATTGATTTCATTCTTTATTGCCGCCAATACGCTATGAATACTATCTTTGCTGATTCTTTCAATAACTTGGAAATCACTGATAATATTGATGCCAAATTGATCAATATTATAGGAAATAATATAATATGCTTCCTCCTGCAAGCCAGCTAAGGAGTCAGAATCAAATAGCGATTTTTTGTTGCTGACAGTTTCAATTGCTATTTTTGTTTCACAATGAAACATTTGATCAGTTGAGTGGATCCATCGCTGTATATCCTGTAAGATTCCATTTTCAATCAAGTGTCCGGTTGAATTCATTTGTGCATGCAATCGTTGAATTATGTTTTGTGACAATTGACATTCCTTAAATAAATATTCAAGCAAGACATCCAGGGAATAAATGAAATTCTCAATCTTATTCTGATTGAGAATTTGCAAAGAAAACTGCCCTTCATCAGAAAAGTCACGGTTGATAAAGCTGGAATCAATCATGATTGTATTCCGTGAATGGCTAAAAAGCAGGAAGCGATCAGGTGCATTACGAGCCTCATTGAACATGGAATTCCGCTCAAGCTTTTTGCAAGTATCGTTGTACATGGCATACCTCTTCAGGCTGATCGAGCATGGATGCGATACAATTTCCGCATTGATCATATAATTCACAGGAACCGCATAATCTTTTCACAGGAGTCGGCAACATCATTGAATACTTAATATTGTCAAAATGCAAGATCTCCAATAATTCCTTTTCGAAGACATTTCCTAGCACGATATCAGGAACGGCTGGACAAGGGGTAATATTTCCATTTGGCATGACATGCAGTGCATTGTATCCGGCGCCGCATTTATTTGGATGTTCAATTTGGTCCATCACGGTGCTGACTTTTTTCTCACAAATGTCCAAGCCAACAAAAAAGTCTTCCGTACTATACTGTTTATTGGATGACTGAAGGATTTCGGCAAAATTATTTGCCACTTCTGTCGGAACGTGATTTTCCTTGGCCCTTCCGGAATTTGAGGTTAAACCGATGTTTATGCCTTCACAGCCAATATTTTTGCATAATTCTATTAAGGCAGGTAAATCGTTTGTATTATAGTCATTCATTGTATAGGAAACTGCAACGGAAATACCTCTTTGTGTCATTTTTTTAATATTGTTCACAGATTTTTGGAAAGCACCTTTTACATTTCTGATAAAATCATGATTTTCCTCTAACCCATCCAAACTGACTTGTATTCCTAAATTAGGATATTTCTCCAGCAAGTCCATCGTCCTCTCGCTTATTGAAACTACATTAGAGGCGAATGTTGCGGTAACTGCATTTTTTCCAAGAAAATCAACCAGTTCATTAACATCCCTTTTTAAAAAAGGTTCGCCGCCAGTAATAAAGAAACCGGTTACACCCAAATTGACAAAGTCATTGGCCAATTCTATAAATTTTCTGATCCCCATTTCTTCGCTTTTTGCGCTTCCCGAGGAATTGAAACAATGAATGCAATTGAGTTGACATTGATTCGTTAGCTCCATGGATACGGAAATCGGTGTGATAATATTCTGATTCCCATATACCCTTGGACGTCGCTCCCATTTTTCAGAACCCATTTGAATAACTCCATACTTTTTATATTCATTCAAAAACTGGGTTATTGTCTTTGTGTCTTCTTCATCTAACGAATACTTAGATCTGAAGCTCTCAATTATTTCATCAACTGTTTTTTCCCCAGTACATAATTCGATGATTTCATACCCTGTGCGATTAAAATCGTGTTTAATAAATTGATTGTCACGCAGCAGTATTGCAGACCCACCATCATAACTTTGGATGATCCTGCAGTAATCATTAATATATGGATACATGTAATCCCTCCAAATGTCTGATAAAAAAGAGAATTTCCACTAACATAGAGATTCTCTTTTTTTAGTTTTCATTACACTGCCATTAGGTATTGGTTCCAGCAAGCAGTTACTACTCTTGCTTTAAATGGAGTAATCATACAGGCTGCAATTTGAGATTGTTTCGTTGCAGGTTTTTCAAATTTCATTTTAGTCCCCCCCTTTCAGTTTACTAAAATTCAAATAAAAGGAATATATATTCCTTTTATTTGTTTATACTTTAGCATGATTTTCCAAATCAATAATGCCCTATTTACAAAAAATTACGACAAATCAGTGAACAGTGAGAGGGGATATGGTTAATATAACCTGACATAAAAAATCGCAGGTTCGCAAATAAGCACGCTAAGATTTTTTTACTTAAATAAAAAAGAGTTATGAGTTAAAAGTCGGAATCCCTTTATTTCGTTATGGTAATACTTAATAGTTGTCTCGGAAAGAGGGGGAATATCTATCTTTTTGTAAATCCTTATATGATGTGCAACATTTTATGAATGTCCTCTGCTACTAGTACACTCATAAAATATATTGACTTTTAATAAAATATAGCAGGTTCTTTCTTATTTTAATAAATCAAGTGTATGTATAAGCAATCCTTTATCACCTACATCACCGTGACCAGGTACTACCGATTTCATATTTTTATAGCGATTCATGACGTTCCCAATCGATGCTGACCACTCATTTACATATGCATCAGCAACATTCCCCAAATCTTTCGCATCAGCAGATTTTACTAAACAACCTCCAGCTAAAATTTTATATTGAGGTAACCATACTACAATATTATCTTCCGTATGCCCTTTTCCTGGATAAAATGTTTCTACTTTCATATTCCCAAATTTCATATTCGTAATTGTCTTTAAATCTCCAAGTGGCTCTTCATATCCATTTTCCTTTGCTAGTTCAGCAGTTAAAGCCGTACTATGCGCTTGAATTCCTTTTTCTTTCAATGTTTTAATTCCACCAATTCGATCGGCATGCGCGTGTGTA
The DNA here is from genome assembly GCF_000746925.1 of Bacillus clarus. Lineage (GTDB taxonomy): Bacteria > Bacillota > Bacilli > Bacillales > Bacillaceae_G > Bacillus_A > Bacillus_A clarus. The sequence continues at coordinate 213,074 of NZ_JMQC01000008.1, forward strand.
ATAATGACATCTGTTACCCGTTTCTGAAACTTCTTTTCTACCATCTCTATTAATTCTTTCGTTAACTTGTCATCCCAAGAAGAATCAACAAGTACTAGCCCTTTAGATGTATTAAGGACTAAACCATTAGCAGGAACCGCCTCTCCATTAAAATAACCCACTTCTGTATGCACCCATACTTTTGAGTTCAATTGAGAAATTGAAATTGTTCCTTCTGCGTTTTTGATTACCTTTTGTTCGATTTTTTCTACTGCTTGCACCGGAGATATTGCACTAGCAAATTGGCTTACCCCTAGTAAACTCACACATAATCCTACTTTTAATAACGTATTCTTTTTCATTTTTATCGATCCTTTCTTTTACGCTTAATTGTTATTACATGTAATAGACAATTTATTTAAAAAGTTTGTTCCCATATTTACAAAAAAAACAATAACTTTTAAGATTAAATGGAATCTGAATATGGGAGAATTTTATGTTACGTATACAACAGAAAAAACGGCTAATTTTCATCATCTTTTTTATTCTAGTAAGTATCTTTATCACACTATTTCTAAATGGCTTTATTTCTATTACACTTACAACCTCACAAGCGGAAAGAGGGAATATTATTGATAAAAATGGCTTTATATTAGCCACAAATAAAAACGTGGATTCTTTATACTACTTACCGAACACAAACTGTCCTACTTCTCAAGAAACTGCTAAGTTAGAGGATTTCGTTAGTGAATTTTCATCTCTTTTTCATCGCAATATCTCCATTACAAACATAAACAAGCGATTAAAAGAAACTTGCCGAGACCTTAATAAAAAACCAATATTATTGTACTCAAACCTGACCGAGCAGGAATTATCCTTTATAAATAAAAATAGATTTCATAATCTTTCCGTACAAAGTGAATCAATACGTATTTATCCACAACATGAAGTCGGTTCGCAAGTTATTGGATATGTAGAGAATAATGATTTTCCATCCACTCGCGTTGGTGTAAATGGAATTGAGCGTCAATATGAAGAAGAGTTAAAAGGTACACTAGAAAAAAGAATTGTCCTTCAAATAAATAAGAAACAGTATTTTTGGCGCATACAAAATAAAGAAAGAGGAAAAGATATTCAGCTATCACTAGATTCCAAACTTCAACAAAAAGTCGAGGAAGCATTAAAATCGCAACTTCAGCTTACACAAAATAGGGCTGAAGGCTATGCAGTCGCAATGAATGTGAAAACTGGAAACATATTAGCTATGGCAAATTCCTCTACTTTCGATCCAAACATATTAAGCATGGAAGACTCTGTTTCTAAAAATGAGCAATTGAAAGTTCTTGCACAAAATAAAACGATTCAAAAGATAAAATATGACGATTCTTATATAAATATGGGCTCTACAATTAAACCACTTACTATTCTGATCGGGTTAAATGAAAAATTATTTGAGCCATTAGATACGTATGTAGATCATGGAGATTTTCAATATGATAATCAAAATGATGTGAAAAACGAGCTAGGTACACCAACTGGAGAGATTACGCCTAGTCAAGCAATCATTAATTCTTCCAATACATTTATGACAGCAAAAGTCGCTATCCCTTTACTAAATAAAAACAACGGAAGTATAGAGAAAGTCGCTAGTGCTTGGACGAATTATTTAGAGCAATTTGGACTACGTTCTAAAACTGGCATCGATTTACCTTTTGAAGAAGAGGATAAGTATGTATTACGAAGCAATATGAAATTTGAACATGGGCTCTCAGCTTTATTGAATGCATCATGGGGCGGAAACGAAGTACATACTCCCCTTCAACTTGCTCAATATGCAGCTACCATTGCCAACAAAGGTATAAAATACAAACCACAAGTTGCTACTACTATTTTGAATGACCATGGAAAAATAGAAAAACCATTACAACCTATTGTAGAAAGTTCTAATCATTACCCAGCAAGTTTTTGGACTGTACTACAAAACGGGATGAATAATCATATACAAGAAATGAAAGACTTGCCTTTTGACGTTACTGGAAAAACAGGGACAACCAGTTCGCCCAATAAAGATGGTACGGTCGTGAATCATTCCCTATTTATCGCATATGCACCTACTAATGATCCAGAAATAGCAATTTCTGTCGTTATTCCTGGCGGTGGTTTAGGTGCCAATAGCGCTGCTCCCGTTGCAGCAAATATTTTAAAAGCTTGGGATGCTCTTCACAACAAAGAGACAGGTTCAACCCAATGAACCTGTCTCTTTTACCATATCGAATCTATTATTTTTATTTTCCACGATCCATCATTTTGCTTTTCAAAGATAAATGAATAATCAATATCGGTTGAGATATGCTCTTCTTTTACATAACCTGTGTTTCCGTTCATCGTCGAAATTTTTATATAACCATCATTCTTTGATTTTACTGGAATCCATGCTTTTACCATTTCATTTGATACATAATGAACTACTTTAGAATTCCTTTTCGGTTCAGCAAAAACGTTTGTCTTTTCCCCAACGATCGTCCCATATAAATAATGCTCTTGCTTCTTTTCATTACTTTCTGCTAGCCCACTCGGGATTTTATATAAACTTTTCGTATCATTTACAAATTCCCCTCCCATTGAAAGAGCAACTTGTAAGCTACTTAAAATATCATCTGAAATTCCCCATTCATTTTTATTATATTTTTCACCTTTAAAAACAAGTTCTTCACTTATTATCCCATGTAAAGCATCTTTATTTTTTAAACTTAATTTTTGATTCAATTCATTTATAAACTGCTGTAATGTTCCATCCTCAAATGACTCATCCCTCATCTTAACTGTAATTTGCATGCTACTTTGTGCTGAATCATCATTATTACCAAACCCAGGTTGTTGAACATTCATAAGTACAATTATAAAAGTACAAACTACTGTAACGGTTAAAGCTTTTATATGAAATGTTTTTTTACGCTCGATTTTTTTTACACTCTCATGCATATGAACAGACTTTTTGATTTTACGAATGAATATTTCTTTATCTTCGCGCGCCTCCATTGGGCCAGTTTGCAATCTTTTGTACCATTCTGGTTTTTTATCCTTATTCATTACGCATCCTCCATATGTATTTTTGAAACTTTTGCACGCGCTCGGTGTATCCTCGACTTCACAGTCCCAATTGATACTCCCAATGTTTCAGCGATTTCTTCGTAAGATAGTTCATATTTTGCATCTAATATAATTACTTCACGATATTTCTTTGGAAGTTTCAATACAATATCCCAAACTTCATCCATCGTTTCTTTTTGGAAAAATTGCTGTTCTGCTGAAGAATATTCCTTATCAGTTCTAAAAAAGCTTACAAGAGAAATCCTCTTAAAGTAGGCAGATTTCAAATAATTGATTGCTGTATTTCTTGTAATCTTTAATAACCACGTTTTTACTGACGATTCATTCCGAAATGAATCCCAATTTTTAAATACCTTTATAAACACATCCTGCGTTATATCATCTGATAGATGAATATCCTTTGTAATAACAAAAGAATAATTCCATACGTCTTTCCAATATTCTTCTATTACTGAATCTATTTCGTCATTACTACTTTGAATTATCTTATCTTCCATTTCAACACCTCAGCTTATAAATAAGCATAAAGACCTTTCCTTGCTATATTTTGTTGTTGGCTCATACTATAGACAAGATAATAGATTCTTTTGTTCCACTTTTGAATTAAATATTTTCATTTCAAAATATCTCTTACTTCATATTAAAAACTCAACTTTTCATTCCATACTTCTCAAACTCTTCCTTGTTTCCATAAAATACTTTTAAATCAATATACTTCTCTTTTCCACTATAACCTTTTAATCTTCCTCTATTCGTATATTGCCAAAACGTCCCTTTTCTCTGATCTAATAAACTCGGTTTTGTTAAAATGCTTCTTATCCATATATCACATTCAGGATACCTATCCTTTATATATAAGTCATATGCCTCTTGCGTTGCATACAATATAACTTTCTTTTCATAATGTTTCTCTAGCATTTTAATCATTACCGACAACTCTTTTGCAACATCTTTACGCTTAGGTGGATTATCTTTTTTATCACTGTAAAATTCCACATCAATTACTGGCGGTAATGCTTGTCCATTTTTCGGAACTGTTCGTATATATTGCTGAGCCTGTGTTTCCCCTTTACTATCAAAGCTAAAAAAATGATACGCTCCTATACGCATATTTGTCTTAACTGCGTTGGCCCAGTTTTCCGCAAAGTATTCATCGACAAATGAGCTTCCTTCTGTAACCTTTATAAATGCAAACTTCATATCCTGTTCTTCTAGCTTTGACTAATCTATCTTCCCTTGATAAGATGCAACATCTACACCTTTTATTAAAAACTTATCCGCTTCTAATTGATTTGGAATGAATATTCCTTCAAAAATTAAGAAAGCAAATATACTCATTACACTAATTACCGCAAGAAGTCCTCCTATTATTACTTTTCCTTTCATACCTATCCCCTATCTATATTCATGTTATTCTAAAAAGAACTTGGTCCATAAAACCAAGTTCTTTTTCAACATTTATTCTCCTAACACAAATCGGCTAAAATCCTCAACTTTTTCAAAATAGTAATCAGATTCATCTTCCATCTGTTTTTTAATTTCAGGAATATGATGTGACCACCCCGCCGCTGCAAATACAACATTACAACTTTTCGCCATCTCTAAAGCTGGCTTTAAATCATCTAATACAATTACTTCATTTTCTGAAAGCTGAAACTTAGATAGAATCTGTTTTACGGGATATGGATGAGGTTTTCTTTGGTTTTCTTCTAATTCCCATCCAAATACTGCATCTGGAACGAATCCACAATGCTTTTCATAATCTCTTTTAATACGACTACTTTCAGAATGAGAGACAACCGTTACAATTCCACCTTGTCTCTTAAATTCCTGCACAAATTCCGGAAAGCCTTCGTAAAAATCCGGTATTGTAGATTCCGTATACTTTTTCCAAACTTTTTGTTGATGTTCTTGCTCTTCTGGAGTAAAACCAATAATATCTTTACACAAACTTTGGAAACCTGGAGAGAAGCAATATGAAACAAACTCTTCTAATGATACAGTTTTTTCATTTGGCCTAACATCTTGTAATGCTTCTACAAATGATGGATAATGTATGTTCGGTGTGCTTTTCACTGCTGTATCGTCATGGTCTAATATTAAACATTTATATTTCAAACTCATTTTCTACCTCCACTGTAATAATCAATAATCTATGTTGTATTCTTTTTATTATCTCACACTACTTAAATGCTATCATTTTCAGCTTCCATTTACCATTCGCATTTTTTATTCATTTCCATTTTTTCTACAAATGCCTTCTCTAAATCAACGCCCAATTTATTAGCTAAATCACATATATTCCAAATTACGTCAAACATTTCTAAACCGATTTCTCTTTTGGCATCTTCTGTTTTATCACGCTTTAATATCGCATCTGTCAATTCACCTAATTCTGCCATTGCATACATCGTACGCTCCTCGATTGTTGTATCTTGAAATCCTTTTTCTTTACTAAAACTTGATACATATCGCTGAAATTCTGAAATATTCATATTTTATCCCCCTATCATTTTACATACTGATGCGATTATCTTTTCTATCAAACTTACAAAAAAATAATTCACTTTCATAATTTGTTAAATTATTACATCAATAATATAATTTAATTATAGATTATTCATTAACGGAGGTGTTTTCTATAACTCTCTTTGCTTCCCCATCACTATGTATAGTTGCAATCATCTCATTCACATTGTCTTACCTTATAGGAGTGAAGCAATATACTTGGCTCTTATCTGGTTTTAACGAACGCCGTGTGAGTGATACATTAAAGTTATCTAAGATTGTTGGTCTTTATAATTTAAGTGCAGGCGTCGTCGCAACAATCGGGAGTGTCTTCACTTCTCCAAATGTAAAAATCATTATACCTCTTATCGTAATTGGTCACGTTATTATAGCTGCCTATGTGAATACACGTATGGTTCAGTAAGTTCCGAATATATGATAAAAACCATCCAATTGGATGGTTTTTATCATTTCTCTACATATTGCTTCACTTCTAATAATGAATAATCGAATATTTCTCTTACCTTCTTAACTACCATAATTGTTTTTCCACCTTCCACAAGCTGACGCAATTCTTTATTAATTTCAAGTTCTCGGTCGATAATTCCCATTTCTTTTGTTATTAAACTCTATTACTACAATTTATAATACGTACATTCGTATTACTTGCTATTTGATATGGCCGGATGGCTCCTTTTCAAAAAGCACATTGAAAATAAAAGAGCGTTAATCTCCTACATAACAATATTATGGCTTATATATATTTCGAGATAAAATGTTTCAATTTTCACCTCGAATTTCTTCACAGTAAAAAGACGCCTCATCTGTAAATCATTTGGTGAACCATGTATAATTTAATTAATATTCTGTGTTTCCCATAAGAAAGGAGCAATTATGAAGCTAAAAAATATAAATATATATGAACAAATGAAACAATATTCTGTAGCTGGATTAAGCCTCGCAGTTATACGTGATGGCAAACTGTATGAAACGAATGCCTTGGGAACACTTGAATCTGGAACAACTAGAGATGTTACTACAACTTCTATTTTTAATTCTTGCTCTATAAGCAAATTCATCACCGCAATGCTCGTACTAAAATTATCCGATCAAGGAATAGTAAACTTAGACGAAGATGTAAATGATAGACTCATATCTTGGAAAACCCCTACTAACGCATTTCCTTCACAGAAAAAAATCACTTTAAGAAATTTATTAAGTCACCAAGCTGGAATAATTGATCCTCCTAATAGTTTTGAACATTATAAGCACGCACAAGGAAAGCCTAAAATGCCTGAAATCCTTACGGGTACAACATTATATTGTCCAGTACCTATAGAAATTACTTACGAACCAGAAAGTGAATTTCACTACTCTGACGCAACCTTTTGTATAATTGAACAACTACTAGAAGATATTACTGGAAAATCAATTCATCTATTACTAGAAGAATTGATCTTTCAGCCGCTACAAATGAAGCATAGTATGCTATTTTCTCCTGAAAGCATCAACACAATTGACGCTTTTGCTTGCGGGCATAATAAAGACAGAACTGTCACAAAAGAAAAGTATCCATTTTACCCATTTGCAGCTGCTTCAGGGATTTGGTCAACGCCAACTGATCTATCAGCTTTAGTTATCGAACTTATTCACTCCTTACAGGGAGATAGTAAACTAGGACTTTCTCAAAAAACAGCGCAAGACATGATTTCTCCTCAAGGTTGCTCAAAGTGGACTGGACTAGGCATCTTTCTAGATGATACCAATCATGGTTTAGAAATTTCTTCACTTGGATGGGGCGTTGGATTCCAATGTATAATCGTTTGTTATCCATATCGAGGCAGCGGTGCTGTTATTATGACAAACTCAGATTTAGGTGTTCATCAAATGGAAGGGGTTATTGGCGAGATTATAAAAGCTCTAGATTTATAAAAAATACCTGTATGTCCTAAACACTATTTTTATCGCAAAACAAGTCTTTCAACATAGAAATCTGCAAGCAAATTAACAAAAAGAAACAAGCTGGCACACCCAGCTTGTTTCTTTATATAATATTTTTCGCCACAATCTTAATATGTTCCGGTGCGATAATTTCCTTTATGCTTTCTTGGAAATCTTCATGTAACATTTCCTCAATATGCTCTAATTGCACTTCCACATGAGTACACTCTAAAGTATGTATGTTTAATAATCCATAATGATCTTTTTTCTTTATCACTAAGTATTGATTTTCCTCTGTTACAAGTAAAGACCCTAATCGTATCCCCAGTAGACGTTGATCATCAAATTTCACTACTGCTCCTCCTCTCCACTTACAAATGTAATTACCATTCAAAAGTCTAATTTAAGGTAATTAAATCTTTTTTATAATATATCATAATCTACGAAAATATATAAAGCCTATTTGTTGTCTCGGTGAATCCCCTCATTTTTCATATATTTCAATACAAAAAACTTTCTCAACATAAAAACACTATTTTCTAGTTTTACCGCCTAAGAAAATCTATTATAATAAGGCTAATAAATGTTTGACCTCTCCTAATTCATGTACATATGGTTGACCAGTAGTATTTACTACTGGTCCATTTTTTGCACTTCAATACATTTTTTCAAAATAAAAAAGAAGAGTTCACTATTATATGAACTCCTCTTCATTCTACTGTACCCGTTCTTAACGCGACTGCCCAATCATGTCATCCATTATTATCAGTAGTCAATAATGAATAGCAATTTCGTTATAGGGGGATTTTGATTCTTTAGGTTGATGGATGTGTGGCGCTACCCCGTAAACGCATCTATCAAATTAGTTATAGACATGTTAAAAGACTTCCATAGGTGATCTTCTTGTGATTTTGCACTTGTGCATTCCTATAGAAATAAATCATATATATATATATATATATGATTTATTTGCTAAAAATTTTGGTTCTCATCATTAATTTAAAGTGAAAATAATTGACCATGATAATGCTGTTATGGATTTGAAATACAGTCACGATTTTTATTAAATATTGTCACTTATTTATTTTACAGAGTAAGACATCCTTTTTGTTACGATAACATTATTTTCATATCTTCTGCTACAGTTGTAATAAGTTTTAAACCAAATGTTTCTTGTAATACATCAAGCACACCAGGTGAAATAAATTCAGGGGCCTTTGGACCGATACGAATATCTTGAATCCCAAGACTAAATAGCCCAAGTAAAATGGCAACCGCTTTTTGTTCAAACCATGATAGGACAATACTAACTGGCAATTCGTTCACTTCACATTGAAAAGCATCTGCTAAAGCTGCCGCTATTTTTATTGTAGAAATTGAATTATTACATTGCCCTAAGTCAATGTAACGTGGAATCTCCGTACCGGGTACAACACCATAATTTACATCATTAAAGCGGAATTTCCCACAAGAAGTTGTTAAAATAACCGTTTCTTGCGGAAGTGACGTTGCTAATTCACGATAGTATTCTCCGCCTTTTCCTGGGGCATCACAACCTGCGATGATAAAGAAGCGCTTAATTTTCCCTCCCTTTACTGCCTCAATGATTTCTGGGGCTAATGATAATACTGTATTATGATGAAACCCTGTTACTAACTGTTCATCCGACTCCATATGTACTGCGGGAAGTTCTAGCGCTTTTTTAATCAATGGTGCAAAATCATCATTTTCAATTTTCCGTACACCCTCCAGACCGGCAATATCATATGAAAAGAAGCGATCAGAGTATGATCCTTTAATTGGCATAACACAGTTCGTTGTAGCCAATATTGCACCGGTAAATTTTTCAAAAAGACGTCGTTGATCATACCATGCCTTACCAATGTTTCCTTTTAAATGTTTATATTTTTTCAGTTGTGGATATCCGTGCGCTGGTAACATTTCAGAATGCGTATAAATATTAATTTCTTTGCCTTCTGTTTGCTTTAATAATTCCTCTAATGCAAATAAATTATGACCAGTAACAACAATTGCCTTACCTTCTACACGATTTTGTGTAATTTGAACAGGCTCTGGAACACCAAAATGATTCGTATGTGCCTCATCTAACAACTCCATCACCCGTAAAGCTGATTTCCCAACTTTCATAGCCATATCAATATGTTCTTGTTCATTAAAGTTAGAATTTGTTAATGTCATATATAACGCTTCTTGAGTTGTAGCATCTACAAATGCATCTGTATACCCTAGCTGCGAAGCATGGGTACGATAAGCAGCAATTCCTTTTAACCCAAACACAATCGTATCCTGTAAACTTGCAATTGTTTCATTCTTACCGCAAACACCCATTACTTTACATCCGCCTGTTGGCGTTTGTTCACATTGATAGCAAAACATATCATCCCACCCTTTCCCAATCATTCATTACAAACTAAGCATAATATACATTGAGAAAAAGGGGTGTGATATCAATCACACTAATTTATAAAAATTTGTGACACTTTATCTTATTAACATAATATTTTTACTGTTCTCTTTGATTAATGCCTGCGCATGAGCATTTCCTTGAATAATATCCCGAAATTTTTTTACGGAATACAAATGTGTTAATCCTTTCCGAGCATGAATTCGAACAGGTACCCCCTTGCAATGTATCATGAAAATAAAACGGATCATCAATTGGTTCAATTGGAAAACCAAGTGTAAATACATACATATACATTCTTTTTGTAACAAGAGCAATATACCCCTCAACTTTCATTTCTAGAGCATGAATAAATAAATTTGTCTACACCTCATTAGATTTTCATCATTTCATCGTAATTTGTATTTTTCTTCAAAATCTGAATTAATAGGCCTCACCATACAAAAAAAAGAAATAGAGCGTTACAAACTAAGAAAGGGTCCTGATTAGTCAGGACCCTTTGTACTCTTTTTCTCTTTTAAGGTTACTGTTTACTCTCAAAATCAGTCAACGCTACTCTTAACATGAAAAATATAGTTATATTCCTATCGCCAAGTGTTCGTATGTTTGTTTTTCCTTTCTTTAATTAAAAAGTATATCGAAAGAATTAATAAAAGTAGTGGCAACCACTGAATAAAAAAGAATCCAATAAAGAATTCTTTACGTCCACTATCAAGAGAATCAGTTGCCATTACGCCAATAAACATAGCTGCTGGAAATACACAAACATTTATGAATAGACTAGCACAAAGAAAAAATATTTTCATGACTCCCCAAATAACCCCATTTGTTGTATTCATTTCATATTATACCAATTTTCCTTATTTCCACTCTACTCGTATTCAACGATGCATAAAAATTTTCGTTATGGGGTAATTAAAAATATTAAGTTGATGGGCATGTGAAAATCCCCAAAAAACTTTTATATTTGCCACTTCGATGTCTAATGAACTTCCTCATAAAATGTAATTCTATTTGAAAATGGATCAATCACTGTTAATTCCATCGTATCCCAAGGCGTTGTCTCTATATTAGGTTTAGAATATGAATATTCTTTACTTGATAATATAGTATGATAGTTTTTCAAATCATTTATTTTAATCCGAATGGCACCGCCTGGTGACGTATCACCATGATGTTCGGATAAATGTATAACAACATCATTTAACGAAATTTGCATATACAATGGCATATTTTCCTTATACCGATGTTCCCAATCAAGCTTAAATCCTAAAAATTCTAAGTAAAATAAATGTGCTTTTTCAATATCAAAAATTCGAAATATAGGTGTAATCATTTAAAACACCGCTCCTATTTATAAAATTTTATTTATACACATCCGCCGCCAGTTCCCTCAACACTTCTATATTCATCACTTCAAAGCATCCATTGTTTTTCTTTATAATCTCTTTGTCACAAAAAGTATTTAAAGTTCGTAATAAATGCCGATAACTCGTTCCTAGTAATTCCGCTGTTTCTGTTAAATTTCCATTAAATATAATTTTATTGCTGTGCTGAACGGTTCTTTCCCCGGTTACTAACATATAACTTGCAAGTCTATTTTCAAGCGGATATAGTAAATTAATTGTACTATTTTTTGAAAGCCTATTTAATTTATGAGCTAAAGAACCACAAATACACCTTAAAAAAGTTGCATCATGAAATAATTGATTTCTAACCTTTCCTAAAGGTAACCCAACACAATACGAATCTGCCATTACTTGTACGTTTGAAGTAATTTTTTGAGAGTGAATCAACTCCACATCCCCTAATAACTGCAAACTATCATAGAAACATAATAATACAGATTTCCCATTACTTAATGTGTTAAATGCTTTCGCTTTTCCTTCAACAAAGAAATACAAATAGTCTATATCCTCATTTTCCCTACATATGAATTCATTCTTTCTAAAAAATAACAATTCCATATACGGTTTCATATCGTTACTAAAAAATGTATTAATATTATTTTGCTTCATATAATCTGCTAATTTATTAGAATTACATACTTTTTTCATAATCCCCCACCTTTACAACTCATCCTCATTGTAATCAAAATTTCCCCCTTTCACTATGACATATGTCATAGTAATACACAATTTAAGCATGATACATTCATTACAAATATGTAATATAAAGGGGATATCACATTGTATAACTTTCTTTCTGTCTTTATAGGTGCACTTATCGCCATTATGATTCCTTTAAACGGAATCTTGTCTGAAATGATAGGGAATTATACTGCAAGTGTTGTAATTCATCTCGTTGGTTTGCTTGCAGTTGTTATTGTTTTGCTCATTAACAAAAATAAAATTCGTTTTGAGAAAGGTATTCCGCTTTATTTATATAGCGCTGGAGCCATTGGGGTTTTCACCGTTCTTTTTAGTAATATAAGCTTCTCCGCCCTTGGTGCCTCTATTACGATTGCATTAAGCTTACTCGGTCAATCAATTGCTTCTATTATTATTGATCATTTCGGGCTATTAGGAATGAAGATTACGAAGTTTGAAAAGAAAAAATTGATTGGATTACTATTCATCTCTTCTGGAATTATTGTAATGACTATTTTTTAATGGAGGATAAGAAAATGTTATATATTTGTATCGCTATTTTAGTTGGAGTTTCCATTGTTGTTGCCAGAATTATTAATGCTAATTTAGCAACAAAAATAGGAATTTGGGAAGGTACTTTTTACAATTATATTACCGGGCTATTTTTCTCTACATTATTTTTAATTTTCAGTACAGACTCTTTGTATATATCTAGTTATACGTTGCAATCCATTCCTTTCGCTGTATATTTAGGTGGCTTAGTAGGCGTTATTGTTATTGCGTTATCAAACTATATCACTCCTAAAATATCAGCATTTTATTTAACATTGCTCATCTTTATCGGACAATTATTTATGGGAACCGTTATTGATTTCTTCATGTCAAACGAACTCTCTCCCGGTAAAATCATTGGTGGGGTTTTAGTATTACTTGGCCTTACTTACAATTTGCTAATCGACCGCCCTTATAAATCAGTAAAGAATAAGCGTGTTCAATTATAATTATGTAGCAAAAATGAACACTATTTAAATTATAATAGTACATTCACAATTAATAGAAATATAGAATATACGAGTTAGCCTATCATATATTTTAATAAAACATATTTAACACGAAAGCATTATTCATGATACTGAAGAGCTAATAGAGAGGAGAAAAACATATAAAAAAAATAATTATATTACTAGGTAGCATATTAATTATTTTTGGAGTGGTGTGGTTTGTAAGCTCAGGTAAGTCTATTAGCGATTTATATACGACAAGCAAGCCTAAACCAAAAAAAGTCACGATAGTCTCGACTCCAAGAGATACTAATGCTCCCCCTGCTTTTCTAAAACAAAATGAAATTAAAGATATACATGTAGAATCGATAAAGACAAAAAAATCAATATTTTTTACAAAAACAAATGAATTAAAAGCTTTTATTAACAGTATGGATACAGCAAAAAAAGGGAGTTTACTGTTAGATGAAGAAGGTTCTGATTTAATCGATTGTAACATGTGGATTACTTTTCAAGATGGAACTTATGAAAAATATTTCATCTGGGTAGTAGATCATGACAGTAGCGAGGTTATGATCGCCCATCAGAACAATCCTTCAGATTTAAACCTTAAATATTATCAGTTAACTGAAGACGATTCAAAAAAGTTATATGCTTTATTCAAAGAAATAATTTAAAAACTCATCATAAAAAGGTATGAGCTAACAAGCACATACCTTTTTATGGGTGAATACGACTTTATAAGATTCCGTTATCTTCGCCCAATATTACAAATACTCAGGAAACACTTTACAACTCTTCTCCTGCTCCATATCATGCCCAAAGAAAACAATTGGTTTTTCCCTAGCAACAATACCTTTTAAACGCTTCACAGAAGATAGCGCTAATTCCGAATCAAACCCAGCGAATGGCACTTCATCTTCAAAATTCTCCTTTGTATACGACGCATCAATCGTAAGTAAAATTGAACCAGATTTCTCAGTCGTAATGAATAGTGACTGATGCCCTGGTGAATGTCCAGGTGTATATAATAACTTGACTCCTGGTGCCACTTCATAATCTCCTTCAATCATTTTGTAGTTCAAATTAGGTAATATACATTCTTTTAAATATTCCTCTCTATGCAGCGCTGCCCCATATTCAGATCGTTGTACAATAATTGGTGTATTTGTAAAAGTACCATTTCCTCCAGCATGATCAAAATGTAAATGTGAACTAATAATGCACAGAAGATCTTCCGGTTCATACCCCATACGTTTTAAAATATTTATGACTCTATCATTCTCACTCATCTTAGGTAAAATTTTCCCTTCAACAAATGTTCCCTTAAAAAGATTTTCATTATCCACCGCCATTTCTGGCATACCAGTGTCTACTAAAATAGGGCCTTCCTCTGTTTCTAACAAATAGCACCATACAGGTAAGTTTAAAAGTTTACCTGGCGCAAGTGTACTATTAACAGCAGAATGATCTAACATACAACGGCCAGCCGGTAAAAAATAAAGCTTTTCACTGTCATTATGTATCCACCTTCACATATAATTTTGGATAAAACAATACAGTAAAAATTCATCCACGAAGAAACAAACTCCTTCCAAATTTTCATTGTTTCAACCTTATTTTTTTAGCCCGTCACAAATTTTTTACAAAATAAAAAAGCTCATCATACAATGAACTCTTTTTTTGTTTAATTTATTTGTTCTTTCTCCGTCAATCTTGATTTATACTTTTCTCCCCATTCCTTCATTTGAACAATGATCGGTTCTAAAGTTCGGCCAAATTCAGTTAAAGAATATTCTACGCGGGGCGGGACTTCCGGATACACTTTCCTTTTTACAACACCATCGCTCTCTAATTCACTTAGTTGTAACGAGAGCATTCTTTGTGTAATGCCAGGTATTAACCTACGCAATTCATTGAAACGCTTTTTCTTATCCAATAAATGATATAGAATAACACCTTTCCACTTCCCGCCGATTACATCTAATGTCACTTCAACTGGACACCCTTCTTCGCATCCATAACCACTTTTTCTATTTCTCACACAATATCACTCCAAGCCTACTACAAATAGATAGTAACACTAATGTTACTATACTACATTCATGTGCCTTCTTACATAATTACATTTTGCATCCTATAATGTAAAAGAAGACATACTTACTAAATGGAGGTAACAAAAATGAAAGCAATTGGTTTACATGAATATTTACCTATCGAAGAAGAAAACAGTTTAATTGATATTGAACTCGAAAGACCTGTGCCAAAAGGGAACGATATCCTCGTCAAAGTCCATGCTATTTCTGTCAATCCAGTTGATACAAAGGTTCGTTCACCGAAAGACAAAAAAGAAATTGAACCAAAAATTCTTGGGTGGGACGCTAGTGGTGTTGTAGTAAAAGCTGGTGAGGGTTGTACGTTGTTTAAAGAAGGTGATGAAGTATTTTACGCTGGGAGCATAACGAGACAAGGTACATATAGTGAATACCATTTAGTTGATGAAAGAATTGTCGGTAAAAAACCAAACTCTTTAAATGATGCTGAATCTGCCGCAATTCCTTTAACAGCTATTACAGCGTGGGAAGGTTTATTTGAACGATTAGGCATTGATTATGATAAGAAGGATGAAAATAAATTAAAGAACATTTTAATTATCGGTGGAGCTGGTGGCGTTGGCTCAATTGCTATTCAATTAGCAAAATGGGCTGGACTGAATGTAATCGCAACTGCATCTCGCAGCGAAACGATACAGTGGGTTGAAAAATTCGGTGCCGATTATATAGCTAACCATCACCAACCTTTTAAAGAGCAATTATTAGAACTTGGACTAAAAGATGTAGATTATATTTTCTGCTTAAACAATACCGATCAACATTGGCACGGTATGGGAGAAATCATTACACCACAAGGAAAAATTTGCTCTATCGTTGAAAATGAACAACCTCTTGATATCAATATTTTAAAAAGTAAAAGCGCTACATTTGTTTGGGAGTTTATGTTCACTAAAGCGATGTACGAAACAGCTGACATGATCACTCAGCATGAACTATTAAACAAAGTGAGTGAACTATTAGATGAAGGAATTCTTAAAACAACTTTAAATGAAACGTTAACGCCAATCAATGCAGAAAACTTAAAAAAAGCACATGCATTGGTTGAGAGCGGACGTACAATTGGAAAAATTGTATTGGAACGCTTCTAATGATAAAAAAGTCCGATTTTCACTTGTTGAAAATCGGACTTTTTTGACTATTTCATATATTTATCTTTCAAGTTATTTATTTGATACTTCCTGATCCTTTTGAATTTCTAGTGGAACACGTTTCCCTATTCCAAAAGCATAGAAACTAATCGTTACAATGGCCAAGAAGATAATTCCTACAATTAGTGAAATACGTGTATCATCATTAAACCACATACCGATTAATACCATAATTAAAAAGGCAATTGTTAAATAGTTTGTAACAGGAGCAAACGGCATTTTAAATGGATGATTTTCCATTTCAGCTCCTTTTTCTTTTCTGAAGCGAATTTGACTAATTAAAATAACAAACCATGGTACCATACCCGGTAGTACACTCGCACTATATACATATACGAATAAATTTTTCGGTGCAATATAACTTAAAACTACACCAACTGCTAAACCAATTATTACACCTACTGTCCCAAATAAAGGAACACCGTTACTAGAAACCTTCGTAAAGTATTTCGGTGCTTGTCCATTTACGCCTAATGTATAAAGCATACGTCCAGCACTATAAATACCACTGTTACAACCTGACATAGCTGCTGTAATTACTACAAAGTTAATAAGTCCAGCTGCTGCTGTTATCCCAACTTTCGCAAAAGTTGCTACGAACGGGCTACCAATTGAACTTAGTTGATCCCAAGGATAAACTGTTACAATGACGAAAATGGCACCAATATAGAAAATTAAAATACGCCAAATTGTACTTTGAATAGCTTTCGTTAACGTTTTTCTCGGATCTTTCGCTTCACCAGCTGTAATCCCAATTAACTCCACACCTTGATAAGCTCCAACTACAAGTGATAGTGCAAAGAAAAATCCTGAAAAACCACCCGTAAAGAAACCGCCATTTGCCCAAAGGTTAGATATTCCGATTGCTTCTCCTCCGTTACCAAGTCCAAAGAAGATAAGACCAAATCCAGCAATAATCATTAATAAAATGGTAACGATTTTAATCATTGCAAACCAAAACTCAAATTCACCAAATGATTTAACTGAAATTAAATTTGCTGCGCCAAGAATGACCATTGCAATAACGCCTGGTATCCAGGCTGGTAAATCTGGGAACCAATACTGCATATAGGCTCCGACTGCTATAATTTCTGACATCCCAACGATTACCCATTGGAACCAGTTACTCCAAGCAGTCATATATCCTGCTAATGGATGTATATACTTATGACCAAACGTCGCAAATGAACCTGTGCTTGGCTCAACATATAACATTTCTCCCATGGCACGCATAATGAAGAATATAAAAATCCCTGCAATTGCATAAGCAAGCATTACTGACGGACCTGTCCATTTAATTGTGCTGGCTGATCCCATAAATAAACCAACACCAATTGTCCCGCCTAAAGCAATCATCTGAATATGACGTGCTTCTAGACCCCTTTTCAATTCTTTGTTTGTCACTTCACTTCCCCCTCTTAGATGATTCATTGCGCATTTTCAAGCAATAAGCTATACCCTAATTCTTTTTCGGTATGAAAATAATGAAGCAAGTGTCATGTTTAAACGAACTTAAAAATTGTTTTGCACCTCTTATTAAGTCGTTTATCCCCCATCATCTTCCTCCCTTTGCGCAATTGTAAAATTGCTTATTTTATAATAATTCATTTATCTGAAAAATACAATTACTTTTTATGGAAGTTTGTATAAATGATTAGGGATGTTTTCATTAACTTCTGATAAGTGCCTAATAGCCAAAGTTGAAAGGTTTTGAGTTGAATACAACCACCCTAAGTTACTTCTGACTCTCAGAATCAATTTTTTCTCATCCAGTTTCTTCAAGATGCCAATAGCAGAATTAAAACTTTCCTCTGCCTGTTCAAACTGTCTTAGTTGTATACAAGTCATGCCATAAACATTTTCACATAAAGCCACTCTTGACTCATATCCAACATGTTTTAAGAATATTTCTTTTGCTTTTGTTACATACTTTAATACTGCCAATGGCTGATGTGTGTGATGCAGAAATAGTGAATATCTATAATTAAATTCTGCATGTTCAAGCTCATCAGGAATGTGTTTTAAGAGAGGTCCTGCCTCCTCATACTGTTCCTTAGCTTCTGTATAACTTGCAAGTATAGTAGAGTGTATAGATTTTTAAAAATTGTAATAATAGGATAGCACATTATCAGTTGGAGCATTGAGAGCATCCACTTTATCAAAACTGTCCTTTCTAATACTCAAATCATCAGTTAACATTCTATATCTAAAGCCTAAAAGTGAATAATACAACAATAGGTCTTGGTCTTCCTCTGGCATATAGCGAGTCTGTTCATCTCTCAATAATTATTAGATAATTCATTTCATCAAAACAACCAATTTACAACTCTACTTCTTTCCTACATGATTTACCTGAAGGCAGTCTTATTAGATGTTAGAGGACAAGAGGTTAGGTTAGCTCTAAAACCCTGTATGAATTGAAACAAAAAATTCTAGAAAGAACAAATAACAAAATTGATATAGAAATTAGAGAAGATTAGAAAGGAATGGATATTATATGTCAGTAGTAGGATTTGGAGTAGATAGTTTCTTTTATGAAACAGAACATCCTGACTTTTTACATAGCTTTTTCTCAACAATCTCCTATCATACTGAACCTGAAGGATGGGGAACTAAATACACTCTACTAATGAAAGATTTATATTTTAATAAATTAAATTGGCAAGATGCATCTGAAGCTCTTAAAAATGTGGAAGAAATCAGAGAAACATTAAGCAAAATACCTCCATCAGAAGTAATTTGGGATATTGAGAATTTAACAAAGAAGCCTCCTTATGGAGATAAAATCCCTGAGGATATTACTAACTTAGCAGCATACTATACTACTGAAAGAGGGAAAGCCTTCCTTACTTTACTAAGAAATGCACGAAAGGGCTCAGTGGAAGAAAAACAGGACGGAACAATTGGAAAAATGGGCTAATAAAAGTGTATAACAGAACCTTAAACATCTCAATATTCTCTCAGGTGTTTTTTATTATTCAAGTTGTAAAAACTATGAAGCATGAATTGTTTTAGATACTGATATATCAATGTCTACTTCTTGCATCGCTTTAATCGCATCCGGCTTTACTCTATCTGCTTCTATACCAGCTGAAAGATTCCTTACATGTAAAGTGAAATTCAAACCTGAATTCTCTAGTAAAAATTTAGCGTAATCCATTTTTACTTTTATTAGCTAAATCTTAAATACCATACTATAGAACGCAATCGATTCCTCTAAATTCGTTACATTTATTCCTACATGTACTTATTGTATCCCCTATTCCTCCCTCAATTTATTTCATCAATTTTTTTTGATATTCAAATTACACTCATCCTTCCTTTGTAAATTCAATTGATAAATCAAAAACAATCAATTTATCAGCTTTTTATTTTTAAATTACTGAACTGTTTCGTTACAGCATCAAATTCTAGTGAGTTCTAAATATTCGATAGCAAGTTTATTTAATTCTTTTATTTCTTCTTTCATATGCGATTTAATACGTTTTCCATTCATCACATTTTCTATAGGCTAACGAAATTTAGAAAACCTTACAAGAGGCTGTCGAAACAGCCCTCTTCAATTATTTCACTTCTATCGTATAATTCCCTGTTCCGCCGCTATACTTATATACGCTTAAATAATATTTCCCTGGCTGCGCATAATAATTTCCAAGCAATTTATTTCCGTCACGTTTAGTTGCATACGTAGCATAGTTATTCAAATCTGACTCATGATATAATACCCAATTCAGTCCAATATTTTGTTCATTCGTAACAGCAATCTGTAAATCCTTTGCCGTCTTTACATCAATTACGAATCTATCAACTTGATCTTGATCATTTAGACTACCTCGTAATAACATGTTTAAAGATAGTGGATTCGCTGTATCAAATGAATTGTTTGGTTCTTTCTCTACACTCGTATCCTCTTCAGTATTCAAACCGCTAAACACAACATCATATTCAAATTGTCCAGCAGCATTAACGCGGTAATTCACGAAATAAGCAGTTAATGTTTTATATCCGCTCCACTCTTTTTGCGAAAGTTGTTTCAACATCCCATTTGTTGTTTGATTCATCACTTTCCAGTCCTCAATTTCTCCTTTGGACGCGCTTCCTGTATATGTTCCTTGTAGTGTAAATGTATTAAAGAATTGTGATTTATTCTTTGTTACCTTCACATTTTTCAACTTCGCTTCATTTGTAATATCCGCTGAAACATCTGAAAGTGCTTTCGGTTTATGATCTGCTAAATAATCATCTGATACTTGCGGAATTGTATACTTATCACGATTATCAATAAGCATTTGCATATAAGATTGGTAATCTTCATTTAATTTATTATCTTTACTTAATGCAGAGCGATACGCATCATAGCCTCGTACATCATTTGCGCGAATTAAATCATGGACTTTATCAAACATATCCGGTCGATTATTATACATGTAAGATTGCAATGCAAACGAATAGTTATAAAAATCCCATGTTCCATATTTTGCATTCAATGTTTGCTCTGCAGTATATCGCTTAGCTGGATCATTAGATAATCCACCAATTATACTTTTTCGCGGTACAACGCTCTCCACTCGAGTTGAACCTGCAAAGAATTCCGCATTCCCTTCTTCAAACCAAGTCAAACGTTCATTTTGATATAATTCTCCTTGTCCCCATAATCCTGGCACTTCGTATCTTCCTTGCATATAGTGTGTAAATTCATGACGGAACAATTCTTCTAAACTATATATGCTTTCCTCTGGTGTACGTTCATATGTAAAAAACGTTCCAGTTCCTTCAATATAAATACCACCATTATTTGTTTCATAACCATATAGTTGACGATTAAATTGATACTCTGCTGGACTATTGTAAATAACCATCGTTAATACATCATCAGCATGTCCACTTTCAAGTGGCTTATCACTTCCAACTGTACGATAAAATTGTGCCTTTACTTCTTTTGCTGCCCAGTATAAACGTTTAATTTTTTCTTCACTAACTTTATCTCCTGCCTTCAATACAATTGCACCATCATCAAACGTGTACGTTTTTGGCAAGTATTTTTTCTTACCATCTTCTCGTATTTGATCTAAATTTATTGTTTTTCCGTTTGCATCCTTTCCATCATAATTGGTAGTAATCTGTTCAGCTGCTACAAAATATTGCTGGCCTAAATATGGATAAATACGCATCGCTTCTGTAGCAACTTGTTGCCCTTTTGTTGGTGTACTATGAAGCTTACCAAATCGGCTAGCATAGTAAATACCGTTATTAATTAACCATCCATTCTTGTCTGTTACCGTACCAATTAGTGCAAACCGACTTATTTCATTAATAAAGCTATCGATGTTCCTATACCACATCGTATCTTTTGGTTCTTTACCCGTAGCATACATATACGACTGAACTTCATAATCAATTTCTTTCATCAAATTATATACAGCATTACCTTTTGTATAGTCATCAATGAAAGTTGTAATGTTATCATTATATTGTCTCAAGATTTCACCTGCATATTGAATAATTTCAACATCAGCTGATGCGCCTCCAATTAACATTCCATATGATGAAACAACTTTATTTTGTTCTGATGTACCAAGCTTAAAGTTCGGATTTTTCGCAACCGCTTTCAAAGATGGTAAACATTTATCATGATAGCTGCGTTCACTTAGTTTACTTAATTCTTGATGATAAAAACCTAAATAAAACCCTGAGCGTATAACTTCTACTAATGTCTCAATACCTTTTGAGTCATCTTTCGTATAAGCTTGTCCTTGTTCTGCTAGTTTATCAATAATCGCTTGTACCCGGCTATCATCTTGATAGAACTTGAGACTATCACTATTAAACTGAAACAAATCTGGAATTTGATACCATTTAATTGTAACAAGAAGATCAGTTAATTGTTTGTTGCTTAACTGATTTAATTCAGCCATTGAATATTTTCTTTCTTCAACTAGTTGTTTAGTGTTCTCTTTCTGCATTGGTGGACGTTGTGATAGGTCAGCTAGCCTTAACCGGTTTGTAAGGGATGGACTTTCTTGTACGTTCGAAGAGTGCGCTAACTCATCAAGGGATTTCTGTAATCCTACTGGTTCCATTTGTAATACATTCTTCGTATTTTTCTCTTTTGTCTCTGCTTGAACTTGTAATCCATTAAATGATATAGCAACAAGTCCCACTCCAAGCATCAGCTTATTAAATTTCGAGTTCTTTGCCATTATGTTGCCCCCTTTGAATTGTTTTAAAATTCTGAATTTTTAAGGTGGACTTTTTCTTATTTTTAGTAAACCACCTATTTCACTGTAAATCATACATTATACTTATTTCTTAAATTCATTCCCCCTTCTTAGAAATTAATATAAGCAAGAACTGTACCAATGTTGTATCTTATGAATACATATACTCTCCTCCTTAATACTGTCAAACAAAATATACACTGATACTGTAATCATGTATATTTTATTTGACAGTAAAAATCCTTATATAAAAATAGTTCTTATGTAAAAAATCCAAATGTAAGGATATTTTAAATTGAATTAGAATAAAAAAATTAATCAAAATGAATTCTTATTTGAATGAAAAAACGCTATTCTTTTTGTAGAAATATACAGAAAGGATAGCATTTTTAATATTAATTTAGCCATGATGAACTGGGACTTTTTCAAGAATGATAACAGCATATGTAACCACATACTTTGAATGAGTTAACGAAAAAATAGTATTTGTTCAACGAAAAACAAATATAATGCTCCATGCTTTAAAGCTTAGAGCATCATATGGAACAATTTAATTATTTGTGTCCTCAATAAAATGATTTAGTAAACTCACAGTAGAATAAATGTCTTTTATATCAACCATCTCAAAAGGTGTATGTGTATAACGAGTTGGGATACCAATAAGCGCTGACGGAATACCACTATCAAAAAAAGCTATCCCATCAGAACCATAATTACTATAAATACCGATTTGATACGGAATATCATATTTTTTAGATGTATCTTCTAAACCCCATGTTATTTTAGTATCATAATGAATGGCACCGTCCTTATAAACTAATGTTGGCCCACCACCTAATTTAGTAGGATAGTCTTGCTCATTTACAGTTGGTATATCCCCTACTAAACCGATATCTAAAGAAATTACTAGATCAAAGTTCATCTTTGAACCTAGAGCATAGGCACCATGAGCTTTATTTTCTTCTTGCACTGTAGCTCCATACCACACTTCATAATTTAATTTAGAAACTTCTATTTTCTCTAATAGAAGATCCATAACAAAGAGCCCAATCCGATCGTCAAACGCTTTTCCTATAAACTTATTTCCAATTTGAGTTAATTCTCTTTTCCAAACGACACTAGATCCAATATGAACTCCTAATTTTTCTACTTCCTCTTTACTATTAAGCCCCATATCTATAAATAGGCTATTAAAGTTTAAATTTCCATTCATTTGCTGTTCAGTAAGAACATGACCAGTAGAAGTAGCAAAAATTCCTGTTGCTATCTTCCCTGTTCTACTTACCACTTGAGCTATTTGTCCTATCATATGTAAATGATTAGGACCTGACCTATGCGCTTCTTGAACTGGGTCAATTAATAAAAAGCCATCAGGGGTAATATACCTTACAATAAACCCAATTTCATCCATGTGTGCTTGAATTAATAATTTAGGACCATTCCCACCGATTTTACAAATCAAATTTCCAACTTTATCTTCAAAACATTCTTCTGATCTATTCATCCAACGTTTCTTTAACCAATTACTAATTATATACTCATGACCAACAGGTCCAGGTAAATTCACTAATTCTTCCAATGTTTTAGAAATACCTTTATCAATTACAAGTTCATCTATATTTAACATTATTAAATCCCCCTATTTTTTAATAGTTTATATAAAATTAATTAACTTGAAGCTCGTGCTTAAACCAAAAGTTTTCACTAATAGCAAAGGTTAATTCTTCATTTATAACTTGATGCCACCAATTTTTAGGAGTATATATAATTTCACCTTGCTGGAGTTCTATATAGTAAGGGTTTGCTTTACAGATAATATCGCGTTCTTCTGGAGTTGGATTAAATATATTACAATTTATACTCGCTAAATATTCCATTTCTTGATCATATTCTGGACTGAAAAATACCCATTTTTTCTTTCCGAATATAACTGCATTCCAATTGTGTGTTGCCTGGAAATCTTTATGTAATGGGGTTCCAGTGTTTGATGAACCCAGAAATACCCATTTCAATTCTTTGTCTCCTTTCTTCCCAACTATTTGCTCTGTTAAAAAAGATGGAATACTATATGATAAAGCAATTTCTTTATTCCCCATAATGGAAAAAGGCCAATCACAATACCAATTTTCTTCATTTCCATCCTCTAACAATTGGATAAATTTAGAGAGCTTCACTGTATATACTTTCTTTTCACCTTCATAATCAGACTTTCTAATTACAACTTCTTGCTCTCCAAATTTTTCATTTAGATATTTCAAGTCCCAATTGTAGCACTCCCAATCATTCACGAGATTTGTTAAGATAACAGGTTTTTTATCTGCAAACTCCTTCATAAATCTCTCGTAAGTTAGATTCTTATAATCTATTCTTTCAATCATTGATCTCCCTCTTTCAATCTTATATTGGGTAAATATCTAGCTCTTTAAAATAAATATGTGGCGCGCCTTGAGTTACGCTTAAATTATTTTGATTGTTTTTATCACAGCCAAACACCGGATTGAACATCCGTAATTCATTACTACTGCCAACAATATTTCTCGCGGCCTTAAACTTACAACCTTTAATATCAAACCTTCTAATAATCGAATCACTTAAACTTCCATTTTTAATAATAATTCCATAAGAAGGTCTTATTATAAATTTTGTTCCTATTGATCCCCCTCCCCATGAACCTTTACAAAGGAGACCATATTCTATTTGGGATATTAAATCATCGACATTTTCGTTACCTTTATCCATATATGTTATGGACATGCGTGGAAGAATACTATCGTCATATGAAACTTTTCGACCATTACAAGAACCTTTTGCTTGAAGTTTTTTTTTCGTTTCTGAACTATGAAGCAAATTACACCAAATACCATCTTTAATTATTTGAGTACAAAAAGATTTTTCTCCTTCATCATCTCTTCCATAATGAGCTTTATTTCCTATTAAAGTCGGATCATCGTATACATTAAACTTATAATCAGACCATCTATATCCAAGTCTATAATCATTTTCACAAGCATACTCCATATAGTTATCAGCTTCTGAAGTATGTCCAAAACACTCATGTACAAAATGAGAAGCGGGCCACTGATCTAAAATAACTGGTAATTTTAATTTATCCTTTAATGATTTACCATGAACAGTTTGTTCTATTTCCACCCTTAACTCATCTATTTGATCTGAGAACATACAAACTGGTGGATATTCCGTACTTACTTGCCATAAAATAGGTATTATAGATTCCTTCCCCTCAACATGAATTAAAATTAATAAATTGTATCTGTTTACCGGCTCTTCAAATAAAGGGATTCTCTCATTATTTAAGTTAAGGTCTATTTTATACGAGATAATCTTTTCACTGAATTTTAAGACATTTAATTCTAATAAGTTAATACAATCTCTTAGTTGATCTTTCAAAAATTTGTTTATACTAGCATCTTTAATTTGATCATTAATGATGTCAAAGGAACCTTTCTGAGATTGATACTGAAGCTTAATTAATAAATTATTAAACTTAATCCCTCCTATGTTTTTAATAATTGATTAATTTTTTGAGATTTTTCCTTATAGTAGACATAATGACTTTCTTTCATATTCATTTTCTTACAAAAAATCTCTATTAGTTCATATATTTCCGTTCTCATAGGTAATATCTCTAGCGTGTTATGTGCTAAAGATAAACCATATTCAAAATTTTCTAAATGTAAATGACATAAAATTTGAAGAATTAAACTATGCGCTTGGATTGTATCAACAACATCTTTTGTTTGCTGCAACCACTTCAATGCATGCTCATAATTTTTTTGCTTCATATAACTCATGCCAATATTATAGGCTGCCCAAAAAGCTTCATCACCTTGTTCTCTAGCCCGATAATAACATTTCTCAGCCTCACTTAACTGCCCCATTTGCACGAATAATAAAGAACGTAATTTCCATCCAATCCCACTTAAAATATCAAGCTCTTTTTCTTGTAGATAATTTAAGTATTTTTGATCCAGCGGTTTTCTGCTAGAAAGAGCAGCCATTGTCTCTATAGGTAAGGAATGATTTCGAGCGGGATTACTAATAAGTCTCATATCTAATTTATGAGAAAGAATACCGCTTAATCGTCTATATGATTCCGGCAAAAAACCACTTTTTATTGAATAAGTCATTGTTTTTATCGAATCTGTAACTTTATTTTCTTTCAGAATTTGTAACACTTGATCAAGCTTATAATATAGATTCTTGTTCTCTAGATTATAGAAAAAATCCAAATCGATATCTGTAATTAAGTTACTCTCTTTATACAGTTGCATATACTTAAGATTATTTATAGTTGTAATCATGAGGGTTGTATTTTTTATCTTTACTTCAATACCAAATGGATATTTTTTAAAAGAATCAATAATTTCATTACCATGATGAGGAATTAGAGATAGTAAAGTCCAGAATACTTTTCCTAAATCATTTATATTATTTTGATGTTTAATTACCGGAGAGACCCATATAATTTTTTTAAACATACTTAAATCAATGGCCGCATACAGAAAATCATCTAATCCATAAGCATATTTTTCATCTTCCCTACAGGGTATGTCCCTATTTAGGGTATTTAAGGATTGATTTTTTTCTACTCTTTGATGTATTTTTTGAATTTTAGCTTTGCTTATTAATTTAAGATCTAAATGGCGATCAAAATACAACAGAGTTGCAGGCTCCTTAATCGTGCTTTGCCAAAAAGGAAGTACTTCACCATGCTCTTCGAATGTTGTAATTGTATTCATGATTTGATTAAACCTAATCTATATATGCCTTTTGCTAAGTTAGACTCTTCGTTACTTATCAGTTTCATTTCATTGATCTTTTTTAGACTTCCAATTTCAATTAGCTGTAAAAGATTTTCTTCTATAGGCCCTTTTATTAGTCTATTTTTAGCTGCTGCAAATAACCATATTATCTTCTCCTGCTGTACTTGAATCTTTTTACCTAATAAAGCTTCTGCAATATTTCTATCGAGTCTAATGAAAGCATAATAAATATGACCATTATGCTTAATATCCTTACTAAAAATTTTAAATGCTGGTTCTGAATTTACAACCAAGATAGATATCATAGCATTTAAGAATTCATGTTTTAAAAGCAATTCTATATTTTTATTGTTTTTAATTAGTTCTACATTGCTTAAAAAGCGAAAAAATGATTCTTCAATACACTGTCCATCCCCTGCATAAGGAATTTCTTTGTAATCTTCGAACTCTTTTGATGCAACAAATTCATACATCAATTGTTGCATGTCAATATTGTTTAATTCTACTTCTTTAAAAGTTCCAGGGAAAGCCGTTTTCAGCCCACCACTATGTTCTATATTTCCATTCAATAAATTTCTTATAATTGTTTTTGAAGTAGCAATTAGCTCTTCTTTGTCAATTGTTTGAATATGTTTGAGGTTTTCTTCACAAATATTTAATTCACTAAATTTATCTGTTAAGAATAAATCTCTATACTTATAATCGTGCAGTAAATTGTACAATATTTCATCTAAAGAATAGTATTTATCTACTGATATTGCCATTGTTTAACCACCTCTTTCATTCTCTGATAATTTCTTTGAGATTTTGGAATAAGAATACCATCATTCGTATACTTAGGATCTTCATAAGTAATAGCTTTTAAATTTGGGCATAGTGGAAGTAAATATTTAAGTAAATCTATTTGTTCATCTAATAGTATGCCATGATGCAGATCCCTAAACTTACCGCGAATAATCTGACATCCTGATAAATGTAATTCAAAGCAATTTTCTAGCGGCAGCTTAGAAAGATTTGTATACATTTTTTCATCTGTATTACCAATAAGCCATTGATAACTAAGAATATGTCCTATATCGATAGTTACAGGGGAATTGGTCTCTTGGACTAAAGTATTAAAATAATCAAATCCATCCATGTCACCGATAAAGAAATTAGTTCCTTCCGTAAAACCAGGAAATTCAATACAAACTGGTACCAGTAAATTTTTCTGATATTCATTTATATTTTCAATACAAGCTTCTAGTCCTCTAGGCGTCATATATGGAGGTAATGGAAATGGCACAGTCTTTCCCTTAATAGACCATAACCCTAAATCCTCAACAACCCATTTTATTCCATACCTTTCGATTATTTTATTTGTAAACTCTATTATGGAGCTTTTTTCATATTTCTCAGTAGCTCCCATATTTAATATAGTTTGATGAAACGCCCTTGCTTTATAATTAGGAACAGCATTAAATAATCGATCATACGCTTCAAAGTAATCCTCTGCTTTGAGAACACTTCGATTTTTAGGCTGAAATGCGAAAAACATATAATTAAACTCATCTTTATAGTTATCAAAAAAGATTTTCATTTTTGGAGTAATATCATCTCCATTTTCCGTTGTACAAAACCCAATATCTTCTCCCCAAGGTAAATCCATTCCAATACCCAAACCTAATTTTTTCTCAACTTTAGGGAAACGTACACTATTTTCTATAAGCTTCATTCAAAATTGCCTCCTTTTCATTAACGGCAACTAGTATTCCCGATCCTTTATCACCAAAATGTTGAAGGTAAATTTGATGTTCTTCTTCCACTACGTATAAATAATCCTGATTGTCATATATTACATTTGGAAGGGGAAATACTCTTTGCCATAAGAAATCCATTAAAAGCGTTCTCTCGTTTTTTATAACTCTCACCCATGGATATAACTGTAAAACATACGAATTTTGATTGAAATGATTTCTAGACTCTGCGGATTTTCTTTTATCTGGTGGTAGTTCATCATTCTTTTGCGGATTGACATTTTTATAAATTTCAAGAAATCGATTTAATCTTTCATTAAAGGTATCACCGTCACTATAATTAAATGTAGCCCCCATTCTACCCATACCATAATTCAATAATTTATTTCCCCTTAATTCTTCATCCGATGTTATAGTTACATTATATTTCTCGGGATTTTTTGCTAAATATGTTGTAGGTTCAGCGACTAACATCTGCATGACATCAATACCTATTTTATCTGCATTTTTCCGCAAGAACTCTTCTGAATTCATAACTTCTTCCTCAGTTTCATTTGGTAACCCACCAATTATTGAAAAACGCAGAGGAATTCCTAATTCATGCAAATTATCTATAATTTGCTGATAATTCTTTGCTGTAACCCCCTTATCCAGAAGGTCCAAAATTCTTTGCGAATTTGTTTCATATCCTACGGACATGAGTATGCAGCCTCGATCCTTTAGTTCTTTACAAAATTCCTTTTTTAAAAGAATATCTTCTAATCGATTTCTAGTACTAAAAAATATACGATATCCATTCTCATTTAAAATTCTCATTGCATTTAACACTAAACGCAAATTAGTGTTTTCATCAATAAAATTTATTCTTTTTGCGCCATAATTTCTAATTAAATATTCACATTCATATGCAATTTGTTTAGGCGTTTTTTGTTGATAATTTTTTTCTTCTCTTGATCTATTTCCATACGAACAAAAAGCACATCTTCCCCAATAGCAACCTACACAAGTAATAATGGACATATGTACTTCCTCATCTAAATAATTTTTATAAGGTAGATCCGAAAAATCAGGCGGAAGAGCATCTTTTATATGGTAATCTGTTTTTTTGAAAATCTCTTTTTGTACATTATCTTTTAAAAAAATAAAATCTGGTACATCATACTTTTCTACTTCCCCGTCCAAATGTTTAGAAAGTAAGTACAATGTCTCTTCACCAGCTCCAGTCCCAAGACCATCTACATACTTACTAAGGTCATCTAATTTTAAAAGTTGTTCTTTCCTTAACATTATTTGTTGTCCACCGAGAATAACAAAAACTTCTGGCATTAGTTCTTTAATCCATTTACATAGCAGTAACGAGGGAAGTAACTGACTATAATATGCGATTGAAATTCCAAAAATCTTGGTGGGATTTCGATTTAAAAATTCAACTAACATTTTTTTTTGAATGACACTACCTATATCTTTTTCATTTTCAATAAACATATTTATCTCAGAAATCATTTGAGGCAATGATGTAACTTCTTTTTTTAAAAAAGAACTTTCCAATAAAAGTTCTATTCCTTGTCTTACTAGCCTAACGTCATTTTTCAATTCATTATCCGAGTTTTTATTGATAAATACGTTGTGAAATAGTTCTTTTTGGTTTTCATACAAATATTTTGCAAATTCTAACCTGTAAATATTTTTAATATTTTGCAGATCTTTGTCTTTATAACTTTCAATAAATTTTAATAAATTGGTTTCAGAGAAAATATTATGGCAAAGTTCTATGTTGAAATCTTTTTGCTCTACTTTTAATTTTTTATTTCTCAAATAACTAGTTATCATTGGTAAGCTCAAATACGGAAAAAGCCTTGCTTCAGTTACTGGAGGGAAAATAATTTTCAAATCCTGAAGTTCCAATAAATCAGCTCCCTAAAATAGTAGAAGTGTACAACTGTCATAAACAGATGCACACTTCAATTTTTATGGATTCATAATGTTATGTTTTATTTCTCTTCTTCTTTTGCTTCTGGAGCAGATGAAAAACGGAAAGCATGAAATGCGTTACCTACTTCTAACTCTTTTGCTTCAATTACTTCTAAATTTTCAAGTAATTTTTCATTTTTATTTTCCATGTAAATCACCTCCTTTCAAATTTATTAACCTTCTATATTTTCTGTCACATTAGTAATTTTTTTTAAAATTTTCTTATCTAAGTACAAGGTAAATAATACAATGAAATATAAAACCAAACAGATTATAACTAGATATAAGAATCCATTATTAGATACGCCACCACTATTACCTGAAAAATTAACTACATGACTAAAGATACCTGCTGCAAATGCTCCTGTTCCAAATTGAACCATTTGAAACAATCCCATATATACCCCTGTTTCTTCTTTTGGCACTGATAACATTGCAATTTTATTTTGCGATGGCATTGTAATGACCCCTGCCAATCCGAAGAATAAAAACATAATAATAAATAACAAGATTGAGCTTACAAATGTCGATACAGCCAAAAATATCATTCCAAATATTGAGAAAAAAACACCTATTAATATTAATAGACGATTATCCTTTAAATCAGCCAAACGTCCCATATATCCTGAAAGCATTATCGAAATGACAGAATCCATTACTAATATCCAGCCAACTTGCTCAGGAGGTATTCCATGATTTTCTCTCATATATGTTGGTATATATAATGTAATTGCATTTGCAATTAAGAATAATAAAAATACCCTAGTTAATGCCGAAATAAAAATTGGATTATGAATAGCTTTTTTAGGTATTAATGAGGTATCATTTGTACTCTTCTTTTCAAAAAATATAAATAGCAAGATCATTATGATAACAAAAACAGTTGTCAATAATTTTAAATAGATACCAACATTATCAATAAATAATATTTGTATTGCTAATACGAGTAACAGTAGACTTATTGAACTCTTAAAAGGTATTTGAATTATTTTTGCATTCTTTTCGTAATTATCCTTTTTAATAACCCATAATACGAGTAGTAGTGCAATGATACTAAAGCAACATAACACTCCAAAAATCGCCTGCCATTTAAAGTATCGAATTATGAGCCCGCCTAAAGCTGGTCCTACAAATGTAGCAACTGCAAGTACTCCAGAAAACCACCCAAATGCCCATCCAATCTTATCTTCCTTAAAATTAGATCTTATTAATAAAACCTGTGCAGGTACAATCATCGCATCTGCGATAGCTTGTATGGATTGAAATCCCAAAAAGAAGTACCAGTTGGTTGTAATTCCACTTAAAATGGTCGAGAATGTAAAGGTTAATAAACCTATAATAAGAATCCTTTTTGCTCCAAACATATCGGATATTTTTCCGAAAAGAGGAATCCCTGTTGCAAATAAAGCAAAGAATAATATATTCCTAATTTGGAGTGTTGAAAAGTTTATATCAAAATTTTTAATAATATCTGGAAAAGCAATAGTTAACATTGATGTGCTCATCACACTTGCAAAAGCACACAATGAAATAGTGAAAATCTTAATTTTATCAGTATTCATTAAGGATATTCTCTCCTTTAAACGATTTTTATCTGTTTTATTTTTCATAAAATTTACACTCTTCAAAAATAGATGATAAAGTAACAACTACATATGTACAACTATTATTTGGTATATTTTTTAAAATTTAGGTTGAGAAACTTTTTATTATTTATTCAAACGTTAAACGGTTCTGAATGATTTACTTTATAAAAAAAGAGTCTCATAAAAAAATGAGACTCTTTTTTTATATATTTAAACCGATTTTTCAGCTCTAGTATTCATAATAAACACTCGAGTGAAAACTAACATAATTACTACAATAACTAAAAAGTATAGAGGCATGACAACTAAGGAACCTGTGTGAAGCTGACTCATTCCCCAAATTATCATCGTCACTATTATATAGTACCCTAAGCTAAATAGTGCTCCTGCTGTACCAATCACATCCTGGAAATCTACTAACGCTAGACTTAGACAATTTGGTAACGAGATGCCAATTCCTAGTAACAATATAAACATCACCATTAAGAATAAAATCATATATAGTATGTTCTGATTAGGTTCGATAGATGTAATAACAGATAAAATAGTAGCTCCTCCTGTCATCATAATACACCCTACATATATAATTTTCTCAGGCTTATAAATAGCAAGTAAATGTTTTGAAACTTGCGCACCGATAATAGAAGCAGAAGCGACAACTATTCCTAAAAAGCCGTACACACCAGGTGATAACTGAAAATATTCGATAAAGATAAATGGAGCTTCTGCATAATAGCCGAATAAAACACCATTTGCTCCTCCAATTAGCAACCCATATGTTAATACTTTTGGATTTGTAATCATCCTTTTTAAAACAGAAAACACGTTTATTTTCTTTCCTATTGAGTTCGTTTTTGTTTCAGGAAGTGCGACAAACGCATAAAATAAAATCCCAATGCTCATAATAACTAAACTCAAAAATACAATTTTAACCCCAAAGAGTTGATCAATCCAGCCGCCAACCAATGGACCAACCGCCGGTGTAAATGCAATGACTGCCGAAATTTGCGCAAACATTACATGCCGTTTATGTCCATCCATACTTTCACGAAGAATCGTTTGCGTCACAACTGAACCTGCGCTTGCTCCAAATGCTTGAATAAAGCGACTTAATAATAAAAATTCAATTGTATTTGCCATATAACATAATAAACTACCGATACCATATACTACAATTCCAAAAAGCATTGCTGGGCGACGTCCTACTATATCAGACAGCCATCCAAGACAAAATACACCTAAAGCAAATCCTGCAAAATAAATACTAAGCGTTAATTGTATCGCATTGTTGCT
Source organism: Bacillus clarus (assembly GCF_000746925.1). Classification (GTDB taxonomy): domain Bacteria; phylum Bacillota; class Bacilli; order Bacillales; family Bacillaceae_G; genus Bacillus_A; species Bacillus_A clarus. The sequence continues at coordinate 246,979 of NZ_JMQC01000008.1, forward strand.
TACGTGTAATGCCTTCGAAATTTCAGGTAAAGATGGTGTGTAAATTGTTTCACTAATTTGCGGGAATGCCACAAGAATAATCATTAACCATAACGATGGTACTGAGACTTTTTTCATTTTTAATACCCTCCTATAACTTTGAAAATCTCAGATATTGAAAGATTTCTTCCGCTACGGAACTGGAGGGGCCATTATTGAAATTCGATCATAAAATAACAAAGAAAACACCTCTATTACTCATGTTAATACGTATAGGAGGGTATATATTAACATTAATTTTCCTTCTAATTTAAAAGGACACGCGTATTACATGTCCCTTTTCACATTATATTGCAAGATTTAATTAAAATCATAGTTTTTATAATAGAAAGAGCCTACTCATTTGCAGAGTAGACCCTCCACTTCAATCTATTCATTTTATGTCCCTTTACTTTTCCGGCATAAACCATACAATTTGTTGAATGCGAACAAATAGCGGTATTTCATTTTCTTCTAATACAATATGGTCAGGCTTTACACTTTGCAAAGTACCGTTTATATTTCCCCTAATCGTTTCTACTACAAGCTTCTTTCCAATTATAGATTGTAATGTTTGTACAACGTATGGATCAACTAAAGATACAACTTCCCCACTTAACTCATAACCATCTCGAAAATAACCGTACACATCTTCATATGAGTAATACATATATTACCTCCTCTTTTCAAGATTTGCTGTAGTGTATGTAAACTTCATTTAAGAAGTGCCTATCTAAAAGAAAAAGCGTCGCCATATTGTGACAACGCTTTTTTCTATGTAAGAGTTGCTAGAAGATACACTTCTAGTCTACTCCCATTTATAAGTCCAAAATTGTTCAAGTTGCAACCATTTTAATGTTGCAGCATCTTTATTTTTTATCTTTACGTGTGTTTCTTCAAGCATCGCTTCCGTTTGTGAACGGTGTGCACCTAGGGCTGCTAATTTATGCTCAAACACTTCGCTAATATTATTTACAACATCAGGCTTACCTAATACAGCTTCACGATTTTTCGTAATAGCAACAGCATGAATAACTGGACGCTCTTCCTTTGGCATACGTGATACTGCACGAACTGTAGCACGGCCAAATGCATCGTGATCTGGATGTACGCCATGTTCAGGATAAAATGTAATAATTCGGGACGGATTTACCTCCTGAATGATTGCTTCAATTTTATCCGCTACAAAATCAACATCTTCAAATTCTAACGTTTTGTCATGGAAGCCAAGCATTCTTAAATCTTGAATTCCCATCGCTTCACATGCATCTTTTAATTCCTTTTCGCGGATGTTTGGAATCGTTTCACGGTTTGCAAATACATTCTTACCCATGTTACGTCCCATTTGCCCAAGTGTTCCACATGCATATGTTACAGGTACTCCTTGCTGTGTTAATAAGCGAATTGTTCCTCCCGCTGCAAATGCTTCATCATCTGGATGCGGAAATACAACAAGTACATGTCTCTCCATTCTTTTCCCCTCCTTCTTATTTAAATGGTGTTAAGCTTAACTCAAGTGCTACTGCTAAGCGACCTTGATTATCATGTCCCGCTAATAACAAACGACCTTTATCGTCTACTTCCCAATGCGTAATTCCTTCTGCATATACCCAGCCATGATCCATTTTCAGGCCAACTCGGTATGGGTTCGTTCCCGTTATCTTTCCACGCTCAAAACGAATGATTGCATTTCGGATAAACGCTCCAACTGTCATCATCTTTTCATTAAAATGTGAAGCGTATGCTCCATTTGTCGTTTCTAAATGAATATATACATCTTTATTTACAAAACGTTCAATTTCATTTTGAATAAGAGAACTATCTTTTACTATTTCCATCGGATTTCACCTCTTTAAACCATTTTACGCAAAAATAATGTAAATTGCTATCTCTATATTAGAGGACAAAGCTCACTTTTCCTAATAATTTGCACTGTGTTTTTTTAATTTTTTTATATGCTATATGAAATTAATAGTATTTTGTTCACTTTGTTAAATAGTTTTCTTTCTTTTTTGAATTTGCTACAATATAATCTATGCAGAGGGATGCACATCGACAATTTAATACATATTTTAAAGAAGGTGACATGTTGGAACATTCAGCACATGAAGTAGCAAATTGGCAATATTATTTTGCAATTGCCGTATTTTTAGTCACATACGGATTTATTATTTCTGAGAAATTGAATCGTGCTGTAATTGCACTATTCGGCGCTGCCATTATGATTATTTTTGGAATTGTAGACTTACATACTGCTTTCACATCACATATTCAATGGGAAACCATCACACTTTTAATCGGGATGATGATTCTCGTACACATTACGAGTCAATCTGGTGTATTTGAATTTGTAGCCATTAAAGCAGCAAAAGCAGCTGGCGGAAAACCTATCCGCATTTTATTATTTTTATCCCTATTAACCGCTGTTGGTTCTGCATTTTTGGATAACGTAACGACCGTTTTATTAATCGTTCCGGTTACACTATCCATCACACGTATTTTAAAGGTGCAACCTGTTCCCTACTTGATTTCAGAAGTACTGTTTTCCAATATTGGAGGGACAGCGACGTTAATCGGTGATCCACCGAACATCATGATTGGATCAGCTAATAAACATTTAGATTTTAATGCCTTTTTACTTAATTTAACTCCGATTGTACTTATTATTTCCATCGTTACATTAGGCATTATTTATTTCATGTATCGAAACAAACTAAAAACAACATCTGAACAAATCGATACATTAATGGCGTTAAATGAAAAAGATTATATTAAAGACCGACGCTTACTCCTAAAATCATTAACTATTTTAGGACTAACTATTTTAGGTTTTGTACTTCACTCTGTTATTCATGTAGATGCCGCAGTTATAGCAATGACTGGCGCCACTCTTCTTATGTTAATTGGCGTGAAAGACCATGAAATAGAAGATGTATTCGCTCACGTAGAGTGGGTAACCATTTTCTTCTTCGCTGGATTATTCGTTCTCGTTGGCGGATTAATTGATATTGGGCTTATTTCATCACTTGCAAAAGAAGTACTTGACGTAACTAATGGTGATATCGGTTTTGCAGCCATACTCATCTTATGGGTATCTGGGGCTGCATCAGCTACAATCGACAATATTCCATTTGTCGCAACGATGATTCCACTTATTCAAGATTTAGCGTCAGGACTCGGACTATCAGTTGATTCTCCGCAAATTGAAGTATTATGGTGGGCCTTATCACTTGGTGCTTGCTTAGGAGGAAATGGAACATTAATCGGTGCCTCAGCAAACGTCGTTGTTGCTGGTATTGCAAGCCGAGAAGGACATGGTTTTTCATATCTGGACTTCTTAAAAATTGGTTTACCATTAACAATCATCGCATTATTACTATCACATGCTTACATATATTTACGCTATTTAATGTAAAAAGGTATGCAGCACAATGCTGCATACCTTTTTTATCACCAAAATATACCGATAATTGCAAGTGCCCCAAGAATAAAACCGCCAATTTGTCCAACGATCGCTGGTGATAACTGTCCCCCTTTTTTCACTTCTACGACCGGTCTTTCATGTCTTAATTGTTGAACCTCACTTTGCAATTGATGTACACTTCCATGTAATTCTTTCACAAGTTCTTTTAATTCTACAATCTCTTCATTCACCGGCTTTGATTTTTCTAAATTCATCTCACATAACCCCTTATTTTCAATCAATACATTGTAAAAATTCGCCAATAATTATTCTTATTCCTGCCAATTACATATGTATTACTGAATATATTTATTAAGAGTTTATTTTTAAAAAAAGATTAATATTAACAAAAAAGAAATCTAATACATATTAGATTTCTTTTTTGTTTTCTATTATTTATAGTATGAATAATCTGCTTATTCCTGTCATTTTTTTGTTTTTTATTTTTGTAGCTTTATCCATTCCTTCCGCAATATCCCCATTATAATACGGTCAAAACTCTTACCATCTCGTTGGACAGCTTCTCTCATGCACCCTTCCATTTGAAAACCCATTTTTTTATATAATGCAATTGCTGCTTCATTATATGAAATAACGTCAAGACCTACACGATTTAAATTCAATTCATAAAAGGCATATTTCAAAATAAGGTGTAATGCTTCTGCTCCATATCCTTTACCTCTATACTTCGCATCGCCTATACCGATTGCTAGTAAACCCGTTCTGTTATTCCACTCTATACTATGAATTGCCACAAATCCAATTAGAATATCATCTTGGATCGTTCTTAACATGAAAGAAATGCTATTTGATTTTCGTCCCTTTAATAGCTCATCATTTTGTATTTCATGCAAAGATTGCGGAGCAGCTATGTCTGTATCTACATTTCGTAAATACTCACTATCTTCTTGCCATATAGCCATTCCTTCAGCATCTTCAGCTCTAATAGCTGATAATTTAATATTGTTACCTAGAAACAGATTATTTATTTTCACGTTCATTTCAAAAATCCCCCTTTTCAATTATGGGGATAGTCTTAAATGCATTATGCCTATCTATCCCCTTGTTCCGTAAACTTTAGTAATAACGGGATACTTACAATAAGCGCTGACATCGGCACATCTCCTTTTCATTAAATTAACTTTATTGTATAATTTTTTATTTATTCAAACAATGAAAACTCTCCAAACCACAAAAAAGACCCTCCAAATTTAGAGAGCCTTTCCTATCAACAAAACTATATTATTTCGTAAACATTTTCTCCGCTTCATCCATTGCCATTTTATTTCCTAAAGCTGAATAATCAAGCCATGGTTGGTCATTAATAATATATACATGCTTACCTTTAACAGCTTTTAAATCTTTCCAAATGGGTGTTTCTTGTAGTTGTTTAAATGCTGCTTTTGCTTTATCATCTCGATTTACGACAACGAAAATAGCATCTGCATCAAAGTCAGGTAATACTTCTTGCGAAATCACTTCGAAAGGACGGTTTCCATCAATTTTCTCCACACCATTTGCAGGTTGTAACCCTAAGTCTTGAAATAAAATTGGTCCCATCGGTCTTTTCGTACTAAATACACGTAATTCTTTTGCAGTTACGCGAATCGCCATTACTTTCTCGTTATTTCCTAACTCTTTATCTATTAAGCTTTTTACACGTTTTGTTTGTTCTTCATAGTCTTGAATATACTTTTCTGCTTCTTTCTCGCGATTTACAAGTTCACCTACTTGTTTTAAATGATCTCTCCACGTACCTTCATCTAAATTGAAAGCATGTGTTTTTGCAATTTTTTCGTATTTCGCTAAATCTTTTCCAGCATATTTTTCATCGACATAAATTTCGGATGGTTTTAATTGTAATAATGCTTCCATATTAGGATCTGTTACAACACCAAGCTTCTTCGTATCTTTCAATTGTTCTTTCGCATGTGGTAAGAAATCTTTTAAGTCTCCTCCAATAACAGAACCTACTGGTGTAATTCCTAATGCGAGTAAATTATTCGTTAAATGAATAGACATAGATGCAATTTTTGGGTCATTACTTTTTGAAGTCTTTGTAGCTGCCCCTTCACTTGATTTCGTTTGACCACATGCTGATAATACGAAAATGCACATAATGCTAAATAAGATAGTAAGTTTCTTTTTCATACGTTCTCCTCTTTAAAGTATTTATTTTGTTTTTGTAAGTAAATAAAGAAAATACGGTGCTCCTAAAGCAGCTACTACTACACCAGCTGGAATAGAGTTTGGCTCAAATAAAGAACGACCAATTGTATCCGCTAGTACTAAAATAATCATCCCAATAAGTCCGGTCAACGGTAGAGAATACTCATATGTAGAACCTACTAACTTTCTTGCAATATGAGGAGAAACTAAACCGATAAAGCCAATCCCTCCCGCCATTGATACACTTGCGCAAGATAACCCGACTGCTGTAGCTAAAAGCAGTAATCGTTCTTTTTGAACAGATACACCAAGGCCTGCTGCTACGCTATCCCCTAGTGACAGAGCATTTAATGTTTTTGATTTTAGCCATGCATACGGAGTAAGCACAAGGATCCAAGGTAATAATACAAAGACATGAACCCAATCTCTTCCCCACACGTTACCAACTAACCACCTAGAAGCGAACGTATACGTCTCATCATTTAAACGAAGAGAGAAAAATAACGAAATCGCACTAAAACCAGCTGAAACTGCAATTCCAACGAGAATAAGTCTAATTGGAAGTAAACCTTTTGACCGGTCACTCGCAAGTAGAATAATAAGAAATGCAGCTAACACTCCCCCGCCAAACGTAAATAACGGTATTAAAATTGATGCTTTCTCATTAATAGAATGAAAAAGAGTAACGAATACAATAAGCCCGAAAGAAGCACCAGAATGTAATCCGAGAATACCAGGATCTGCAAGTGCATTACGAGATAATCCTTGCAAAATCGCTCCAGAAACCCCAAGGCCAATACCTGCTAACATTGTGATTATAATTCTTGGCATACGATAATCGTATAGCACTGTAGCACTCTCAAAATCACCATATCCAAAAAGCGTTTGAATCACTTTGAGTGGTGGAACGCTCAGCGTACCCGTATTTAAACTAATTAAAATTACAGCGATACTCATACATCCGAAAATTGTAGTTACAGTAATAGCTCTCTTTTTATCCGTGTTAAAAAGATCCTTCACTTATAGCTCCCTCCCTACTTTACGTGCTATATAGAGGAAAAACGGAACTCCTACAAGAGCTACCATAATTCCTATCGCAAGTTCTTTAGGAGGGTTTACTGTTCTTGCCCCTAAATCAGCTAAAACTAATAACATAGCTCCTAATAGTGCTGACATAAGAATAATAAGCCTATAATTAACGCCCACTAATTTTCTAGCAATATGCGGGATGACAAGTCCTACAAATCCAATGGAACCAACAGCTGAAACAGAAACACCTGCAAGAATGACTACTATAATCATCCCAAGTATTCTCGTTCGGTTCGTTTTTGCACCTAAATTCGTAGCAACATCATCTCCCATTGATAGGAGTGAAATAGAGCGCCCTAATACTACCGCGAAGACAATAGTTGCGAGAATAATTGGTACTAAAAATTTCAAGTGATCCCACTTTACCCCTGCAACACCACCAGCATACCAAAACGCTAAATCTTGACTTAAATCATAATAAATTGCAATTCCTGAACTTAATGAATGTAAAAGAGCTGCCATAACCGCTCCAGCAATTGTTAACCGCATCGGTGTTAACCCACCCGATGTTGCTGATCCGATAATAAAAATAAGTACCGTGCTCAGGACAGCCCCTAAAAAAGAAACAACCATTAAATAGGAATATGGCATATGGGGGAAGAACGCAAAGCTAAGTGCTACTACAAACATCGCCCCGGCATTGATTCCAAGCACCCCCGCATCCGCTAAAGGATTTCGCGTTACTCCTTGCATGACAGCACCAGCAACTGCAAAAGCAGCTCCTACAACTGCTGCACCGATTACTCTTGGCAACCTTAATTCATAAATAATTTGATGCTGCGTTAATTTTGGATTGTAATCAAAAAACGCCGCCCACACAGTTTGCAAATGAATATCCTTTGCACCAAATGCAATGGCTAAAAATATAGATACTATTAAGCATATAATTGTTAAGCCCATAAAACATATGAACTTAATATTTAGCCAACGATTTTTGTCCGCATGTACAATAGACTTATGTAACATGTTTCATTTCATCCTTTATATTCAGTTGTTTTTTAAATTGGTTTTTATTTGTATTCACTATTGATAACAATTATCATTTTCACTTAGATATTATATCTTCACTTTTTTTAAATAGCAAACTATTTTTTACTTTGCTAAAATATAAAAACTCTTATTAGGATGACCTTCCAAAAACTACAAATACATACAATGAATAGGCGTGTCTATTCGCAATAAATTATAGTATACTAAGTTATTATTTCGATTTTTCTAATAAGTGCATCGAAGGTGAAACAATGTTTTATATAAAACAACTTCTATACTTTACTTACGAACAAGCTCTATCTTGTCTATTCCCTGTCGTTATTTTTTTACACTTGCCGTTTCAAAACTTATTTCCATTCCAGGGCTATATCGTTACGATTTCATACTTATCGTATGTCTTCTCATGCAATATGTTATGTATTGTAGTTGTTTTTATAATAAGCGATTTTTAGTATTATCTACTAAATAAACTCTGTATTTTTTCACGGCATATCAGTGATATTTTATGTCTACTTTATATAGGTGTTAGCAAGTTCGTTTGCAAACTTGTTAACACTTTTTTGTTTCATTAAACTTCTTGAATTACATATACTTTTACAAACACGTCATACTTAGCTACCAGTTGCACTAATTTCTTTTCTCTATATTTTGTAATCGTGAGAAAAAGGAGATTTGGACAGAAGAAAAAACAGAGGAACAAAACAAAAAGACAGTATACACCGTCTTTTTTTATATCAATACACTTTTATTCCATTCGTTATCACTTAGATCATCTATTAAATGCAAAGCAATATGTAGCAAATAAAAATATTACATTAATTAATGGTGATTCGTTGATCAATATGATGGATTCAAAATCAGACGTAATATAACAAGCCACTTCTACAAAACCATTTTATAAAAGGAGGTCGTGAAGCTCTTGGTGATGAGATAGAAGGATTTTTAGATTCAGCCATCCATCCAATAGATACATTTAATAACACAATTGAAGCTGTTTCACACAATTCTACATGTACAAAACTGGCCTTGAGACGAAAGATGAACTTAAAGTAATTACTGTTTTTCATTTAATCGGGCTTTTACTAGAAATATATAAAGTGTATTTTGGATCATGGAGTTATCCTGAGGAAGCCTATTCAAAAATTTTAGGCGTTCCCCTTTACAGCAGTTTTATGTATACGAGTGTTGCAAGTTACATATGCCAAGCGTGGAGAAGATTACATTTACAAATGCATAATTGGCCTAAAGACGTATAGACGATACCGCTTGGGGCTATGATTTACTTCAATTTTTTCATACATCATTTCCTATATGATTTTCGGTGGGTGCTCACTTTACTTTTATTTATTGTTTTCTTTCGTACATTTGTAGTATTTTCATTGCAAGAAGTTACTTATAAAATGCCTCTCGTGCTTTCATTTTTCCTTATTGGATTCTTATTTGGATTGCAGAAAACACCGCTACCTTCTTCGGAGCATGGCAATATCCAAATCAACGAGAGGTATGGAATCTCGTTCATCTCAGCAAAATTAGCTCATGGTTTTTACTTGTTGTTATTAGCATCATGATTGTTGTACAACTCAAACATTTGAAACAGTCAAAAAACGATATTGATGACGCAAAAATACATACTTAACGCGAAAGAAACAGCCAACTCCTTAAAGTTGGCTGTTTCTTTATTCAAAAATCACAAAAATTTGTTATCAATGTTTTTATTTGTTTTTTCTGCTACTCTTTTTAATTAAAAGAAAAAACATCGAAAGTAATTAATACAAAAATTTTGTCATGTATTTTTCTTAATTACTATTTTTGACATTTTTGTGATTTTTATAACAAGGTACCTTGTTAATCCATTTTCAATATTTTATAATGTTAACTGTATATGGTGTGTATGTTGTGCATTATATACATTCACACTTATCAGTAGAGAGGTTTTTTATGAAAATAATTTTAAATAACGCATCAAATCAACCTTTATATCAGCAAATAAAGGAACAAATTAAAGAATCTATATTTAACAATGAATTGACGGAAGGCGAACAATTACCATCAATCCGTGTGCTAGCTAACGATTTACATGTTAGTGTACTAACCACAAAAAGGGTCTATGCAGAACTAGAAGCTGAAGGTTTTATCGTTACAAGGGTTGGAAAAGGTACTTATGTAGCACCTACAAACTTAGAATTATTAATGGAATCTAAGCGTCACATGGTGGAGACTAAGCTAACAGAAGTATGTCAAATGGCCCGAAGGATTGGCATCCGTACCGAGGAGCTTCATTTGATGCTAGATTTAATTTTAGAGGAGGAGAATGAATAATGAATACAGTATTAGAAGTGAAAAATCTAAATAAAAATTACGATAATTTTTCATTAAAAGATGTTACATTTTCACTTGAGCAGGACTGTATAACTGGTTTTATTGGTACGAACGGTTCTGGGAAAACCACTACTATTAAAGCTATCCTTGGACTTGTACTGAAGGATTCGGGAAAAATTAATTTTTTAGGAAAAGATATGGATAAACATGAGAGAAAATCCAAAAACAAAATTGGTATCGTACTAGATGAGGGATATTTTTATGATGAATTAACATTGAAAGAAATGAAAAACGTGATTGCCCCTTCCTATACTGACTGGGATGAATCGGTTTTCTTAGCTTATATTAAAAAGTTCAATCTACATCTAGGACAAAAAATTGCAACACTCTCCAAAGGAATGAGGATGAAATTTGCAGTTGCTTTGGCTTTATCTCATCATGCAGACCTATTGATAATGGATGAACCAACAAGTGGGCTTGATCCATTGGTACGAAGCGAACTAATGGATATTCTTCTAAATTTTATGAAAGAACCAGGGAAAAGCGTCTTTTTTTCTACACATATTACCTCAGATTTAGATAAAATTGCGGATATGATTATTTTAATAGATAATGGCAAAATTTTAGTTAATGAAGAAAAAGATGTGCTAGTAGAAACACACGCATTGGTAAAAGGTGATAATCGATTGATTAATGAACAAACAAAAAAACTATTTTTGAATTTGAACCAGACTAACTATGGTTTTAAAGGAATTACTCATAAAATAGATGATGTACGTCGGCTTATGCCTGATATATTAATGGAAAGACCGACTATAGAAGATATAATGCTTTCTTACATTGGGGGAAACAACTATGTTAATTAATCTTGTTGTCAAAGACATAATGTTAATCAAAAAGTATTTTTTTATTTTTCTCGGTTTTGCTGCCATCGCCCCTTTTTATCTTTCTACTCGATTGCAATTAAACGATGGTGGGCTTGTTAGTTTTCTTTTAACAGTAATTCTAATGGAGTATATTTTGTTTGGTACATTATCCAAATTTGAAAATCAATACAAAGGGGCAGCTTTACTTTGTGCAACGCCATACACTAGAAGCGCTTTTGTAAAAGCAAAATATCTCTTTTTATTTGTAGTTTTTCTTTGTGCCTCCGTCATTCGTATAGTAATTTCAGTTATCATGCCGTCTGGTATTGAAAAACTTAGTGTAAACGCTCTTGGAATAACGTTTTTAATTGTTAGTATTTTATTTGGGATACTACTCCCTGTTCAATTCAAATTTGGTTATGATAAGACAAAAATTATTTCTCTTATTATTGCCTTTCTGATACCTTTTATAGCTCCTACTCTTATAAAAGAGATTCAACTGATCCATATGGATTTTACAATTACCCTACCATTCCCATCAATTATTATGACATGGATACCTTGTTTCATTTCAATCGTTATCGGTCTTATATCAATGGTAATATCACTGAAAATATATGCAAAAAAAGATTTATAATTATGATAGGGATGGTTTAAAAAGATATATATTCTATAGTCAGTTCAATTTAACCATCCCTGTTAAATTTTAAGTATCCCCTAGAACATACTCCTATTTTAATTAAGTACCTTCTATTGCTATTAAAATACAAAAAATCTCCAAATCATTAGTCTCTCTTTTCATTAGTAGTTGAGTAAAACCTTAATTATACAAACCACTTCAAAAAGGCGATTTTCATCGGAATTATTAGCCGAACTCCTTTTGTACAAAGACAAGAAATTCTATTGAACTCCCCCCACTTCCCACCTCACTTCCTATTTTTTGTTTTCCACGTACTTTTCACGACATTCATGAGAACGATATCAGAATGTACCAAAATAATACTTCTCTCGTAAACATTTCTGCTTTTTTGTCGAAAGTCCTCTGTCCCTTTCAAAAATATATACATATGGAGAGATTTTTATGATGAAACAATTCGTATATGTAAGAATGCTGCACCATTTTCCTTCTATAGAAATGAACTGATACCGATACCTCATACTAACTCTTCAACAAGAAGAAACTTTAGGCTTTTGCCTAACCCCCATTCATCTCCCACCTACTCATTGGACCATGTCCTACCCATTCCTTGAGGTGGGAGTTTTCTGTCGGAAAATGGTAAAATCGATTGCGGTTGTAATTAACATGGTTGTTAGAAATGAAATTTCGCTGAATTTATTTTAATAATGATAATATCACGGCTACAGAATTATCTACAAATGAGCGCTCTGGACGAGATTTCATCAACACTGTAAGTCCAATTAATGAAGTGACTAGCGTCTGTGCTAACGCTTTAGCATTCAGATCATTTTGAATTTCTCCTGTCTGAACACCCTGGACAATTAATTCTTGAAATATGACCGAAAGGTACATCTGATGCTCCCTCGTCAAAATTTCAAATTTTTCATTTTGAGAGGAAAGTTCTACCATTGTGTTAATGCAAAAACACCCCTTACCCGGACTTTCTTTATATTCCTCTTCTACTAGACCTTCAAAAAAAGTACGAATTGCTTCCTTTACAGATAGGTTGTTTTGAAGTTTTGTTCGAATGCTGGAAGCATGTAACTTTGTATATCTTCGCAATGCAGCTTCAAACAACCCTTCTTTGTCACCAAAAGCTGCGTATAGGCTTGGTCGTTGTATCCCCATTTTGGCAGTTAGGTCACTTAATGAAGTAGCTGAATACCCTTTCTCCCAAAAAAGCTGCATAGCAGCATCTAAGGCTTTTTCTTCATCAAACTCACGTAATCGAGCCATAATAATTCTTTCCCTCCCTTATCATTTTTTCAAATTTTGATTATAAATAATTCATTTTACATACCGTTCAGTACATTATAATCTTATTTAACTAATGAGATTATGTCAAATTATAATGGTTCACAAGAATAAAAATAAAATTTTTATCTAAATACATTGACATTACTACCTTATACTGATTATATTTTACTTACAATAATTATGTACCGTTCAGTATATTATTCTGAGGAGTACAAAAAGGGGATGAAAATTATGAATGGTAAAGAAGAAATAACAACTACCCTTAATCAGCATAACGGTCAATTACTATCACGCTTCAGTACAACGATGTCTCGCTATATGGCTCTATTATTTGCAATAGCCTGCGGGATGGCCGTTGCGAATATATACTTCGCTCATCCGTTACTTGATGCAATATCAAACGAATTTAAGATTGATCATTCAACTATTGGAATTGTTATTACAATCACTCAAATCTGTTATGCACTTGGGTTGCTCTTACTAGTTCCGCTTGGTGATCTCTTAAATCCTCGACGACTCATTATTGGTCAAATGCTCCTATCAGTTGTCGCTTTAATTATTATTGGTTTTGCTCCCACAAGTACAATACTTTTTATAGGTATGGCTATAGTGGGAATCCTTGCAACTGTTACACAGACACTCGTCGCATATGCATCAACATTGTCTAACCCTACAGAACGTGGACGTATAGTAGGTTTTGTTACAAGCGGTGTTGTAATAGGAATTCTCCTTGCGCGAACATTTGCTGGAATATTGACCGACCTGAGTGGATGGCGTTCAGTTTACCTTACTTCTGCTGCACTTATGCTCCTCATAGTCGGTTTACTATACCGAAAATTACCTGATTTAGGACACAAACAAACGGCTATGTCTTATCCCAAGTTGTTGCGTTCTGTCCTCTTGTTATTCGTACAGGAAAGGATCTTACGTATCCGAGGAATATTAGCATTACTAATTTTCACTTCCTTTAGTATGCTATGGACTTCATTAGTGTTACCTCTTAGTACTGCACCATATCACCTCTCACATACTGCTATTGGAGCATTTGGCTTCGCTGGAGTTGCAGGAGCATTAGCTGCTACTAGGGCTGGGCGTCTGGCAGATCGAGGATTAGGACAACGAACAACTGGCATAGCTCTGTTTTTATTATTCATATCATGGTTCCTAATTCGATTAATTAATTACTCTCTATTACCATTAGTTATTGGTGTTATCCTTCTTGATTTAGCTGTGCAAGCTGTACATGTCACCAACCAAAGTATGATTTTTACAGTACGTCCCGAAGCAAGAAGTCGACTTACTGCTAGTTACATGATTTTTTATTCGATTGGTAGTGCAACCGGTGCAATTATTTCAACCAATATTTATGTGAATTATGGATGGAATGGAGTATGTCTATTAGGTGCATTCATTAGTGCTTTTGCTCTTTTATTTTGGGCAGTAACCTTCCATCTGTCAAAGCAGGATAGAGGAGAATAATTTTTAATTTTATATTATTTTAAAAAGAGCATGATCAACTTGCTAAGATGTTGCGGGATAAACAAAGTTTCTGTAGTACTTTAAGAAAAGAATCCACATTTTCATATTGAAAAATGTAGTTGATTTCAAAGGGGGGTATTCTTACGGAATCATTTATTTTTGATCATTAAAAATTTAATAAAATAAATGTGAAGTTTTCGAAATTCCATATAAAACAACATACGCAGATTTAATATCAAGGTTAATAGAATCAAATCTATTGACCTTAATATCAGAAAAAATAGACAAAGCATGTTTTGAACAATCTTTTTTCAAAACATGCTTACATTTAATTTATCAGATTAAATTCTTTATGAAAAAGTTTAATAATTTGTCCATTCCTCTTATTTCACTATCGCATCTTTTAATTTAAGAAAAAATCCTATCTTGTCTAATGTATATAGTCAGCTTCTGTTTTCGTTAGGCTTGCATAGCAAATGAATTGTGATTTTTCAATAACAATTTTGTGCTCACCGTAGCTTTTTATTGTTAAATATTCTAATAGCAATGGTTTACGCCCCTATCTTTCAAAATCACTTGCATTAATGTTCTTAGAGGAAATGTATTGTTAAAAAGAAAAGAAAACATATATTACAGACCACTTGCCAAGGCGCCTAAGTGAGAGATACAGGAAATAAACCGATTAATAAATTCATCAATTTCTTCTTTTGTAATAATATACGGCGGAAGTAGACGAATGATATTCCCTTGTGTAACATCAACTAACATTCCTTTATCCAATAACTCTAGCTGCAGTTTTTTTACGTTTTTATTCGTATCATTCATACTGATTCCAAACATCATCCCACAGTGACGTACTTCTTTAATGAGATAAGAATTTTCCTTCTGAATTTCTTGAAGTTTGTCGTTTAAATATAGTGATGTTTCATATGATTCTCGCATTAAACCATCATCAATTAATGTTTTTAATACAGTTAATCCTAAAGCTGTACCGATTGGTGAATGAGCAAATGTTGTTCCATGATCTCCCGGTGAAAATGTATTACATAATCGTGGACCTACTATTATTCCTCCTAACGGTATCCCGCCCCCTGCTCCTTTACCAAATTGAATAATATCAGGTGTAATATCAAAATGCTGATAAGCAAACAATTTTCCAGTTCTGCCCATGCCACTTTGTACTTCATCAACAATAAGAAGTATATTATACTTTTCACACAGAAACTGAACCCCTTTTAAATATTCACTTGATAAAGGATATATTCCACCACTTCCTAATACAGGCTCTAACATAATAGCAATCGGTTTTTCCTTAATTATCGTTTCTTCTAGTTCTTCTAGATTTTCTCGTTCCACTTCATATACAGGAATAGAAGTTTGAGGGAAATTTTGATATATACTTTCTTGTCTCGTAAAATGAAGAGCCCCTAATGTTCGTCCGTGGAAACTGTCTTTAAGTACAATTACTCCCTCACGTTCTTCGTTTGTTGCATTTCTATACTTGTCGATTAATTTCAAAGTTGTTTCTGTAGCCTCAGTACCAGAGTTTGTATAAAAGACTTTACCATTTTCCAAAGAATAATCGACTAATTTCTTTGCATATTCAATAGCAACTGGATTTAAAAAATGAAAAGGAAGATGTAAACATCTTTCCACTTGTTCTAAAGTGGCTTGCAAAATATTAGGATGATTGTAACCTAATATATTCACTCCTACACCGGAAAATAAATCTAGATATTCTTTACCATTCACATCATAAAGTTTACACCCTTCTCCCCTTTCTATAGCAACCGTTGTACGACAATACGTAGGCATTATATATTCTTTATCTAATTGAAACCAATTGGTCATCAAAAATTCCTCCTAGCTGTAGTCACATTAACTTAGTACTGTTTCATATCTTCATAGATTATTAAAAATAAAAACGAGAATACACTATACGCAAAATCTATTTATATAAATAATAATGTAAAAAGATTTTAATACTCTATCAGAAACCTTCCCTCCTCCTAACCTATAAGGAAGTTTCAATAATCACCAGTAGTTTACTGAAGGTAATTCCCATCGCATGAGCGCTTTTGGGCAGCAAGCTATCTTTGGTCACTTCTAGTAATGTATTAACTTCTATAACATATGAAGTTCCATCCTTTAAAATCATATCGCCTCTAGCATACACATTGCATTTTAATGCTAGAGACATTGTCATCTCGGTAACACGTTCATGTATCCTAACAGGAAGTTTTACAACTTCTTTTATCATACTTCGCATTATAATCGAAAAGTCGAACCGTATGTTTACTAGAAATAGTCGGTAGTATTCCATCAAAAATAGAACATGTAATTTGCGCTTTTCGTTATCATTTTTTCATAATTCCATCTATTTCAAAAGGTCCACGACATATGAATTTTCTTTAACTAGTGGTATGTTCATACAACTTTACTATCCATTCAGTGATACATCTTAATCTCCTTTATCTTTCAAGCCAATATGAATTCGTTTTTTGTAATGTATTATAAGTTTAAACAAAAAACGCTATTCTCTTTTGTAGAAATATACAGAAGGGATGGCGTTTTTACTATGAACGTATCGATTTCTAATGACTATACTTGTTTTCTAAAAAATTGCAACGATGTATGTCACCGCATTTTTTGGAGTCATTTGTTGACCAATTCGTTACTCCCTTTCCAAAGATACACATGTAAGTATTCAAAATCACCCCCATAATGAATAAACCATGCCCCCAACAAAAAACACTAAACCTAAAGCTAAAACGATAAAAGCGAGTATTCCATTTTTATTATTTTCCATAAAATTGTCTCCTTGTAATTTTATATTTGCTTTATTTTTTATACTAAAAAACCTTTAGTCGTAATTATGGCTAAAGGTTTCGATTCTCATACTTCTCAGTTTATAAAAATTTCATATTCTCTATTTTAATACATTCATCAAAAGCTGATTGGAATTTTTCTGGTTCTTCATTACCACCAACTTGTATATACTGTGGAATTCGGTGGTACCGGAGTCCAATTTTGTTGATTTTGTTGCCATGTTTTAACCAATCCCTCTGTATTTTTGATGAATGCCTTAAATTGAACATTCCTTTGGGCTGGTAAAACAACATTCCCTCTCCAGTCGTTACTTAAAGCATCATAAGATAATCGAATTGGATATTGCCTAGTATCCCACTGTCCTAATTCCGCGCGATCTCCTGAAATATAAACTGTATCCCCCATTGTCGTAGGAGCATTTTTCACAACAATAGTTTGTACGATAGGATTCACTCCTAATAAGTCCTTAAATTTTCCCATTAATGAATTATTATATATGACATCTTGGTAACGAAGTAGCGTAAATCCAGCGAAATTATAATTAAAGGCCATTTCTGCAACTCGTTTGTACTCCGCTTCATTTCCAATACTTAGAGCGTTCTCTCCATTTAATACAATTCCCTTTTCATTGGCTAGCTTTGCAATTTCTTGTACCAATGTTTTTGGCATCGAATATTCTGGATAACCACCTTTGTCTGTCATCTCTAAACAAGTAAATGTTAAGTCTAAATTTGCACTTTTGAAAGCATCTAATAAACGACTATAATCATTATACCCTGCTGGTTTTTCAGCTCCATGAGGTATATTAGGGTTGTTGTATTGCCAATGTACTCCGGCTACTTTTGCACCAATCGGCACGTTGAAAGTTTTATCAAACGCGTTATGTGCCAATTCGCCAATTAATTTTGTATGACTTTCCAATACCCCCTGATACCACTCTAAATAGTCTTTTCCGTATGAAGATTTATAGCCATTCATAAGAAACTGTTCTCCATCACTAGGCGGTAGAATCTCTAAAACCGAAGTAAGTTTTGTACCCCATGCTTGATTCACTCCTGCTAGAGAGTTGTATTTATTTAATGCCCAGGAACGAAATTTTGATTTTGCGAATTCTGTATATGCTTGGAACTTTCCACGTGATGGATAACCAGTTCCATCAGCAGATGTATAAGAAGGATATCGCATCTCACCAGCTGGTCCCCCGGATAAATAAATTTTTGCAATCACATCTTTATACGGTTCCATTGCTGCTGCAAATGCTGTGTATAATTCGCTATATTCCTTTTGGATCACATCAGAAGCTAGTGGATTTAATGTTTCTTTATTAATGTTTCCTGTCTCAGATTTAAAATACAAACTGTCATCTGATTTTTGCTTCCAAACCCACGAGGGAATTGGTACATTACAATCATCGCCAACGTTCCCACCGCACTGATGGGTAGAAAGAATGGGAACCATCTTCATGCCCGCATTTTTTACAGATTGAGCAAAACGCTGTGCATACGAAAAATCAAATTGCTGATCTCCTTCCTTTTCCATATCTCCCCACCAAAAATCAACAGTAATTGCATAAAAGCCATTTTGCTTTGCCCACCGCAAGTCATTTTCAAACGTTTCCCAATTCGTCACTTCTGGAATTTTCTTTAACGGTGCCATTATATATGCTTTGTAATCTCGATTCATTGCCTTCCCATTTACAGCTGCAAAACTTGCTTGAGGGAATAAAAATGATACACATAACACAATTACAAATACGATAACCATACTAAAATGTTGAAACTGTCTCTTCATCTCTTCTCTCCATTTCACTTTATTAATTTATTAAAACCTTTATGTATCCGTTTTCATTATAAAACAAATAAAGCAATCGTTTGCATGAAATAATGCATATTTTAAAAATTTTATTACATACTACCTATTTTCACATAAAGTGACGCTTTGATTAGTGAGGGTTTTCTCATCACTAAATATATAAAATTGAAAAGCGTCCCAAAAGGTGTACCTTTTGGTGTAAGATGTAACTTCTTAATTACGCTTATGCCACCTTTTCGAAGAGATTAGAAAAAATACCCAAATTAATACAAACATTAAAAAACTACTTAGTAGAATGAAACTTTCACAAATATAAAGAGCGCCCTTATTTGTTTATATCAAATAAAAGACCGAAATCAAGCTGAGTGAGTGACTGAATGAAAGATACAAGTTGTAGAAAGTTTTTTAATGATAAGGGCAGCCAATCCGCTATAGCGAAGAAATACGCGCTTCAAAAACCCTTATTAGTATGAGATCTTCCCAATATGTTGGTGATATCCAAAATAAGACGCTAAACCGATCACGGCAGCGCCTGAAATAGCAATTATAAATTTAATCAAAAATGATTTCCCCTTATATTTACTTACTTCTTTGTTTCCAAACCCCATTCTTCTTATGATAATTATCCTTGCTAGTATAGTATTTCTTACGTTTCTAAACCTCAGATGATGACATTAGATAAGAACCCTGCTTCTCCTGTAGCGATATAAGAATTGAAAGAAGAGAACCATATGTCCGAAAGTATACAACTAAATACAACGAAATATCTTAATAATAAAACTCAACAATGTTATAGTTTTATCAAAAAACGTGTGCGTTCTATGTTGGGATTTAAGTCGTATAAAACAACAACTTCTATATTGAGTGGTGTGGAAACCATGCATATGATAAAAAAGGGACAAAGTGATGTAAAGAATCAGTCTGCCCGAAAACAAAAAGAGCTCACTCACCGAGTGTTTGAACTTATAGCATAAAATACGATTATGTTAGGAATATACGATTATCTATGTTCTTTGTCATATATTTGCACCAGAACCCTATTTTTATTAAAAACCTTGTTTCACACAATAAATATCTTTAATTTTAGCTACAATCTCATCAACAGCGTATAAGATTTTTTCTTCGCTTATATATGGACTAATTGATATACGAATAGAACTATTCGCTTCTTCTTTAGATAATCCAATCTTTTGTAATACATACGATGGTTCTAAACTATTTGAATTACAAGCAGATCCGGAAGAGATAGAAACAGTTCTCATACCCGCTATAAGTGTTTCTGAACTAATGTTTGGAATCATTATATTTATGATATGAGGGATGCTATTTTCCATGCAAACATTTACGCGAGAGAAAGGTATTTCTTGTTGGATTCGATTTACGACAAGTGTCCTTAATTTCATTGCTTTTTTATAATTCTCTTCTAGTTCTAATATAGCTATATCACTAGCTACGCCCATACCAGCTATTAGTGAAGTTGGTAATGTCCCACTGCGCAAATATGTTTGTTCACCACCAAATAATAAAGGACGGAAATATTCCTGTTTTTGCTGGTTTACATATAAAATGCCTATACCTTTTGGGCCATAAATTTTATGTCCCGATAATGATAAAGCATCTATATCCAATTCTTTCACATCTATTGGTATTTTTCCAAAGGCTTGAACAGCATCTACATGTATCAATGTTCTATACTTTCTACATAAAGCAGAGATCTCATTAATAGGTTGAATCGTCCCAATTTCAGAATTAACATACGCAAAACTAACAACCCTTGTATCATCATCTAACAAAGACCTCAATGAATCTAAGCAAATGGTTCCATCACGGTTAATATCCACATATTTTACGATGATACCTCTTCTTTGTAACTCTTTTCCAACCTCTAAAATCGATTTATGGTCTATAGGAGAGAGAATTACATTTACGGGTTCTTTTTCATGATAATCAATTGCTCCTAACAACGCCAGGTTGTTACTTTCTGTTGCACCCGAAGTAAATATAATTTCTTCTTTCTGAGCCCCAATAGAAACAGCAATTTTACTCTGCGCTTGATACACCGCATACTGTGCCTTTTTTCCCATTACATGCTGAGACGATGGATTTGCAAATTCTGTTTTCATGTATTTCTCTACCACTTCAATTACTTTATTATGACAAGGAGTAGTAGCAGCATAATCCAAGTAAACCTGCTTCATAAACATTGCCCCCTTTATTACGAAGAATAGACAGAGAAATTAACGGTTTTTTCATAGATTTCTTCTTTTGACATTTCACCGCTTCCTCCTGGATCTGCCACGATAACTTTCATACCAGTTAAATTATAAAGATTAAGGGCAATTTCAATACCGGTACGTACTGGTTGGTAACACTCTCCAGGTGCGAATAATAACAAGGATCTATAACCTGCCTTATGTACCTCCGCAATCATTTCTGTAATTTCTCCTGCACACCCAGTTACACCACAACTAATTAGCGTTTTATAATTTCCATCCTCATCTACAAACGATACTTCGGATTGGTTTTCTCGATCATTTAGCATTCTTTTTTCTAACTTTCCTTCTTTTACTAACTTACTAGCGCTCTTTTGAAATCGATATTTAAGCCAAGTTTCAGGGAAAAAAATCGAATTTTTTCTGCTAGACAAAATACTTTCATGATTAAAGTACTTACTCTGCTCTAAACTTGTCATGTAAGCCTCTGGAATTTCTGTATATCTCTCATAAAATTCTTTGCGAAGATCACTAACATTTGCGTTAGTAGACGGTACATATTGCCAATCATTAATTAATAACAGGAATTTAATATCTTTAAACTGTTCATAAAATTGTTCGCCTAATTGAATTCCCATATTCCAAGTGTATAAAGGGAATATACCTACTCTACGTGAAATCCTCTCTTTCATTACATCCGTTTTCTGTTCTTCGATAATTCCAGGAGTTAAGTTATTTGTTTCTTCATTAAAAAAGAGCATAAAATGCCCTGACATAATTACTAATTCTTCATGATCAGTATTTTTTAATTCTGCACTGATTAACTTCATCATCTCTTCTTCTGATGCAACTAATTGATGAATTCCTTTCTTTTTTACATTCATTGAATTCGACATATGTTACCCCCTTAAAATGTATGGAGGCAGTGCTTGGATTTGAACCAAGGAATTAGGTTTTGCAGACCTATGCCTTACCACTTGGCTACACTGCCATCATATAGAGCTTAGATGAAATTTGAAATTTGTTTATCACGTTGTTCATAGTATCATCCCTAAAAAATAACAGTCAACAATATTCTGAATATAATTATTTTTCTCAACATCGAAATTAATCCCTAGAAAGTTTATTGAAAATATAAGCATTCAAATAAAATAAAGCAATATTCAAGTTATCTTGAAATAATAGTGTTATTGAAACGGGAAGAAACATAACTAGAAAATATTTTTTTAAATTTATAGGTGAGTATTCTGTATAAATTTCTCAAAAAATAATCAATTTTTTATTTTGCAAATATAAGATACGGTATGCTATTGTTAGTTATGATTTTTAGAAATCCTTGTTTTCTAAAAGCACCAACTCCCTATAAACGAGGTTACACCATTAAAAGATACGTAATAACAAGCAATACTCTAACTATTCATACTAACAATCTAGTGAGAAAGGAATTCCTTATGTCCAAACAAAGAATTGCTTATATTCAAATGTCATTTGCAATGATTGCAATTGGAAGTTTTGTTATTGTTAATAAATACATTATTAAAGAACTTCCTATTTTTATTGCTTCTGAACTTCGATTATTAATTGCTTCCTTAATACTACTTCCTTTATTTTTATATAAAGGTGAAAAAATGCCTAAACTCGTAAAAAAGGATTACATCATATTTTTTCTTCAAAGTTTCATAGGTGTATTTTTATTTAGTGTTTGCACATTATATGGTTTAAGACAAACAACAGCTTTAGATAGCGGTATTATTATGAGTGGTACGCCTGCAATCATGGCTTTAATCTCTTATTTTTTTCTAAAAGAGAAATTAGGAATGAATAAAATAGGAGGGATCCTTTTAACCATTCTAGGTACATTGTCTATTAATGTTTTTGGCCAACTTTTAAATTTTAATGTAGGCTCACATTCATTAATAGGAAATATGTTGATCTTCTGCGCTGTTATTGGAGAAGCGATTTTCTTTTCCTTTGGCAAATTAATTTCTACACCTTTAAGACCTTTAACGATGACAACAATTATGAGTTTGACAGGCGCGGTACTATTTTTACCTTCTGCAATATATCAATCCTTACATTTTAACTTTTTTACCGTATCTCCATTGGTGTGGTTACTCGTACTCTATACAGGAGTTGTAATTACTGTATTAGCGGTTCTATTAATGAATCAGGGGTTAGAAGTAGTCTCAGCGGGGACAGCAGCAGTATTTACCGCTTTAATGCCTATAAGCACTGTAGTTTTATCTGCCTTCATATTACATGAACCTCTTTTCTGGTATCATATTACCGGCATGCTATTGGTTATTGGAGGAATTTTTGTTATTACTAACTCTTCAAGTGAAAATACAGTTACAAGTAATAACACATTTCAAAAAAGGAGAAATAAAAATATGAGTTCTGATGCAAATAGCTAAAGAATATTACAAGATTTTTTCAGGTATGGCAACATTGCCATCAAGCTAATATTTGTTTTTCTATGAACTTCCGTTCTTGTTGTCTACATGCTTGATATTTTGTTTATTTGTTTTCTAAAATTCGCATACCAAATAAACCTTGATAAGGTGTATTTTTAAAGATTATTATAGATTTAAAATAGAGTTTGATCATTTATAACTTATCAAGACATAAATCTTAAAAGGTCATAAAATGTAAAGGGTGATACATATTAGTCATATTTAGGTTGTAGAGACTAAAGTTAATAACGAAAAGGCAGGGACATATTAAATATGTCCCTGCCTTTTCGTTATTATAGACTTGAAATAAGTTTTGATTACATAAACCCTATAAAACTTGATAAAAACGTGAATAAAAAAACATTCTCGTAATATCGTTATGATTTAGTTGTCATACTAATTGAACGTGGATAGAATCCCAACTTCTGATAAAACGATACAACTTCATTCCCGTACACTACTGTTAATTCAATTTCATATATTTGCTTTTCTTTAAACCATTCCACTGCACTATTCATTAATTTCAAACCCAATCCGTTTCTTCGATATTTTTCATCAACAAATAGAACCTCGATCTTCCCACTTACTTTTTTACTATATGCTATACAAAATCCTAATATATTGTCTGTTTCTGACTCAATCAATAATTCAATTCTGTATTCTCCATACTTTGAATTTCTTCTATATTCTTCAATACGTTCCTCAAATGTAATTCTTGGATAATCACCAGAAAAAAATTTTGATTTACTGTTATGGTATTCATGCAATTTATCTAATGAGTTTCTTATTATCTCTATTTCATCGAGAGTGATATGTTTATTAATAATTCCCATACTTCAACATCTCCAATAATATATATTTAAGCATAAGTATAGCGTAATTCTTTATTAAACTAAAATTATTGTTTCTTTGAGTTCCTCGAAGTCTATCGACTTCGAGGAAAGCCTCCCACTGTGGGCTTTCCCCCAAAAATAAACTAACGTTCTGATCAATATTTATATATTAAACTATTAATACCAAATTTTAAATCTTCATTTATACATTCAATTATAAAAATAAAAAAGGATAATTAACCCTCATAATAAACTGATTATCCTATAAATTATTATCTAAATTTAATCATGTATAATATGTATCACCCTGAGTTTATACTTCAATACAGAATATGTAAGAAAATATTGTTCTTACATGGTAGCTTAAAAAGGGTTAATCTTATATGATAAATTTCATAGAATTTAATTGTAAAGTGATTTTCCACATCTTTTGTCCTCTTTGCCCCTATTAAACCCTTTCGTTTACAACTATTAAAGCAAAATATTATGATGACATTTTATTCAATATTTCTTTAGACTGAATATTGTTTCTGACGAATAGTCCAGTGTATAAGAGGAATGTACCGATTATTACAATGATCCCAATGTAAACAGACATCATGGTAGGAATCAAGAATGCACCAACGATAATAGTCATTCTTGCAATCAAATCCGCGCCAATATATGATAGACCAGCTAAAGCTGAATACGATCCTCTTTTATCAGCCGGAATCATATTAGCCTGTTCTGCATTTCTGACCGGAGAGTAGACAAGTTCACCAACGGTAGCAATAAAATTAAAAATAATCAGTACGTACCAAGTCTTTGCAGATGTTACTGTTATATAGCCTATACCATAGAGCACAAGACCTAAGAGTAACGCTTTCTTTCCGCTTAAACGATCTGTAAATTTATTTACAATGAACGTTAAACATACTACTAAAAGCATATTTTGTATGTTAAGAATACTCAACATCCTTACTCCTGCTATTTCAAAATTCCCAACGTTCACTGTATCGAATGTTTCTGAAAGTCGTATACCAATATAACTGTTTAAAGAAAACTCTGCTGCAAATATACAGGTAGATCCTATTACAACTCTTAAAAATGCCCCATCTTGAATAGCCACTTTATAGTTTTGAATTAGATCAAATACTATATTTTCATGCTCCTTTTCTAAGAGCTCTTTACCTTCTGTAACTAGCCAAATTTTATAAGCAATCGGTAACATAGCAGAAACAAAAGTTAGCATGATAAACAACTCTTTTTGATGATTCATGTATAAAAATCCACCTAATGCTGCACCAATTGCCATAGAAAGATTCATAAGCCAATAGTCAATTGTATAAACAGCCTTTCGATTTTCTGGTGTAGTAGAGTCTATGATAATAGCTTGCATGGATGGGCGACCAAGACTGCTAGATATTAAAAAACCGACATAAGCGATTGCAAATAACCAAATCATCTTATCTGTAGTAAATAAACTTAAGGTCATGAATAAAAACATTACAGTACTAGTAAAAGAAGTTAACAATAAGATTCTCTTCCGTTGAAAGCGATCTGAAATGTAACCTCCAATTAAATTTGAGAAAAAACTTAAAATAACCGTTAAGATTAAAAATAATCCGGCCCATACTTTATTTATTTCTTGAGCAAAAAACAATGCCATAAAAGGCATTACTGCTGATGTAACAGCACGATTAAAAAATGATGTAATTAAGCGTACTTTTATATTTTGCTCAAAGTCTTTCCAATTCATAGTATCTCCTCCTTTTATCTAATGTTATATTAAACTAGACTTACTAAATGAAAAATGGACATATTCAGAAAAATATGTCCACTTATTGAAGGAGATAGGAAATTGGATAAAAATTTATTGGATTTATGGCAATCATTTTCTTCAGGAAATATAAAAATAAAGGACCTAGCAGATTTTTTAAATTTAAGTACAAAGCAAACAGTACGTTACTTACACAAATGGATGGACGAAGGTTGGCTAATTTTCACTTCTGGAAAAGGCAGAGGAAATACCTCCTCTCTTCAATGGATTAAAAATATAGAACAAATCTATGAATCACAAGTAATTGAAATTATGGACCAACAGCCTGTTGAAAAAAGCAGTAAATATTTACTATATAATTGGTCCCCGAACAGTAAACTACGCTTAATGACGAAATTCCACTCAAAATTTGGCTATATACATAATTCGGATGATAAATTAATTATTCCTAAAAGAAACCCCTTTTTAACAACACATCCGCTCGAGGCTGCCGATGTACACAGTGCACATATTGTAGCGAACGTTTTCAATCGTCTTGTTTATATGGATGAAAAGGGAAACATATTTCCTGAAATAGCTCACAGTTGGGATTTAACTCCATCTAAACTTAGACTATATTTAAAAAAGTCCATAAAATTTCATGATGGATCCATCTTAACAGCGGCTGACGTGAAACTATGTCTCTCAAAACTACGTAATCATAACTATTATAAAGATTTATGGGCACCCATAGAAAAAATAGATATTGTATCACCATTAGTTATCGATATACATTATCCGGATGGTTGTAGCTATTGTTTACAAATGTTATGTATGATAAATACAAGCATTTACAAAGAAAATAACGGTCTAATTGTAGGAACCGGTGGTTTTTATATAGGAGAGAATAACCAAGAAAAGACATCATTGATAGCATTTCATGATCATTTTCAGGAAAGACCTTTGCTAGATACAGTAGAATTCATTCAGGTTCCTCTAGAATTTGATACGATTTATCAATCTTCCAAGCACCATGAAAACAATTCTACGTTTCAAGTAGAAAAGAATTCGGGCTTCGGTGTTATTATTATGAATGCTTGGCGTAATTCAGCAATTCAGCGAAGAGATGTTCGTAATTACTTACATTATATTATTGCTAACAATATTAATCATATTCACGAATATGATTCTCAAAAAAAACCAAATACTAAAAATTGCTTGAAAGACATCGATCATCAAATCGATATTCCAAAAAGAAAACGTCCCAAATTTAAAGAACCACTTATTATAAAAGCTACTCAGTATACAGAAAAAACAACACAATGGTTAATGGATGTCTTAGAAAAAGAAAATATACCTTTTCTAGTTAAATGGGTTCCTTTCGAAAAATATCTTAGAGATGAAAAACTTAATGAACAAGTTGATTTCTTTATTCATGGTGAAGTATTTGAGATGAATCAAGAGATATCATTTTATTATTTTCTAACGACTAGATATTCACCGTTGGCTAAGATTGTAAAAACAAATAAGCTATTAAAAAAATACCTTGCTACATACAAGCATACACCTTTTGAAGAGTGGGCTTTATTAAATAAAAATCTTGAAAAAGAACTGATAGATTCCTCAATTATGATCCCTATATACTATGATAAACGTCAGATTCCTTTTTCATCAGATTTAACGAATATTAAGATGAAATATTTTGGATATGTGGATTTTTCTCAACTTTGGGTAAAACCTTTAATTTAGAAGTTACAAGAAATCTTATACACTTGTAATGACTATCACCCTATTTACTTCTCCTGATACTAAAGGTAAGATTGCATTCCACAATCTTACCTTTTCTATTTTTAGTTTTTTAGAAATATGGCAACATCGCTATCAAGCTAACAAAACAAAATACCCCCTAAAATGAAAAAATACGCCATTCTTTCTGTAGAATCATAAGAAAGGATGGCGTTTTTGTATGTCTATTTCTGTATCTGATGAATTACAACTATTTGCTCCAGAAATTCCAAGCTTCTTATCTCCAAATATCTTACGAGGTTTTGCTAGAAAGGTAGCTCAAGAATTAATACAATTACTAAAAGAAACATCTATAGAGAATCCAGATGTTAAAGAGGATGCTTTAGATTTTGTTGAAGAAGTAGTTCAAAAGGTAGAATAAGGTGAAGCTGTAAAGCCCGCTCTCCTTAGACGAACAAAAGCATCTTTAACTGACATTAATTCAATGGTTGATGCTGGCTCCCAAGTTGCGACGAAGATTGGTCAATTCATTAGTATAATGAGCGGATTAATTTCATAATTGTCATTTATTAACGAATTCTTTTTTATTGCTAAAAATTAAAAAACTCGATTCTAGTACAAATATATATAATTTTAAAAAGCATCCATGATAGATGTTTTTTCTTTGCTATAAAATAATTATACAATTCTAAACATCACTTTTTAAAAAGATGCATCTATAAAAAGTAAAACTAAGTTTACATCTTTTTATAAATTGTAAAACATGTCGTTAAATATCCAAATAAAAGCCCAGTAATATCATGCAAACATACTAATATCATCGGGATTCATGAATTGCAGCAATTACTAGTAGTCGCATAATCTTTCCTCATACTTTCATGCCTCTGTTTATCTCTTAGGAAACTTTGCAACAGAATCACCTAAAAGAACAACCCCTTGATATGGATTTTAGTAAACATTACAAAGAAAGAGAAGAATGACAAACATTCTTCTCTTTCTTTGTAATTAAATTTAATAATATTATTAAATTTCCTAGTTATAATGTATGTAATGTGTCATATTATGGGATTAATAGTGCTATTACATTACTAAATATGAAACTAAAGCAACCAACATTAGTCCTGTTAAAAATAGCCGTCCCCAATTTAACCATATCGCCTGTTTTTCTTTAAATATCTTTCCAACAATCCATAAACATACAAAAAAGGTGAGTGCAACAATAAATTTATTATTATTTATGTTAAATAATTTAAAAAAGTAATCTCCAATGTACGTATTATCCCCAATTTTAATGCTTATTATTATACAAAGGTACATAATTAAACCTAACAAAATTCCTATTAATTGATTCAAATGATTCATTAAACTCTCATCCTTTTCTACAAACTAACCGTTAAAACCTATTAATTATGGTTCCATCTTCTAAGGTTAATCCTCTAGTTGCCAGCTTATCACTAATTTCAGGAAGGTGAGAAACGAATATTATAATTGCTCCTTCAGCCGCTTTTTGTTTCAACATTCTAATAGCGATTTCTTGAGAACTCTTGTCTAATGATGAAAATGGTTCATCTAATAATATAATTGGTGCGTTACGGGCAAAAACTGCGGACCAATACAATTTGTGCCGCATTCCTAAAGAATATTCTTGTACAAATTTTTGAAGTACATGTTTCACCTTAAATTCTTCTGTCATTTCCAAGAAAAATTTATGAAAATCACTTTCGGAGATGTCAAATAAAGTCTGTAAAAACTCTGCATTTTCTTCACCAGTTAAATAATCAAAAAGATAGGGCTCAGAAGGGATATAAATTAAATCTGTTAGTATTTCTTCTTTTGATCCCATTTTTTTTTGATTATAGTAAAGTTCATAATCAACTTCAATCAGCTGCGCAATTATACGTAATAATGTACTTTTTCCACAGCCATTAGATCCTTGGAGCCAGATAATATCTCCTGGTTTTGCAGAAAATGAAATATTCTGTAGCAATGGAATATTTTCTTCATATTGAAATTTTAAATTTTTTATCTCAAGCATAATGAAAACTCCTTTTTTAAATGGCAAACATACTTTCCATAATTGAGGCTATAAATAATAAAATCACTATTAATACAACTGAAGGAATGACTTCAGCTTTAATTAAGGTATATTGAATCTTACGATTCCGTATACTTTTTTTTATAAAATTCCAAATTATAAATGGTACAAGGGCAACTAGCATCATAGCTGGTAATTCGAAAATAGCATGTGGTAAAAATGCTGTAAAAATAGTGTCTACCATGTTATGTTGTATTGTCATTGCTAGTACAATTCCTATTACTATTCCATTCATAAATAACAATATGAAGCTACCAATCCCATAAGTAATAAATCCTACAATAATAGAAAATAAGGATTGTTTCATGTTGTGTGAGAAATAATGCATCCAATTATAATCTGGAGGATTGGGTGGCAAAGGCTCTTGATGGCTTTGATAGATGCCTCCCCATATACACGACGCTATAAATATAAAAAAAATTAAAGTGAATTTTCTAGAGTAATTTGACCATATATATTTCAAATTTATGTGAGCTATTATTTTTTTCATTGTTCCAATCCGACCTTTTATTACGCTATTTTTTTACAAAGTATAAACTAAATCCCCATAATACTACTATGATTAAAAAAATGTCATAGATGAGTCGTTGACTCAATTCAACACTAATAAATGCCCCAATGAAAAATGTAATAAATAATAGGCCATTAATTATACGTTTTGGAATCATAAAGAATTGTTGTAGAAATTTAGCTTCGTAACTATCTAAACGTACCATAAACATATTTGCATAATCAAAACGACTACATAGTTTCATCCAATATGTTGATAATCCACTATTTATAAAGAAGAGTAACCATATTCCAATAATTCCTATAATCAATTCGTAAATAGAAGCTTGTAATAAAATGAAACCTATTAATAATGTAATTGTAAGGAAACATTGCAATGGAAAAGCTAAAATATTAAGTAATTTCCTTTTACTATCTAAAAATTGTTGAACAGTAAAATGTGGAGATAATTTAACCAAATCAATTTGTCTCAATTCACTTCCTGGATGTAAGATTGGATAATTTAATAACCATAACCAACTAGTTTGCGACAACGCCATCCAGCCAATAAACCAGAATGCCAAAATAAAATTAGAATAAAATTGTAAATTTCCTAACAATAAGATTGTAAAACCAATTAAAGCACTAATTGCAGGCGGTATAAACAAAAATATTCTATGCGGGAGATTTGAGTTTACTATAACTCGTTCGAGAATAATTACATCTCTGTTAACCCAAGGATGGTTTTTATAAAATACTTTACTTAACCATCGATAAAATTTAAAAATTTTACTAGTTGAGTAGTTAAGATGTACTCTATTTTTATACTTAACTAGATGTGTTTGAATTGAGTAAAAGTAAAAAAAATAACTAGCTGAAATTATATACAAAATTAAGAGTACACCTAAAATGTAATAAAGCCAACCAAATTGAAAATAGTTGAAAATTACCCCTAAATTCCCCTTAAAAATGTGTTCTACGCGACTAGAGAAATAGCTAAATAATTTATAAATTCCTTGTTGGTAGATATCTTTAGTAATGGGTTTTTGAATTATAGGCATAAATAATAGTTTAGTTAAAAACCAAATAATTGATGCTATAATTCCTATTTTTAATATATAAAATAGTTCTGTATATTTTGAAACAGAGATAGATGTTTCCCAGGACTCTAAAACTAATTTCTTCATTTTTGAAAAATAAATTGATGACACTAAAAGAAACCAACCTACACAAAAAATAATACTAGTAATCCAATCAGGGGATATCCTAATGATTACATAGAATGCAATAATTTCAAGCATTAATTCATGTAACCAGAAAACTAGTACTTCAGCTAATAGTGTAAAATTTAATAATTTATTACGATTGAATTTAGATTGCCATAATAAATCATACAAAGGGTTATTACTAACTCTAATTGAGTTTTGTCTAGCCATTGCACTTGGAAGAAGACAATTAAATAACAAAACAGCAACTATAACTATATTTCTAATTTCCGGGTCTGTAACACCCTCAAATAATAAGGCAAAAAATAAAATTAATGTATTTTGAAATAGAAGTGTAATAATCCAACTTAATGAAGTCGGAAGTCTAATTCCTAATTTAGTTTTAATTTTCTCAGTTACTCCAGCAAAATCTTGACGAATCTGCTCTAAAACTATATTTTTCAGAATAATCATCTGAGAATCTTTCATTACTTTTCCTCCATTTAGACTCGCTATACGTTTTCTATAGAAAAAATAGGAGAGATAAACATCTCTCCTATTTTAACTGTAATCATTTGATTACCATACAACAGCTTGTGCTTTTAGGCTTCTACTTAGATAATCTTTAACAGTGTAAATAGCTGCATCAATCATTGCACTTGTCACAGCTAACCCACCAGCTGTAATAATTGCAGCGATTGTACTTGCAGCTACAACTCCCCAACCTACTGCATCAATAGCATCTACAGTTTTAGTAGCCCAACTACGGTCTATACTAAAATAACCCATAACTTCAAACATTTATAATTCCCCCTATATAAATAATGGTTCTGTTGCAAAGTTTATTAAAGAGTAGAGTAATCCATCCGAAGGCTCTCTATTTTATACGCTTGTTAATAGATTTCGTTTTCCTTTATATAAAGCGTGAACAGCTTCAATGCCTTTCAAGGTTCGGAAAGCATGACGAAGACTTTGAAATCCTGCGGATTTAGCGAAGCGTTGTCTTACGTGTCTATGTTCTTGTTCTGTTACCTGTTTTTCAAATTTTTTTTCATACTAAACACCTCCCTCGCTAAATGAATTTAGCTACTTAATAAATTTAAACAAAATTAACATTGTGAATGTTCAGCTATTCACAATGTTAATTTTACACGAAAAAATTATCTTAAAATTAAAACAATTGTGTACATTCGATGTACTATTTTCACATTGCGATATAATCAAAATATTGAAAAAGCCAATCAAGTCAAAGCAAAAATTGAATCAATTGGCAGACAAGCACATGTAATTCAAGGTGATTTCAACTCCAGTAAAGGGATTAAAGAATTCATTTAAAAAATCAAGAAAATGATAATCCAAGATGTTAATGTATCACTGCATACAATTGTTCACAATGCTGGACATGCTACATCAAATGAATTTGGAGAAGTGGACTATGATGAGTTCGATCGTCTATTTAATGCAAATGTTAAAGCACCATATTTTATCACACAATCTCTAATCGGACTTATAGAATCCAATGGTAGGATAATAAATCTATCCTCAGATGTGACATGTATCATATTTCCGTATATGATGATATACAGTATGACAAAAGGGCAATTAATACAATGACGTTTACACTAGCAAAGGAATTGGATGAAAAAGGAATTACGGTTAATTCCGTAATGTCTGGAATCATTGATATGGATTCAACTGCTAACTGGCTGCATACAGAAGAAGGTCAAGAACATGCAAAGAATATGAGTGCTTTAAAAAGAGAAGGTCAACCAGAAGAAATTGCAAATGTTGTTTCATTTCTAGCGAGTGAAAAAGCCAGTTTTATTACTGGGTATAATATGGATGTAACTGGTAGAAGTCATCTGTAATTAGGGAAATGTAGCTTTTGAATAAAGATTTGTTTATTAAAGAATTTATTAAAATAAATTCTAATATTAAAACTACAAAAATATAGAGAACGAAAAGACTAGTAAATTTACTAGGCTTTTTCTACTCTTTTATTTTACTTTTTCCTAACATATTTCTTTTTAAATACTTATTAAAAAAGGCTATAAATAATGAAGCTATTGATATAGCAACTACTCTCATAACACAAAAATTTCTCTGTATAGTTATTTATGAGAAGTCACATCATTTTTTCGCTTTGGGGAACAATGAATTTCTTAACTTGATGACAATGTGGTGCTACCCCATCGCTATCAAATTGAGGTGAATTTGTATCTAAATAATAAGAAAAACGCTATCCTTTTGTAAAAATATACAGAAAGGATAGCGTTTTCACTTTACATTTATCAATTTTCAATGAACTGTTGCTAATTTTTAAATGATTTCAACGATACACCACGCAACTTCTTGGAGTAAAACCAACACATTTATTTTTATTATCCAGCCCAAACATCTTTTGTATAATACAGTTTCTCTTCTAACTGCTGTAACCATGCACATGCCTCTTGTTCACTTAAATTGTGAATGTCAGCGTAACTTTTTACAAGTGTATTTTCTACATCTGGTGCCATTCTTCTTCCATCACCACATATATAGATGTGTGCGTCTTGCTCAATTAACTTAATCAGCTTTTCACTATCTTGTTTTATTAAATGCTGAACGTATGTTTTCGGCTGATCCTTCATTCGAGAGAAGGCAGTGTGAAGAGTTACAATTCCTTCTTCCTGCGCTTGCTCAAGCTCTTCTTGATATAGATAGTCCTCTTCAAGTGAACGACATCCAAAATAGAGATGTGCTTCACCTAATGATTGACCATTGGCTTTCATTGCTTTTCTAGCCTGTAGAAAACCTCTAAACGGTGCAACTCCTGTTCCTGGCCCTACCATAATAATCGGTGTTTTAGATTCTTTCGGAAGTTCAAAGCCTGACTGTGAACTTGAAACAAAACATGTAATGGAATCTCCTTCTTTAAGCTGAGCTAAATAAGTAGACGCAATTCCTTTGTATTTTCCATTTCCACTCCATGCATTTTCTTCCACAACACTAACGGTAATACTCAATTTCTGGTCATTTACTCTTTGGGAAGAAGAAATTGAATAATAGCGTGGACGCAATGCTGGAAGTAATGCGATAAATTCAACAAATTCCATTTCACATGCTGGATATTTCTCTAATAATTCAAGCATCGTTAAACGCTTGGACAACACTTGTTCTTTATACACCTTTGTTTCTAATAGTGCCTCTATCTCTCTCTTATGCGGTGGACAAACTGTTTTTGCTGCCATTGTACGTAACTGATTTCTTGTGACCGGTTCTTGAAGCTCCACAAATTGAAGTAACTCATTGATTGAAACTGTACGATTTAAAGGAAGGTGAACTAATTTTGTATTATCACCAGTTAAACGGATATAGTTAGATCCATTTAACTGAAAACGAGTTAGTACACGATTTACCAATTCTGGATAGTTTCTCGGAATCACCCCTAAATGATCGCCTTCTTTATAAGTTATATTATTGGGTAAACAAATTTCCAAGTGTCTTGTACTTCTTGCACGACACGATTGTTGTAATTCTTTATTCTCTACAACTTGTGTTGTAAAAGTAGGATACATTTTCGCTAAAATCGCTTCTGCTCCACTTCCTACATATTCCAAAGAAAGAGTAGATGCATTGGTTTCATTACCCTTGATATCGAGTTTGAAGTAATCTGCTACATCATTCCATAGTTGTTCACTCCACTCTTCATAAACTTCTTCAAAGTCATCACTTGCATCTCCTTCGCCACGCTCTGTTAGACGCTTGGCTCCTTTTTTGGCAAGTTGTTCATCAATATAGAAAGGTACCTTTTGGTACGTAGTGATCCAATTCTTATCGCCGCAGCCAAATACAGCATAGTGAACATCTTTCACTTCATGCTCAGATGCTTTCTCCAACCACTCTACAAACTTTTTCGCATTATCAGGGGGATTCCCATTATATGAAGCAGCAATTATCAATACTGCTCCTGTTTTAGGAAGGTTCCCCACATGAGAATCTAATGGAGCAACTTGTGTGGCGAATCCTTTACTCAGAGCGATATCTACCAGATTGCGTGCTATTCCTTCTGCCGTACCCATATTCGAACCATACAGTACGAGTAATGGCGTGTTATGAGCATTGTCTACTACATTACGAACAGTTTTTGCTACCTGTTCGTGGTCAGGAGTAGGAATACCACCTAGAGGGACTTTTTTCGATACCGCTTTTACGGTAAACCCTTCTGGTTTTAGCGTCAAGGTTTCTTTAATATCTAATTCGTAATTTTTATGATCATAAAAATCAAAATGCTTCAGCATCATTCCTAGTACAAGAGTCGCTTCATGAATTGCAAACTGTTGCCCTATACATGCGCGTTGTCCGTTTCCAAAAGGCTTAAATGCGTGCTGTGGAATTGTACTTGGATTTTCAAAACGCTCTGGCCTGAATTCCTCTACATCTTCACCCCAAATTATTTTATCACGATGAAGCTGCGGAATAAGTACCGTAATCTCTTCTCCCTGCTTCAACGAATATTCTCCACCAAGTACGGTATCTTCTTTTGGATATAAAGAAAAAGCAGGAGCAGTGGGCCATAAACGAAGTGATTCATTTAATACCATAGTAATATATTTCAACTGCTTCACTTGTCTATAGGTAGGAACAGGATCTACCAATACACGAGCCGCTTCTTCTGTTGCTTTATGTAAAATGTGAGGATTTTTCACTAAGAAATACAGCGCGAACGACAATAGACCACTCGTTGTTTCATGGCCTGCGATTAAAAATGTAATCATTTGATAACGAATATTTTCATTATCTAACGTTTCTCCTGTTTCCGGGTCTTTTCCGTTTAGCATATGTGCAAGCAGATCATCTCCTTGCTCACCACTTACTTTTCGGTCCTTAATAATTTTATCGACTAACTCATTCATGTATTGAATATCTTTTTGAAGTTGAAGTCTTTCCTCTTCATATAATGAATCATTTGGATTCGCACGCTGTAATCGATTCATTGACTCATCTAGCGCACGTACCATGCTCACAATAAATGGATGGGGCTGATCGCGATAGAAACTGTTAAAGCGATAATTAAAGCCACAAAGTCCAATTGTATCAAGTGTCAAGCGTGTCATATCAGCTGGCACATCAATGTACTCATTTACATTTAAACGCTCCCATTTTTGAATCAACTGCACAGCGATATCTACCATCATCGCATGATACCCCTTCATCGCTTGCTGACTAAAACTTGGTAATAAAATGTTATGAGCTTTTTTCCATTTTTTTTCGTATGACCAACTCGTAAAAAGGCCATCTCCAGTAAAGCTTCTTACATTTTTGAGTGCTTGGCTTAAACTCTTATCAAAGCGCGATTCATCACACACCTCTTTAACTAATCGTTGGCTGGACACATAGCGAGTAACTCGACTAGGTGTTTCAAATTTAAATATTTCCCCCATTTGATCGCTAATTTTCATTAAAGATTGAATTGGTTTTTCTTTATTTAATAATGATAAATTTCCAAGCTCTCCATCTGTTTTAGGTTGCGGTATTTCTTTTGTTTCCATCTGTAACCCTCTCCCTTTTTTATAAACCTATGATTCGATGCTGATAGCCGCCCATAAACTTTCCTCTACATCTTCAACCAACTTATTTGTTAGAGGTATTTGTTTGCTTTCAATAAGCTCGCAAATCTCCATAAAGCTTCCAAATAAGATTGCAATAAGTACTTTTACAGATAATGCTCGTATTTTTTGTTGTTTTTGTCCCTCTTGTAAAAAGTTACAAACAAACCCTACTAGTTTCTCGTATGTTGCATGGCTTTTCTTATTTAAAAATGTTCCCTGACTATGCGAACTGATAAAACCCAATGCACGCGGGTGGTCTATTGTAAATTTGACCATCCCGTCAAAAATATGATGAAACTCCTCTCGAAGTGCCTTTTTTTCATTCGTTAACCCCTTTTGAATACATGATAAAAACTCTTCTACATATTTTTGAAACAGTTCATTTACCAGACTTTCTTTATTTTCAAAATAACGATAAATTGTACCTGCCCCTACATTCGCTTTTTCTGCAATCATAGGTATTGTTGTTCCATTAAACCCTCTTTCAGCAAATAACAGAAGGGATGCAGAGAAAATACCCTCTTGTTTCGATGAAGTTGTCTCCATAAAATCACCTCTTTCCCAAAAACGGAATGAACGTTCATTCCGTTTTTTAAGTATTATAACCTAATTTATCGAATCTGTAAAAAAGAAAATTGAAAATTCACTCGAACCTATATAAGTCCAAGATTCAAAATAATAGTAAAAACATCCTATATGGGGCACTACACTATCCCTACCAACCTAAGATTACATTATACTTAAAATCAGAGAAAATGTTATTCTTTTTATAGACATACATAGAAAGAAGAGGCTACCGAAAAAGTGTATACTTTGAGTAAACAACAGAATTTTTATCAATATACAGAAATCAAAAAGAAGATAATCTCCTATATATAGTAGAGAGTTATCTTCTTTTTCTTTTTAAGGGACTTTTTCAGTGCCCTTAGAAAGGATGGGGTATTTTGTTTTTATTAGCTTGATAACGATGTGCCGATACCCCTATTCAGAAAAAGCTTCTGAATATCGAACGACTCCTTCTACATTTCGAAGTGCATTATCTGTTAGCTCTTTAGCCATAAATACTTCTTCCGGCAAATCAAATGGCGCTCGTATATTCCACTTACTAGCTGACTCAAAACCAAACTTTGGATAATAGTCTTTATGACCTAGTACGATAACAGATTGATACCCAAGTTCTCTTGCTTTCGTTAATGCAGCTGAAATGAGCTTTCCACCAACGCCTTTCTTCTGATAGTCTGGTGCAACTGAAACTGGTGCGAGCGCTAATGAGTACACTAATACACCAGCAGTTTCTATTTTTATTTTAGAAAGCATAATGTGTCCAACTATTTCTTCATCTAACGCAACCAATGATAGCTCGGGAATAAACGCATCAGATTTTCTAATACGATTTACAAGTTCATGCTCTTTTTTATCACTAAATACTTCATTTAAAAACGCTTGTTTTACAACTGCTTCTGTCGTTCTATAATCTTTTTTCTGTTCTTGTCTAATAATTATATTCATATTACTTTATCCTCTATTCTTTCTTATTTCTTTTTGAATTTTACGAAGCGCTTTTTTCGATCCACGCTCTATATCATGTTGCATTTTTCTTTCTTTATAATCAACAAACAACCTATTTAAATCATATCCTTCTGGGTATAAGTTTTTCGCTGCAACATCTAATGAAATTCGCTTCACATTTACTTCCAACAATTCATTTTTATAAAACACAACAACATTATAAAAATTGTCTTTCTCTTTATATACAATCCCAAAATCATCATGATCTAATAATTTCACACGATCCCCTCTTTTATATTCATACTTCTCTTCTACTTTTGCTTTCACAACTTTTTGTTTCCTAATTTTACTTTCATCCACTCGCTCTAAACCGTACTTTTTATTTCCCATATAACCTTTCGCTTTTTGCAATACATGTTCTCTTACATCCATTTTTTTAGCAATCCAAAGAGCGTTACTTTCTCCCGATCTTCCTATTATTAATTTATATAGCGGCTCTAACGTTTCACTATTAAATTGCATTGCCGCATTCATAAAGTCATCATGCATTTCTGAAAAACGTTTAATTTCACCGTAATGTGTACTTGCAACTGTAATACATCCCGCAAAATAAAATTCTTCTAAAATAGATATCGCAAGTGCAGCTCCTTCATTTGGCTCTGTACCACTTCCTATTTCATCAAATAGTAACAACGTATTGTTATTCGATAACCTCATAATCTCCGAAAGATTTTTCATATGAGATGAAAATGTGCTAAGTGCATTTTCTATACTTTGATTATCCCCAATATCTACAAACACATTTTCGAAAATGGCGATTTCCGTTTCTGTATCTCCAGCGATGTGAAAACCAGACATTGTTGCTAGCGTTAGTAACCCTATCGTTTTTAAAACAATTGTTTTCCCGCCCGCATTCGGTCCTGTAATAATTAAGCTGCGATAGTTCTGACCGATTTCAAAATTTAATGGTACAACTTTCCCTGTTAAAAGCGGATGTTTACAATTCACTAAATGAATATAGCCATAATCGTTTAACTTCGGTTCTATCCCGCCGATATATTTACTAAATTTCGCCTTCGCAAACACCATATCGTATTGGCTAATCAGTTCCATATTGATTTTTATGTTATAAATATTTTCTAAAATCATTCCCGATAAAGTAGCTAAAATTTGATATTCTTCCATCGCTTCTTCCGCTTTCAAACTAGCTAATTCTACGTTTAATTTTGCCACTGCAGAAGGTTCAATAAATACAGTAGAACCTTTCAAAGAAACTTCAACAATACTTCCTGCCACTTGGTTTTTATAGGAAGATTTAATTGGAATCGTATAACGATCATCCTTTTTACTAATAAAGAATTCTTGAATATATTTCTTATTCGCACTACTATTTAAAAACTTCGTTAAACGTTCTTTAATCTTTCCATCTATAGAATCGATATTACTTCGAATTCGTTTTAGTTCCTTGCTAGCAGCTGAGTCGACGTTATTTCCTTTAATTGAAAAATTAATTTCCTCTTCCACACTTTTAAATTCAGACATTGAATTTGCATAAGATGCTAATACTGGTGCAAAAAACTCTTTCTCTAACATAAACTGTTTTATCTTTCGGCATCCACGTAAAAAGTCTGAGACGCGAATTAATTCTTCCGGATCTAAAATCATTCCTTTTTCTAGTTTTTGAATTGTACTATCGATATTAGAGATTCCGAAAAACGGCACATGCCCTTCCGCATCTAATATAGCCCGTGCTTCCGTCGTTTCATTTAAACGATTTTTAACTACTTTCATACTCGTACTCGGCTCTAATTTATTTAATAATTGTTTACCTAATCCACTTACACAATAAGATTTCACTATTTCCTTTAATTCGTTATATTGTAACTTTTCAAAAGTCATTGTATTCACTTTCAATTCTCCTCACTATGATTGATTTCTATCATAAATGAAGATACCTACCCACTAGATTCCAATGAGTTTCACATAATTTAGTTATTTCTATTACCCATTTTTATATAATAAAAATGTACACAAAAAAGCTGCGGGGATACCGCAGCTTTTACATTTACAAGGCATGTGTAACAATACGCTAGGAAATAAGCCATCTAAAAAAGTATATGGAAATCCTATTATTACACGCTTTATAAAGTATTGTAGGTATCTTCATAGGTACTGAAATAAAACCATGACAAAACTAGGGGTATGAAGTATACGAAAATCCCCTGTTCTTATCAGATTTATTTCATTAAACTTTTCCTATTTAGAACCTACCGCACTCACAAAAAGCACCTCTCATTAATTTATATTATGTTCATTGAAATCTAATTTATTGACATAATCATACTATATGCTTTGCAATAAGTAAAGGTACCATATTTCTTTTCTTATACTTTAGTCGTACGTACATATATGGATTACCGCTGCGACGTATTACGGATGTTTTCTTGTTCATCATTAGATACAATTACATATATATTAGTAAAATGTATGGAGGGGCGATTCATATGACAGAGTTTCAAAAGCGATTCTTCTCTAGATTAAATATACAAGAAAAAGATTCAGTCTCATTTGAAGATTTAAATGCGATTCTTTCTGCAATGGCACAAGCAGTTCCTTTTGAAAATTTAAATATTCTTCAAAACACCTTCAAAGAAATATCGAAAGAAACTCTTCAAGAGAAAATTTTAATTCATAACCGTGGCGGCCTTTGCTATGAATTAAATCCAACTATGTATTACTTCCTTAAAGATTGCGGCTTTCATGTTCATTTAGTTTCAGGAACAGTTTATCACGCTCCCACTTCTACTTGGGCTGTTGATTCAGGGCATATCGCCACAGTTTTACACCATAATAACGAACTTTATTTAATCGAAGTTGGTTTCGGTTCATATTTACCCCTTGCACCCGTTCCTTTCTCTGGAGAGATTGTTCACTCTATAACAGGTGACTATCGTATCCGTAAAGAAACTACAGAAAAAGGAAACTATATTTTAGAAATGCGTAAAAACAATGAGTTTTTAGATCAATCTTCTACTGAAGATTGGGTATCAGGCTATGCATTTTACATTGAAGAAGTAGATGAAACCAAGGTAAATGCAGCTCAAAAGATCATTGTCGAACATGAAGAATCACCATTTAATAAAGTCCCTCTAATTGTAAAAGTTACTCATGACGGGCATGCTTCATTAACGAAAGACAGCCTTACAGTAACAAAACAAGGTGAGAAGTTCAAAGAATCCGTTACAGAAGAAGAGTATAAAAATATATTACATTCCACATTTGGTATCACATTATAAATTTTAAAGCCTTGCCACTCCCCGCAAGGCTTTTCATTTTTTAGCAGGGATTTTTTGCAATTTGTTGTATTTCATAGTTATATAAGAATATACAAACTACATATTTAGAAAGGAAATGATTATGACAGAATTAAAAGATCGATTACATATACCTGATAAAGAAAAATGGAATTTAACGGATATTTATAAAACAATTGAAGACTGGGAATCTGATTATAAAAAAATTGAAGTATTAACAAATGAATTAAAACAATTTAATGGAAATATTCATAATGGAAGTAGTTTACTAGCTTACCTTACAAAGAGCGAAGAACTATCTAGCTTATTATCATTAATGTTTGCTTATGCAAGACTCCAATCTGACCTGGATACACGTGATACAGCTGCACAAGCGCTTGTAGATAAAGTATCCCAATTACATGTTAAAGTAAGCGCAGCTAAATCTTTCTTTTCCCCATTCTTACTTAGCGTAGATGAACAAACTTTACATTCATACATAGAGGAAACAGAAGGTTTACAATATTATAAAGAAGATTTATACGAATTATATCGCTATAAAAAACACGTTTTAAATAAAGATAAAGAAGAAATCTTATCTCAAATGGGCGAAGCACTCTCTTCCCCGCAACATACATACGGTATGCTAAATAATGCAGATATTACATTTGGAGAAATTACAACCGAAGATGGTAGCAAAGTAAATTTAACACGTGGCATGTACTCTAAATTAATAAAAGATGAAAATAGGGAAAAACGAAAAGAGTCTTATCAAGCTTATTACAAGCCATATGTTCAACTGAAAAATTCTATCGCTTCCACTTTAGCAGCAGCTATTAAAAATAATGTTACCATTTCAAAAGTAAGAAATTATACATCCGCTTTAGAAAAATCACTATTTGGCGATATGGTTCCAAAAGAAGTATACGAAACTTTAATCGATGCGACTAAAAAAAATATGAAATCATTACATACTTATAATCATTTACGCCAAGAAAAATTAAATCTAAATGAATTAAGACAATACGACTTAAGTGTTGATTTAGTAAAAGGTGTAAATCAAGATATTCCATATGACAAAGCTTTTGACATTATGCTTGCCTCCCTTGCCCCTTTAGGCGAAGCATATATTGAAACTCTTAAAGGTTTTAAAGATAAACGATATATAGATGTAAGAGAATTACCTGGTAAACGTTCTGGCGCCTATAACTTCGGTGTATACGGGGTTCACCCTTTCATTCTTTTAAATCATAACGACGATTTAAACAGCCTTTTCACACTCACTCACGAATGTGGGCACGGCATGCATACATTTTATTCTCACGGTTTTCAGCCGAGAATTTCCGCTCACTATTCAATCTTTGTAGCAGAAGTCGCTT
Organism: Bacillus clarus; assembly: GCF_000746925.1. GTDB lineage: Bacteria > Bacillota > Bacilli > Bacillales > Bacillaceae_G > Bacillus_A > Bacillus_A clarus. Next base: position 290,493 of record NZ_JMQC01000008.1, read on the forward strand.
CTACAGTAAATGAAGTACTATTGATTCACCATTTATTAAAAGAAGCAAAAGATACTGAAGTACGCAATCATTTAGTTAATCACTTTATCGAAAAATTCAAAGGTACCTTCTTTACACAAGTAATGTTTGCGGAGTTCGAAAAAATCACACACGAAATGGCTGAGCAAGGTAAACCATTAAATGCACAAGTCTTCAATGGTGTTTACGAAAACTTATTTAGAGAATATAACGGCGATTCACTCGTATTCGATGAAGAAGTTAAATATGGCTGGGCTAGAATTCCACATTTCTATCGTCCATTTTACGTTTACAAATATGCGACTGGATTTGCTTCTGCAATTCAAATTGCCGATCAACTTCTAAGTGGTGATATCGACGCACAAAAAAATTATATCGAATTCCTAAAAGGCGGAAGTTCAGATTATCCGTTAAACCTCCTAAAGAAAACAGGAGTAGATTTAATGACACCTCAACCAATCGAAAGTGCGCTAAATCGCTTTAGTAAACTTGTTGAAGAGTTTTCAACGCTATAGAAAAAAAACCTCTACATACTAGAGGTTTTTTCTTTATTTTCCTTCTAACAAATCTTTCGCCATTCCCCTAAATTCTTGGTTAAATGTATCATTCATTCCGTTTTGTACATTAGAGAATAAAATAACAAAAATTCGTTTATCCCAATTAAAATTATTAAATGTATTCCATCCAGCTAATACACCATGATTATGATAATAATCTGGATAAATGTAAAAACTAAATCCATATTTTCTTGAAGGTGATACTGTAAACATATCTGATAAGCTTTGTGCGGAAAGTAGTTTTCCGTCCATAATTGCTTCATCTAACCTTTTCATATCTTCTACAGTTGTATACATTTCACCACAACCATATAACCAATTCATTCTTAACCTAGGAGTAGCTACTAATTCATTATCTTTTTTCGTATAACCTTCCGCAAGAAAAATGTCTCCAGGAAAAGTTGCTCCCATACCAGATTCATGCATTCCAACAGGAGTGAAAATATGCTCTTTTACATACTCAGCTAACGGTTGCTTCGTTAGCTTTTCTATAATGTAAGCAAGCACCATATAGTTATAATCTGTATATCTCCATCCTGTCCCTGCTGGGAATTCAAGCTTTTGAGAAGCGATCCAATTCACTAGCTTTAAACGTGATGCCGCATCTACACTACCTTGTCCTTGCTCTGGCAATCCAGATGTATGTGTTAATAAATTTCTTAACGTAATATTTTTATCTGCTGGGAATGATGGAATATATTTATTCACATTATCCTCTATATTTAATTTCCCTTTTTCTTTTAACTGTAATATAGAGACCGCCACTACTGTTTTCGTAATAGAACCGATACGATATTTCGTTCTCGGTGTTGTTAAAACTTTATCTGCTATATTTGCATATCCATATCCTTTTTTTAAAATCACATTATTGCTATCAGCTACAAGAACAGTGCCATTAAATCCTTTATCTTTTAAATATTGATCTAATTTTGCGGCCACAGCCTCATAACGATTTTTCTGATTTTCACTTACCTTAGACTTATCGTTTTCTATTTTACTATGAGAATCTGAAAATGCCTTTAATTTATGTCTTTTATCTTTATTGGCATGCATGAATACGAATACACTTCCACAAAAAATAGTAAAAATCAAGAAAACGATTAACCATTTCTTTAACATATAGGAACCCTCTTTTTATCTAATTTATACTTTTCCATTCTATTTATATCTCTTAAATTTGTATAGATGCATACTTAGATGATACTTTATAAATGACTATATATTTCAATCTATTATTCATCAAATCCAACTGGATTCCTTTTCTACCACGACTTCACCCTAAAAGTTTTCCATCATTCAAATTTTGACTACTCTCTATTGTATTTCTTTCTTACAAAATTTCCAACTATCAATCGGATTCATCCGATTATATTTTTATTTTCTTATGTAACATTTCTTACAAATCATAAAAATAGAAGTGCTCTATTGAAAAATACCGATAAACGAAACCGCTTAGCCGATGAAAAGTTCCGTTATCGAACAACAAAAAATAACATAGTTTTAATTGAATATCGCGGGAAATAAATTATGATTTTAAAAGGAAAAGACTCTAAAAAGTTTCTAAACAAAATTCGCTGTGAGAATAACGAAATAGAGAAACAGCTTATTATGGCTAAAATTACAGGTAATTTCAAAAGAGGAAACGAGCAATACTAAAAATCAATCTTATTTCTAGATTGATTATACAGTATATTACGAAAGAAATGTCATTTACATGGCAGTTTTTGAAACTTTTTTCCAAAAACTTACATTCCTATTTTTTTATCTCTTGTTACTCACATATAAGCTTACCGATGAAATAAATAATAACACAACAAATCCTCCCCAGGCGTACATATAGCCTTTTCCATCTACTATATAACCAAAGAAAGTAGGAGCTATCATAATGGCAACTTGATTGAGTGTAAGCGCAAAACTAACTGTAAGTCCTACTACTTCTTCATTTGCTTTCTCAGTAATCTCAGTCATAAACAAACTAAACCAGCCAATAGCAAAGAAACCTAACAAGCTACTCAATAGGAAGAGCCCCCCTATCGCAATATTATGTATCGTTATGATGAGGACAACAATTAATAAGCAAGAAATACATACAGAAATCAATAATGGCATTCGGCGGTTCCCTTTATAAACTACATCACTAATTACCGCTAATATAATTCTACCAATCATCCCTGAAAATAAAGTAATTGAAAATATTTCTCCTGCCAAAATCGGCGTTATCGATTTTACAACAACTAAAAATTTCAGAAAATGTCCAACTAAAACCATTTGCAACGAAATCATACAAATACCTGTAATGAAAACAGGATATAGACTCTTTGTACATATAACCTGTTTTAACTGTACCCCGAAAGACGTTTTTTTATTTTGTTGACTAGATCCCCTATGGGCATATGGTTCTTTATAGAACATTAAAAATACAATTCCGCCTAAAATACATACACTTGAAAGAACATATATCGTACAGGATAAACTAAATTTATAAGACAGCAACGGAATAATAAATCCAGCTATAGCTCCGCCGATAGGTATACCAGCTTGCCTTATCCCCATCGCTAATCCGCGATTCTCTTTCGGAAACCATTTTAAAATGATTTTACTTCCCCCTGGCTGAGATGTACTATAAAATACACCTACTAAAAGTAGAATAAATAGTAATCCAACAAATCCCCCTACTACATTCACAAACAAAAGAGATATACCAAGTAGTACAGAACTACTCCCAATTAGCACCCTCTCACTATATCGATCAAGCAGTCTTCCGACAAACAGCATACAAAAAAGTGGCCCTATATTTACAACACTTATTAATAATCCCACTTGCATAGTAGTAAGAATATATTTTTGCTTCCAAAAAATCGCCAAAACTCCTACCCCATACGTGATAAGAGTCGCACTCGCTTGTACTACTGTCGCTAAAATAAGCATAATCCATTTAGAAGAACTACTGTACTTTACAATTTCTTCTTCATTTAACAACACTATCCCCTCCATATCTCTTTCATTGTATGAAGGTCCTGATATCATGTAAAATAAAAATTAATGATAAAACCCATCAAAAAAATTGATATCTTTTTCGGAGGGATTATAGATGGACATAAAAGATTTAACTGTTTTTCTCGAAGTGGCTAACGCAGGAAATATATCGCACGCAGCTAAAAAATTAAATTATGTGCAGTCAAACGTAACAATGCGCATGAAACAACTGGAAAATGAACTAAGAGCACCTTTATTTTATCGAAATGGAAAAGGTGTTTCCTTAACATCAAATGGAGAAATTTTATTCACTTATGCTAAACAAATCATTCACGTAATGGACCAATCCGTTAAAGCTGTCCAAAGTAACGGAACCGAGCCAAAAGGCACGGTGAAAATCGGATCTACAGAATCTACAACAGCTGTCCGTCTTCCTTCCATATTAGCGACCTATTACAATTTGTACCCTGAAGTTGAGTTGATTTTAGAAACAAACACAACAGAACAGTTACTTCAACTCGTTTTAGATAGAAAGCTTGATGGGGCATTTATCGCCGGGAGTATTCATCACGCTGAACTGGATACGATTTTATTCCAGGAAGAAGAATTAGTGCTCGTTAGCCAATTACCTTTATCTTCATATAAAGATTTACGAGAAACGAATTTACTCGCTTTTAGCCAAGGCTGTTACTATCGGCACCTATTAGAAACATGGCTTCAAGAAGAAGAGATTTCCCCGAAGCGAGTACTAGAGTTTGGGACAATTGAATCGATACTCGCTTGTGTAAAAGCAGGCATGGGCATCGCTATTATGATGAAATCCATAATTAAAGATTATGAACATGATTTATCTTTAAATGCTTTGCCAAATAAGTTTGCAAAAGTCCCTACTACCTTTATCATTCGAAAAGATACTTTTTATTCGGCTGCTTTACAGAAATTTATTGATATTATGATAGATTCATCTTGTTATCCGTCATAAAAATATTGTATATTTTGAGTTACTTGACGTTTACGTATATCTACATTTTTTTTTAATAACAAATTCTTAATTTCGTATATAATTACTAGGAACTTATTATAAAGTATATTTGAAAATGTAGTGAAGTTGGAAAATATACAAGTGATTAATAAATTGAAATGTATTATATTTTAGACAATACATTTTGTTAAAAAGTACGTTCCTCCTGATTTTCATATCCAGTTGAAACAACTTCTTGAATATCATCATGGTTAAATAAATAAGTGAAATCTGGATTAATATAACCTTCTGAATAAGGACATCCGATATAGTCGAATTTTCTTACTTCCTCTGTTTCCACTTGTTGTTTACGTCCGAAAATCATGAGTTTCTTTGTACCTTCTTTTAAGGTTACATAGAGCCTATAGAGAGAAGTTGTGCATTCATTGTCTTTTTTCCTTTCTTGTAGGCTTAGGTTTCTTTTGGGAATGTGGTATGTTGACATGTCCTGAAGCCATGGATTGTCTTCTTTCCTTCCTTGTAAGTTTAGGTTTCTTTTGAGAATGTAATATTTTTGAATGCCCTGAAGTAATACATTGTTTTTTAAAATCAAAGTAAAAGTACACATGTGTACTTAAAGCTAAGAAAACAACTGAAAAAAATGAAGCGAGAATGATTAGCACAATCGCCATAGATTTTTGGCTCAAAACCCCAATACTAACTTGACCAATTATATAACCTAAACTTGAAAAAAATACAATTTTAGGAACTTTCATACCTTGATCAGTTCCCCCCCTTAAGCGGACTGTAAAATATTTAATCCAGAATAACTCAGATTTATAAACAACTAGACCATATGCTATAAGTGATAGTATAAAAAATAAAGGTGACTCTAGTTCTACGAATTCGTAAGCTAACTTTTGCACAGCTATAAAGCTGCAAAATGAAATACTGAATGCGACAAATCCGGAATATAGTAAATGTTGCAACTGAGGCTGCCGAGGCTTATGAATTGAAATCCAAATTCCCCATAGATTACATATCACATAAAACGGAAAAGCCGTGTAAGAGTATATACTGTACGGTGGAAATATAAATAGAATGATGAGTAGAAGAAAATTCATGATAACCCACACAAAGGCCCCGACAATATTGCTTATATCATATGGTATTAATATTCGTATACAATCATCTATGTTGTTTCTGTTATATTTATCCATAATGCACCTCATAAAAAATTAAAAGATTTTATCTAATTATTTATATACGTTTTCACCTAACATCCAATCAATTCATAAATGAATTTTTAATTCCAATTATTGTTTTATAATCAAATATACTATTTAGCATAATCACATTTAAGGTTAAGAATTAGAGTGATTTAGATTTAATGTGCTTTGTTTCTTTTTTAGATCAAAATAAAAATAAAGGTGTACACAATATATACTAAAAATAATAGCCAATAACGAAAAGACTAAAATTAAAAGAATTGCTAATCCATTCTGCGATAATATACCTATACATATTTGTCCGATAACATATCCTAGGCCTGAAAAATACACGATTGGAGGAATTTTTATGTCGTCTTTGTCTCCATGCTTTAACCTTCTTAAAAAACTTGTTATTCCTAGAGAAATTAGCTTATAAATTGTAAAAATATAAAGTAAAAAAGTAACAATGAAGAAAAGTGGTGTTTCGATCTTAATAAAAGTATAAGCTAACTTTTGAATAACTATAAAACTTCCAAACGAAAAAATTGCTCCTATAAATCCGTTATATAATATATGTACCAATCTTAATTCATATGGTTTATAAAAAAATACCCAAATACCCCATATATTAGCTATCAAAAGAAAAGGTAAAATTATATATAAATATATGGTAAAAGTCGGGGGAAATAAAAATGGCGTTAAAACCATAAAATTAATAACAACCCACACCATAATAACACTTGATCTAACACTAAATGGCATCAATGTTTGAATAATTTGTTCTGTACTTTTCCCGTGATATTTTTCCATATTAATCCCCCATAAAAATTAAAAGATTTTATCTAATGTAGAGCATATGCCTGATTTTGTTCTATCTTTTATACTGTCCTCTTTGTTATCGTTATTCCAATCTCCTTTTTTAATTTCATACCATCAAGTACTGCACTTGCTCGCACAGAGGTAACAAAATCCGTTGAAGCTCCTATACCTGTTCCTATTGATCCTTCAACTGCAGTTCTAATAATGTCACCAGCTATCTTAGTTTTTGATGCTTTGTTTTTAATATTTTCCTTTATGTCATTAATTACGTCCCATGCTACAGCATGCATACCCTAAAGTTCTTCCGTAGCAAACTGAATATTCGATGAATTAATCCGATGATAGAAGGTGTTAGTTCACTACTTTCTTTAGTCGTTTCAATTGCTTTAAAAATACACGGGTATTCTTAAAACATTTTAATGGCTTTTCTCGAAAATCTCCGGCCCCTATTAACTTGCTAGACTTAATCATAACAAATCTATGAAAATTTGCGAATATTTTCTAATAGTAAAATGATATAACAATATAGGGATAAAAAAGGAATCCCTATAGAGAAATTTGACTTCAACTTCAACTTAAGCTAACGCAGCTGGTGGCAACAGTTGTGGTCTTTTCCCCATACGAGCAAAAACCCATTCTTCATAATACCACATTTCAGTTTGCCGACGGCTCATCGTATAATCCCAACGTACTTGACGCTCAAAAAAAGCAGCATGATAGAATGATGACATAAGTCCAAAAATCGTATTCGCTAAAAGTAAACTATCTTGGTTTTCTATTTCATTGAGTTCCATTCCTCGCTTTATAATGCTTTCGAGTTGCCCACTAACCTATTTTCATGCTTTTGAATAACAGCATTCTTTTGCTGAACTAACGAACTATTCAACGCAAATAGCTATTCATTTTCAAATAACTCTTTCTTTTTAAGCTGAAATAAGCAATAGAACTATTCTTGCAAAATCACTACAATTTCCCCATCTTTTTCAGCAATGGTTGCGAGTTAATCCGAATATTTTAGCAACCACCTTTCCAAAATAGCGTCGCGAATTGCGGCCTTACTACGAAAATAAGAGTATAAATCTGCAGACTAACATCCAGCGATTTCGCAATACTAACGAGCGTCGTCCTACTCCATCCATATTTAATTAATTCCTTTTCTATCATTTCTTTCACCGTCCATTTTGTTTACATAATAAAATTATTGTTTTTATCTGATAACTTACATTTTTTATGTAAGTTATCGGCATACAATTTCATATATAAAATAAAACAAGAAGCACCGTTTATAAAATACAAACAATGCTTCCTTATTTACATTAAAAATTACATAATAAATTGTTCATTACCTCTTCAAGCACTACATTCGGCTTTAATACCACGTTTTCCGTACGCCACCCAATAAATCCATCTGGTCTTATTACTATCGCTCCTTCATGTTCTATCCCATATAATTTTCTAAAAGCGTTATCTTGATCGATGAAATCTCCAGTTAAACCAACCAGGTACACTTTTATATTTACTCCTAATCGGGATGAAACAACATGCGCAGCTTCTGTCCAAGCACTATGCACTGCTCCAGTAAGTAACACAAAATTGCTACCTAATAAATCAAGTATAGAAACTTTATTTCCTTCGTACGTTCCCCAAAAATGTGGCGCACGCGTTCCTGGTCGTCCGTTCAGATCTACTATATCCATTCTATGTGGAGTTGTACTTTCATCTATAATCGCTTCTGAACAATACTGATAACCAACAGTAACAGCTAAACTATCCATATTATTCAAATTACCTTCATCTCTATTCGCAGCACGAAATAATATGCTACTCGCATAGCCCGTCGTTAATTTCGCAACTGGATATCTCTCTTCGTGGTATGTTTCTAATAATTTTGGATTTGCTTTTCCTTTTATAACAGCCGCTAATTTCCAAGCTAAATTATGGGCATCTTGTATCCCAGTATTTGATCCAAATCCTCCCGTTGGCGGCATAATATGTGCAGAATCACCAACTAAAAAGACGCGGTTGTCTTGAAACTTTGCGGCTGTACTTTCAGTCGCTTCCCACGGTAAAACACTAACTATTTCCGGGTCAATATTCGTACTCCCAATTGCTGTTTGAATAATTCGTTTACATCGTTCTATAGTGAAATCCTTTGGTTGCTCTCCTTTTATTGGATCATAAGCTACATGGTAAATCCATTTACTTACGTTATCGACCGGAATAAGCGCACCTAGAACTTCTGGATGCAGTATCATAGAAAAACCAACTGCGTCTCCTTTTATAAATTCACTCAAATCAGCTTCGAAGTAAATATTCATATAATGACCGCCGATTGTACCACGGCCCTCGGATAAAATACCTAACTGTTTACGTATTTTACTTTTCGCCCCATCTGCTGCGATGACATAATCACAATGAATAGTGTCCTCTTTTTTCGTCTCACGATTTCGAATAGTCGCCACTACCCCACTATCGCTTTGTTCATAAGAAACCAGTTCATGATGAAACCATTGCTTTCCACCTAATTGTTGAGCTTTTTGCAGCATCATTGCTTCTAAAGTAATTTGATAACAAGCTGTTATCTTCGATGGACTAACCTCTTCAATTTTCCGACTTAACTTCTCATCACTTTCATACTGCAACGTTTTGATCCGCTCTAATTCCTCAGCATTCCCCTCAGCTATTGTATGAACCGCAATTCTTCCGCGGCAATTCTCCAATACTTTACCAGCTGATTTAATTCTTTTTTCTAGACCTAATCCTCGAAATAACTCCATTGTGCGAAAAGTAATCCCTCCTGCTTTCGGATGAATTGCAGTAGTTGGATGCCTTTCAATAAGCAAATAATCAATTTTATGTTTTGCAAGAAATAATGCAGAAGCTAACCCTGATAAACCTCCTCCAACAATTAAAACTGGCACATAATTCGATTTCATATATTTTTCCTCCACATATATTCTTCTGAGCTCAGTGACATAAATATAAACAAAAAAACAACTGAAATATAGACTTATATTTCATTATGAATTATTATGTAGATAGAATACGCCCCAAATTACTTTTGTCATTTTATGCATCTACAATCATAAAAACTGTGTATGAATAAAATGACAAAATAAAAAAGCCTTCGTTATATAACGAAGGCTCTTTTATTTTAAACATTACAGTTAGTACAGTTAAATGGACACAATGGAATTAAGTCCTTACAATAGATTTCAAGAGGATATTTCTTAGTAAACATATAATACTTTTAGTTAACCTTACACAGAATACATAAGTACAAGTAAATGATAAAAAACACATCGTGTTGATTTCATATTTATAATTCTGTTTTTTAAAATACAAAAAAAGGAGGAGATACGATGACGAAAAAAAACGAAACGGGTTGGAACATAGATAATAGCTATACCCACCTACCAAAATCATTTTTTACCGAAATCCCCCCAACTCCTGTACGTTCACCGGAGTTAATCAAACTAAATAATTCATTAGCAATATCCCTTGGCTTTAATCCGGAGAAACTAACAAGTGAAGCGGAAATTGCCATTTTCGCCGGTAACGCCATTCCAGAAGGAGCTCATCCACTAGCTCAAGCGTATGCTGGACACCAATTTGGTCATTTTAACATGTTAGGAGATGGTCGGGCGCTTTTAATTGGTGAACAAATCACTCCTTCAGGTGAACGTTTTGATATTCAGCTAAAAGGTTCTGGCCCAACTCCATACTCTCGCCGCGGTGATGGTCGCGCTGCACTTGGCCCGATGCTACGTGAATACATTATTAGCGAAGCAATGTACGCGCTTGGCATTCCTACTACTCGTAGTTTAGCTGTAGTCGCGACTGGCGAACCAGTATATCGTGAAACAAAGTTACCTGGGGCGATTTTAACTAGGATTGCAAGTAGTCATATACGCGTCGGCACATTTCAATACGCAGCAGCTCGCGGTTCAAACGAGGACCTTAAAGCTTTAGCTGACTATACGATAAAAAGGCATTTTCCAGAGATTGAATCTCACGAAAATCCATACGTTGCATTACTTCAAGAAGTTATTAAACGCCAAGCAAGCCTCATTGCAAAATGGCAGCTCGTCGGATTTATTCATGGCGTAATGAACACTGACAATATAACCATTAGTGGTGAAACAATCGATTATGGTCCGTGTGCTTTTATGGATAATTATGACCAAGGAACAGTATTTAGTTCTATTGATGTACAAGGTCGCTATGCATATGGAAATCAGCCGTATATGGCCGCATGGGATCTCGCACGATTAGCTGAATCTTTAATACCGATACTACACGAAGATGAAGAGCACGCACTAAAGATCGCTCAAGACGAAATTTCAAAATTCAGCGTGCAATATGAAAATAATTGGTTCCTCGGAATGAAAAAGAAATTAGGACTATTTAACGATGAAGAACAAGATAAATCACTTATTGAAGATCTCTTAAAAATGATGGAGAAACATAGTGCGGATTATACAAACACATTCCGTGCATTAACTGTCAATACATTAGAAGATGCAGCTTTATTTGACAGTCCAGAATTTAAAGAATGGTACGAACGTTGGCAATCTCGATTAGAAAGACAAGAAGCTTCAAAAGATAATACTTACGAGTTAATGAAAAATAATAACCCAGTAATCATCCCTCGGAACCACCGAGTAGAAGAAGCGTTAGAAGCAGCCGTTAAAGATGGAGACTATAGCGTAATGGAAAAACTACTTCAAGCTTTATCAAATCCTTATACGTATTCTTCGGAACAAGCGGATTATTGCATGCCGCCTGCACCAACTAATCGTCCTTATCGAACGTTTTGTGGGACGTGATTGGATTACCTTTGCTGAATTACTTTGTATTTATACACTGAATTCTTGAACTACCCCCACTTCACACTCTAACGAGTTGTTTGAAGTGGGGGATTCCTACGAACACCAAAGTATCCCGCGGTTCTATTAGTAGGCGATCTCCGTAGTCCCTATGGTTAGAAGCCTTAAGGCCTCTTTTCTCAGATTTTGTCCTGCATTCACATCTCTATCATGATGCATACCACAAGAAGGGCACTTCCATTCACGGAGGTTTAGATCTTTCTCGTCTTTATTTTTGTTGCCACAATGCGAACAAATTTGAGAGCTTGCGAATGTTTTCGATACCACTACAACTTGTTTTCCATACCTAACTTGACAAGCTTGCTTGGTCTTCGGACAAGAAGGCATCTAAACAGTTAATATAGTTAAATTATCATAAATATGCAATTAAAAAATCATATTACCCCTAAGAAACTATTGAGGAAAGATGATTTTAATCAAACTTTGTTTTATTATCAATACCTAAAACGTAAAAAGTCATAAAAAATAAAGAGTGATACATAATAGTCGTATATAATATGTATCACCCTTGTAATTCTTGTTCAACAATCGCGCCCTTTAATAGAATAACTGTTTTTTTAATAATTTTAGGTAAAGCATCTTCGTTTGACAAAAGCTAAATCTACCATTATCATCAACTCGAACTTATTTATGGGAGTGATAACGATGAAAATTTATGTTGATGCAGATGCTTGTCCGGTAAAAGATATTATTATCTCTGAAGGTACGAATGCTGAAATTCCTGTTATCCTTGTTACTAGCTTTTCTCATTTTTCTAATGCGGAACAACCATCAGGGGTGGAAAAGATTTATGTTGATTCTGGAGCAGATGCTGCGGATTATCGGATTATGAAGTTAGCAGAAAAAGGAGATATAATCGTTACGCAAGATTATGGTCTTGCTTCGCTAGGTTTAGCAAAAGGGTGTACGGTTCTTCACCATAATGGGTATAGCTATACGAATGAAAACATTGACCAATTATTACAAACACGTTATTTGAGTGCAATGGCTCGAAAAAGTGGAAAGCGTACAAAGGGGCCAAAACCATTTACATCAGAAGATAGGGAGAAATTTAGGGCGCTTTTTAAAAGAGCGATTTCACTTTAAAAATGAACCGTCCATTTTTAAGGAAAACCTAGAAAAATAATATTGTGACAAGTATTTCAGTTCTTTTTTTAAGCCCTACACTCACATGAATAAACAATTATTTGACGTATCGTATTAATGGTACCATATTCTATCAAATGACTTAATATACAAGAAAAGACGCGTTTCTAAATAAACGCTCCCTATAGTTTAAGTGATAGCATTCACAAATTTATATAAAAAAGCCGATCTCCACATTTGGAAAGTCGGCCATATTGATGTATTGAGTGAAGTTAGATCGGTAACCATCATTTTTAAGTATGTATCACCGATAAAGTTGGCATCAACTTTTTGTCCCAATGGAAAAATTGTGAGACACCGCTCTGGTATCCACTGGAGCGGTGCTACAAATTAAATCTGTTCGCATTCAAAAATTACAATATCTCAATGTAGCCTTCTGTTCCATGTACGCGAATTCGTTGCCCATCTTTTATCAGTTTAGTAGCATTCTCCACCCCGACAACTGCTGGTAAGCCATATTCACGTGCGATAACTGCTCCATGAGTCATCAGTCCGCCAACTTCAGTGACTAGACCTTTTATAGACACAAACAACGGTGTCCAGCCAGGGTCAGTAAAGGAGGTGACCAATATATCTCCATCTTCTAAATCCGCATCATCCATGTTTAAAATAACACGAGCTCTTCCCTCTATAACTCCGGAAGAAACAGGTAGACCTACTATCGCTTCGGCTGGGAGATTTTCTCGTTTGTACTCACCTACAATGATTTCACCATCAGACGTGATAACACGTGGGGGCGTTAGTTTTTCATATAATTTGTACTCATCTTTTCGTTTACTGATAATCTGGTAATCTAGTTTATTTGTACGTACGACTTCGTGAAGCTCTTCAAAAGTCAGGTAGTATATATCTTCTTTTTCATGAATAACGCTGTCTTGTACAAGTTGTTCGGCTTCTTTCAGTAAAGCCTGCTTATAAACGAAGTAGCGATTAATCATGCCGTATTTTGGGTATTCACGATAACCAATGAAATTCCGGATTAGGCTGATCATTCGTTTTGTCTCTTTTACTTTTTGTTTACCGTCCGGTAAATGCTTCAATCGATCTAATAACTCTTGTTCTTTTTTCAAAGCTTCCTGTAGCCCTTGTTCAAATTTCCGCTTACCAGCATTAGGCTCAAAGTCTTTGATATTACTGAGAATCATTGGGATAAGTGTAGTTGGTCTTTCAATCCAGCGAGTTTTAGTAATATCGATTTCTCCAGCACATCGCATTCCGTATTTGCTGAGATAAGTATAGATAGCATCTTGGGTTTCCTGTCCACCATCAAACTTAACCAGTTCATCCAAAAAGTTATCATCTTTTACATGTTGTAAATACTCAATTACTTCTGGATAAGAACGAATCACATCTGCAACATCCAATAGCGCCAGACCCATTTCCGAAGTAATATTGTTTGGTGCAGATAGAGAAAGCGTGTCTGCTACGTTTTTTTCACCTAACCACTTGTTCATTTTTTCATTGATCCATGTTGAAGCATTCATAGCAGCCATAATCACACCCAAACTTTGTGGGTCAAATAAAATCTTCTTTAATTGCTGGATATCTTCTAGAATAAAATCAAATAAATCTGATCCTGATTTCGTTTGGATGTTTTGTTTTAACTCTTTAATTGATGTTTCACTACTCTTAATCAAATCGAAAATGACTGTCGGATCGTTTTCGATTTGTGCTTGAAAACCCGCAGACGACATACCTTTATTGCTTTTACCGGGACTCAGTTCTTTTTTATCATTTGGTAACGATTTTATAAAATCTCCTCGCTCTATTATGGTCATAAGTGCGTCTTTTATGAGCGGATCGGATTGTCCCAATGTATCTATTATCGTTTTTCTGCTGACAGATGAAGCCAGATTATGCGTGATATCAACAAATAACCTTCCACCAGCTTTAAACCTAGGTCCAAAAGATGTTAACTGGAATAAAGACATTCCCAATGGTTTCAAGGGGGCGGTCATCATTTGTTGATGACCAACAGATACATAGACGTGATTTTCTTGATCATTCACTTCAGGGATGGGGTATAAAGTAGTGATTGGACGGCTCTGGACAATATAAAATGTATCATCAACCAAACACCATTCGATATCTTGTGGGCAACCAAAATAAGCTTCGATCTGTCTTCCGATGCGTGCCAGTTGTAATATTTGTTGTTCAGTAAGTGTTTGAGTCTTTTGCTGATCAGGATCAATCTGCCGCGCTTCTGTTCCGCCTTCTTTTCGTCCATAGATAGCCAATTTTTTGGTTGCTATCATCTTAACGACGATTTCATCTTCCTGTACTTTATAACAATCGGCAGTTACCAAGCCAGAGACCAGTGCTTCTCCAAGCCCATAACTGGCATCGATTGATAGCAGCTTTCGGTTAGAAGTAATCGGATCAGCGGTAAATAAAATCCCTGAAGCCTGTGGGAAAATCATCCTTTGAACGATAACGGATAAATAAACTTGACTGTGGTCAAATCCATTTTGCATACGGTAGATTACCGCGCGATCCGTAAATAGGGAAGCCCAACATTTGCTGATATGCTGCATGATTGCTTCTTTGCCGATGATATTTAAATAGGTGTCTTGTTGACCAGCAAAAGAGGCATGTGGTAAATCTTCAGCAGTCGCACTAGAACGTACTGCATAAGCATGTTCATCACCAAACTGAGAGAGATAGTGAGTAACTGCTTTCACAACATCGGAAGGAATTTCTACTCCCATAATAATTTGTCGAATCTCCCTGCAGATTTCACCAATTTGATCACGATCCTCTACTTTTAGCATTGTTAGTCGATCCAACAAAGCATGATACGTTTCGTTTTGTTCGATGGCTTTTTGATATCCCACTGTTGTAACACAAAATCCTTCTGGTACTTGTATTCCTTCAATTTTTGATAATTCTCCTAAATTTAACCCTTTTCCGCCAACGAGCAAAAGCTGCGTTTTTTTCATTTCCTGAAAACCGAGAACCAAAGAACTCATTCTACATCTCTCCTAACCATTAATGTTCTAATGATTTTAGCAGTAGTAAATGAGAAAAAAAAGTCTATATTAACCATTTTTTAAATGCTATAATTAAATTAGGAAGAGTTCAAAAAATAGCTAAACCTTACCATACAGTAGTAAACTGATGCCTCGGTTCATCCACTTGAAAGTAGCTCATATGCCTTTTAGCTCACAATGAATATGGTTAAAATCAACTTTTCCCCATTTAATCTGTGTATTTCCCCAAAAATATTTTATATTAATATGAAATATTAAGTTCTTAATAAACTAACCTGCCCGTTACTTTAAGTACATTCCTTCACAATCTTTTTTATATAATTTAACCTAAATACACAATTTTCTTTTTTAGGGTTATTTAACAATCTGGTCCGTTTGTTGAACATGCAGGGGCGGATAATGGCCGATCTCGCCTTAAACTAAAATTTTTTAGTGTAGTTTATAACTCTAATATATATTAAAAAAAGGAAATGAACCCCTATCTATATTGAACTAATTATCCTCTAATAATCATAGTATAGTTAACTTTTAAATGATCAATCTTTTTTATAAAACCACAGATTTCTCAAGTCAACAAAAATACACCTATTGGATAGGTGTATTTTTACTTTACATCTCTATTTATGATATAGAGAAAACGATACTTTTTAATTTAATTACACACATATTCCACTTCATATGTTTGAAGGAAATACACATCACAAACTCACTTCAATAATTTACTAATACCTGAAAACAGTTTTTCATTTATTAACACTTTACCAGCCCGACTCCCACCTAACTTCATTTCTTCTGCTAAATGTTGAGGTAGAAGTCTTGCTGTCTGTTAATATAGGAGGAAATTTTCTTTCATCAACTCCGCAATCCCCCTACTCCCCTCACTACCAACTCTCTCCAGTTCCTCTATAACTAATTTTTGTCTCTCTACAGAATGATTTTGACTTAACTTCGCTTTTCCTTCTATTTTATTAATCTTTATTCTGAAACTAACTATTCCTTTACTTAATCCTTTAATATAATTCGGATCTACATCATTCAATGAATAGGAGCTCTTTGGATCTTCATATTGATATACTAAATCTTGAAGAGAATCTATTAATTCTTGTTCATCTTCTACAATTTCTAATTCACCATATACATGAACAGCAACATAGTTCCATGTTGGTACTGCTTTATTTGTTTCATACCATGAAGGAGAGATATAACTATGTGGTCCTTGAAAAACAGCTAGCACTTGTTGATTTTCACTATCTTTCCATTGCTCATTTGGACGCGCAAAATGACCGTATAACATGCAAGCTTCTCTATTTAACAATAACGGTAAATGCGTTACGTACGGAGCTCCGTTATGTTGAGAAAATAAAGTTGCAAAACCATTTTGTTCAATAATTTCATACTCCATCTCTTCATCTTGAATAGCGAAATATTTAGGTATATACATACACTCCCTCTTTTCTTATCTTTTTATTTCCCCATTATATTTTGGAAGGCTATTATTCAACAGGGCCAGATTACAATTACTTTATAAGGACAGTGTTTATATTCAAAATAATAGGTGGCAATGTATTCTTTTGCCACCTTAGCCAACTTTTTTGTTGATGCAAGCTGTGCTATTTAACTACCCTTCATAACCTTTTCTAATACACCTTTGATAAATTCCGTTTTACCTAAACTATAACTCGCTCGATCTTTCACAGTTTTTGCTAACTCTCTCTTTAACTGTCCATATTCCATAGTAGCATTGGGCTGTTCACGAAGATAATCACGAAACGCTAAATGTCTTCTTAATTCTTCACTATTTTTGTCACATACATATAGATGATATTCCATCCAAACTGTACTTTTCCCATTCCATGGGACAAACTTATCCTTTCTCCCAAAAGCCTCTCTCCCTTTGAAACTCCACTCTTCTTGATGAAAATACCCTATCTTTTCAAGGGTCTTTACTACTTTAGGAAAAAGTTCATACTTTTCTATTACAACATCGATATCTAACATCGGTTTAGAGGCAAGACCTTTAACGGATGTACTCCCAACATGTTCAATAGACAAAATGAATTGTCCCATTACTTGCTGAATAACCGTTTTAAGTTTACAAAATTCACTTTCCCATTTTGGCCATACTCTTCAATAATAATTAACCGTTTCAAATTATCATCCTTCTCAAATAACATAGGAATATTTCACTTATAAACTACTTATTCATCACTCTACCTTATAGCCTCTGAATATGAGTATCTTTAAAATCCGTTTTATATTTCAATCCATATCCAAACATGCGATCCATCCCAATATGTGCTGTCCATATTAAGCCAACCATTAAAACTACATCCACCTTTAGATAGACACCTATTAAAATAAGTAATATCGATACAATGTACGTATGAAACACATTATAAATCTGTGCACCGACACGATTATTAATGGCATATGCTAGCATTGATAGATCAGGCGCGAAAAGTAGTACAATAAATAATAGCCAACTAAATCCATTTAATGCATACATATAAATCGCAGCTAATAAAATGATCAATCCTTCAAAATGTATAATTCGTTTCTCCAAACTTCATCATTCCTTACCTTTTAGCTTAAAAATTTTATTCGGATTCAAAATATTTTGCGGATCAAGAGCTTTCTTTATTTTCTCCATTATAAAGAACGCAGTCCCGTGTTCTTCTTCTTGATACTTTTGCTTTCCTATTCCAACACCGTGTTCTCCTGTGCACGTTCCGCCTCGTTTAAGAGCATACAGGACGATACTTTCGTTTATTTCGTCCGCTTTTTTCACTTCATCTTTATCGTTTAGATCAATCATTAAGAGAACGTGGAAATTCCCGTCTCCTACATGGCCAAGAATACCCCCGATAATACGAACCCTATCTAATGTTTCTTTTGCATGTTGTATAGCACCAGCTAATTCTGAGATAGGTAAACAAACATCCGTACTCATCAATTTTTTACCAGGGTAACTATGAACGTAAGAATACGCTAAATTGTGACGTGCATCCCATAATTTATTTCTCGCTGCTGTTTCTGTTTCAAAAGTAATTTCTTTACATTTATGGTCTAGAACAATTTCTTTCGTAAATTCAATATCTTGCTTAAGACCTGCCTCATTACCATGAAACTCTAAAAATAATGTTGGCTCTTCTCTATAGTTTGTTTCACTGTAATGGTTTACTTGCCGCATTGAAAGTTCATCAACAAGCTCAATTCTTGCGATTGGAATCCCTGCTTGTAAAATATCAATAACAGCTTCTACCGCATCATTTATTGATGGAAACGATGCTCTCGCCGCCATAATATGTTCCGGTATACCATATACTTTTAGCGTTAGCTCTGTAAAACAACCGAGTGTTCCCTCTGATCCTACGAAAATACCATTTAAATGATAACCTGATGATGACTTCGCAGCTAAATTCCCCGTATGTATAACCGTTCCATCCGCAAGAACAACTTCTAAATCACGAACTTGATCACGCATCACACCATACTTTACCGCCGTCGTTCCACTCGCATTCGTAGCAGCCATTCCTCCTAATGTTGCATCTGCTCCTGGATCCACACTAAAAAACAAACCATACTTTTTCAATTCTTTATTTAACTGCGAACGAGTCACTCCCGGTTGTACTTTCACAAGAAAATCGTTCTCCCTTATTTCAAGTATTTTGTTCATAAGTGAAAAATCAATTGTAATCCCCTTTTCATATGGAATTATATGTCCTTCTAAACTTGAACCTACTCCAAATGGAACTACAGGCTTCCTATGCTGACTCGCGATTTTCATTATTTTGCTAACCTCTTCTGTCGTTTTCGGAAATACAACTACATCTGGTAAACTGCTCGTATGGTACGATTCATCTTGACTATGTAACTCTCTTACTGTCGTATTGACTACTACTCGATCTTCAGGAAGTATATCCTTTAATTCGTTCACTAAACGTTCAGTTGTTATTCCCATTACAATCTCTCCTTTTTTAAGTATCCAAACTTCAAATGAGTATTACCATTTTCATACATGCCAATCTGAAAAATCAAACAATTCAATCTTTCCTTATATAATATCATCTAACTTTCATTCAAGCACTTAGTCAGACAGAATACATGTCTACAAAATAAAAAGAGAACTAGTAAAAACTAGCTCTCTCATTTCCAAAAAATCCTTCATTCATTCATTCCAGTAACGATTAAGTAAATAAAAGATTACATCGTGTATTCCAAACTTATTTCATAACATAACTCTCTTAATAAAAGTATTCATGGTAAAACAATTTGTTTCTTCTCACATGATGTACAAAATTCAGCATACTTAATACATGTTTCTAATGAATCTTCCGGTTCCATTGGCCACCACCTAATAGCGCCTTTAGGTGCTTGCGATGCGAATTTCTCAATTTCCTCTGGAATTCTCCCTACAATCACTATTTCAATATCATTGAAATTATTTTCTATTCCTTCCTGAATGGTTTTAAATAACTCAGTATGTTCCGTTTCAGGACTACCATAAGGAATTGGAAATAACATTGAACGTTTTGATTTATCCTCATGAATAATATGAGCTGATCTTCTAGCAGGATGCTCTATATCTGTTTCCCATATACGACTATATGGGAGAGAATCTGGCAAACCAAGTTCTTTTACTCGCTTATATATTCTCTCATGATAATAACTTTCTAATTCTTTACAAAGTATTTGAATTTGTTTATTTCTGAGAAAAGTAGAATTATCTCCGCCTTCATTTCGATATTGAATATAAAGTAAATCGGGAATTGCTACATATTTTGTACAAAGGAATGTTCGAACCAATATATCATAATCATCTGCAACTAGTAGCTCTTCTCGATGTCCCCCAATTTGATGATAACAGTCCCTAGTCCATGCACGAGGATGATTCGGCAATCCCACTAAATGCGTAATGGTCTTTCCGTTAATTACAGTTTGTTTATAAGCATTTTGCCATCTGTTCATTTCATGTACCCATACCCGATAATACATACTATATCCAAATCCACAATCCCAACCGTACCAATGAGAGTGATTGTTTTCCACATAAACTTCTGCACTATCCCCATACACAAAACCACACTCAGGATTTTCCTGAAATGCACGAACAATTTTCTCTAAACAGTCAGGAGTTAATTCATCATCATGATCTAATTCAACCAAAATTTCTCCTGTACACAGTCCTGCTGCATAGCGTTTCACTGCCCCTATATAGCCTGTATTTGCATCCTGACGATACCTTCTTATCCTAGAATCATTTAGCTTACTTAAATATTGATTATATGACTCATCCCCATCACCCGAATCATCAACGATTACCCATTCCCAATTCGAATACGTTTGATTAAGTAAAGAATGATAAGGCCGTTGAATTTTTTCTTTGGATCTATAGCTAGCTGTAAACACAGAAACTAAAGGCGTATCGGATGAACAACTTGTTAAATGAAGGGTTTTATTTTCCGGGAGGGGATCCGTATATTCAAGCCAAGCATAAAACAGTTTAAATGGTTGTATCTGATTAAGAGATTCAAAATGTAACCACCGTTTTCTTTCGTGAAATGGTAGTCCCTTTAGAGTTTGAAATTCTTCCCACTGCGATCCCACTGAAACATAGATACGAGGCTGCTTAGGATAAATATTTAATAATGCACAATCTGGTTCGCAAGTTTTCACTGTTATACCAAATTCTTCAAGAAGATCTATCATATTTTGTAGACCCTCCCAAGACTTCTTCTGCGAAACAAATAAATACGTCGTTAATACTGAAGGATGTGCCGAAACCATTATCTTCCCTCCCTTTTCGTCAAAACATTAAACCTCTAATGACATTATCAAAAATAACATAATTTCATCTTTAGCTAAAAGGTTAGGTTAATCCATTTATTTTATAAATTTGTTTAACATGAAATGTGAGATTCGATTACCTTTATGTCTTAATTCCCTTCTCAAACATGATGTTTATTTATTATTTTTCATAAACACGCTTTATAAAGGTTTTTATGAAGAGAAATTTTACAAATACATTCACCTAGGAAATCATATGTGGAATTTATAATAATGGTTCATATCCCTACATAAATAGATAAAAAAAGAGAGCTTTTTCGCTCTCTTTACCAGAATAATTATGTATATTTTAAATTAGAAGGTGTAAACCCTCCTCAAAAATCACTTTTTTATGAATGATTTCTTCAATAAAATCATAAACCAAACTAAACTAAATCCCATCATAGAATGAGAAATTCCTACTATATAAGTTAATCCTTTAAAATCAGCGCCATTCAGTTGAAGGAGCCCTCTCGTTGCCATTGAACCCAACGTTAAAGTTAATGCAATATTATGTACGATAAACCATTTATTAAATCCTTTCACTTCATGAAACGCGAATACTTTTGCTAACCCTAAAGCAATTAAAAAGAATAAAAATCCAAGTACTAACGTATGCGTATGTAAAAGATTTAACAATGTTGATCCTATAATCCCTTTAGATTTTGCATACTCCCTCGCAAATATCCCTGACAATAAACCAATAATTAAATAAGTAAACGATGCATTATATAATTTTTTCATTATGTACCTCCTAGAGTAGAATTTGTAGTGTGTCAAATTTAGTAATAATGATAGTTATATAGTAAAAACTCCTAGTTACCTAGGAGTTATCGTATAAGTGATTCACTCTTTTTAATCAATCCTAATTATAAAATATCCTTTTATACAAAACAATCGAACTTTATGTGAACAAGTAGAGCCACGCCTCCTCGTCATTATATCCCACGAAATATAATATGATTAAAATAACTTGCGCTTTTGTTTTACACAATCCATACTAAATCTTACGATACATAATAAAGGTGGTGTACTAAATTGATAGTTCTTGAAACGGAACGACTCACTCTTCGCTGGTTCGATATAAAAGATGCTCCTTTTATACTCGATTTATTAAATGATCCTGTATGGATACAATTTATCGGTGATAAAGGAGTTAGAAACTTAGAAGACGCAAAAAATTATATTGTAAACGGACCACTCGCTATGTATAAACAAATAGGATTTGGTCTTTACCTAGTAGAACGAAAAGAAGATCTCACTCCACTTGGTATGTGCGGTCTTATTAAACGGGATTCATTAGAAGATGTTGATATCGGCTTTGCCTTTTTAGAAAGATTCCGTTCAAAAGGATATGGCTATGAATCAGCTTCTGCGGTAATGGAATACGGACAAAGTAAGCTAGGACTTAAGCGAATTGTAGCAATTACTTCTATAGATAACCATGATTCAGGAAAGCTTTTAGAAAAAGTAGGATTGCGATTCGAAAAGATTATTTCAGGATCAGGAGAAGATCTAAAATTATTCGGATATAACGCCTCTGTATTATAATGAAAAAGGTCGCCATTCATCATTCATGGCGACCTTTTTACTACTTCACTTCCAGCATATAATTCCCTACTCCCCGCCACATTTATACACATGTAAGTAATACTTATTTTTAACTAGTAGATTTTTTCTGTTTAATAAATAACAACCATTGGTATTACGATATTTATCATATTTCATTTGCTTTTACCTTCGATTAAAAAGGATAACAAATGGGAGATTTGTGGGCAAAAAATACACCTGAATTCAGGTGTATTTTTTATGTATATTTGCGTTCATGCTTTATCTTTTAAAAAATATTCACCAATATATTCAAGGTCTTATTTAATGGGTAAATATATGACTAAATATTTAAATAAATAAACACAAACCCATTCAGACTAGGTCTTTAAAAGAAATAGTCGTTAAATTACGTGTTTTTTTGTTTTCTGAAAAGTATTTATTTTTCTATATTCATATATTAATATATAGTTCCACTAAAAAATACCGGTAAAAAAGCATAAATAAGTAAAAAGGAAGGTGCAGAAATGAAGACTCTATTAAGAAACATTGTATCAATGGCTCTAGTTTTCGCCTTATTTGCAACTTCTTTCACTGGAATATCAAAAGCTCAAGAGATTAATAGTGAAGAAAAAAAATTAGTACAAGAAGTAGCTGCACAATTAAAATTTGTTGTTGAAGAAGCTGCAATTAAAGATAAGCATGGAAGAATAGTAGATTTAGATATTGACATGATAGCGAACAAATATGGTTCAAGTGAAGAATTGGAGCAATTAAGACAAGAAATCAAGCGTGCAAATACACCTCCTGGTTATGAAGATCCATTCAAACAAGAAACAGAGGCAGTAGATAACTGTATGGAAAGAAAACTTATAGCTAATTACAAAAAAATATTATCAGTCTCATTTTTAGGTTCTATTGTTGCTAATATTGTGGACAAGCAATACGAATTAGCAGCTAGAAAAATGATTAAATTAGGTGTTAAAGGTAATTTAGCAAGCTTAGCTGCACAACTTGCTTGGTATCTTGGTTCATGTATCTGGGAAGAAGAAGGCTGGACTGGAAGAAGCTAAAAGGCTAAACAACAACCTCTTATTATCTAGTGGTTGTTTTTTTTGAAGAAAATAACCACATAATAATTTCAAAAACCACTACAATACATAAGGTTTTTATAATGTTTTCAAACCAATTAAATTGATTATGATTTACATAGTTAAAAGCTATTAGTACGATATACAATGTAGCTATAAATATTAATGGTCTTTTATGCGTAAAGTTCAAATTATTCCCCCCTTAAATACTTATTATTAGTAAATAGCCTTAATTTTATGTTAACTCAAAACATGAATCCTTTCTATATTTTTCTATTTTTTCAACATTTCTCCCAAATCATTAATAAAAACAAAGAGCCGGCTCTTCGGCAAACAAGAATCAGCTCTTTACTTCTACTTCACATGTACATAGGCTTTATCTTTGCGTTTTCACATTTATAATTCTTCCCTTTTCACCCATAATTTCAAATAGGGAGGGAGATTATGGTTCAAATAAAAATTACGCCTGAGGAATTAGAACAAGTTGCAAATCGGGCAAATGATACGAAACATATGGTAGAATCTATCCATACTACAGATACTACAAGTGGAAACCCTTGGAAGAAAGGGAGATATAGTCAGGAAGATGGACATTATCCTGAGGATTTTGAGGGTTACAAGAAAACAGGTAAAAAATAAGGTGTGAAAAGTTTTGAGTAATGTGGATAAAAATCGAATGGAAATTCTTAAAAGAAAGGTTAAAAGAAACGCTGATAGAAAAGAACTTATAAACGAACTTTCTAATATAGTTGCAATTTCTATGGAGTCATTTATGGATGCAGAATCTAATGATTTATTTTGTAAAGAATTATATAGTAAGCTAGAAAAAAATTCAGACATAAAAATTTTGGGCGACACAAATTATAAAGAAAATATCAAGCTATCAATAAACCTATTGAAAGAAACAGTTAAAGCTATTAAATTTCCAGCTAATCAAGGAAGACTATTTTTCTCTAGAGGAGGCAAACTTGAAGCAGTTAAGCTGAACATTACTGAAGTATTTGACAATTTAGAAGCGCTATCAACTATATCAAGATTTCTAACTGGGTATGCAGATTTTGTATTAGTTGGGGATGATTTAGAATTCGGAGTATGTATTGAGACTACAGAATATCATTACGAATTTAGTATGTGGGGAATAACAACAGTTTAAAATACGCAAGTAAATAAGGCCGCCTCTATTTGAGAGCGGTCCTATTTATTATTTCACATGTACCAATGTATTACTAGCTGTAATATAGAAATTTTCTCCTCGACTATTTAGGTACACGTTATGGAAGATTTGATCTCGATTATCCAATAGCTCAAGGATGGAAATGTCTTGAAAGCGGTAATTTCTTAAAAGAAGATATGGATTTAATTAGGCATGAAATATTCGAGTCAAGATTTGAAGGGATTTTTAAAACAGATTACAAAACAGCACATGAGGCAACTTTAAGATCAGGTCGTCCTTGGAAAGTACCTGAAATAGATGCAGAATAAAAATGGAGGAGATAAACTATGGCAATCCATATAACAATGAATAAAGAATTTGAAGATGCTAATTTGAACTTGTGCAACTCTATTCATATTGATGCTCTTCTCGTCTATCCCTTACTTCACTATTATGATTTTATCTGAATAAACGTAACATGTGGTAACGATTGCAAATGCTGAATGCATGCATTTTTTTCGTCCGATGATACATGCTTTACTTGTATTCTCACTTTATATATAGTTTCTGCTTCTTGCTGTGAAACCTCCACTTCATAAGAGAGTATTGGAATACCTTTTACTCGCATCGTTTCTAACATTTCTTGAATCGCCTCATGTTTATTTATACACATTTGCACTGTCATATTTTGCGAAAAAAGAAATTGGACTCTGAAAATGCGACTTACAATCTCTAAACCAATTAAAACGAGAATCGTCGCCCCTATCCCTACTACATACATTCCTGCTCCAATTGCTAATCCAATTCCTGCAGTTGCCCATAAACCAGCCGCTGTCGTTAATCCTTTAACCGCCTGCTTTTGAATAATAATTGTACCCGCGCCTAAAAATCCTATCCCACTAACAACCTGCGCCGCAATACGGCTCGGATCAAGAGCCATATGTTCCTCAGACATAATATCGAAAAAAGCATATTTTGAAACAACCATTATTAAGGCACTGCCTACCGCTACAAGAAAATGCGTTTTTAATCCTGCCTCCTTTGAACGAATTTCCCTTTCAATCCCGATTATCGCTCCTAATAAACCTGCAACACCTATTCGTATAATAAAGTCAAGATTTAAACCCACGAGCGTCTCCCCCTTTCCTTCATTATAGATAGATATAACAACAATTATCACATGCATCTATTCATCAATATAAAAGCATTTCATTAAAATATATTTAATATCCTAGTTAAATTATGTTAATATTTAAAATGTTAATACAAATAAAAACAACCTACATTTTATACGAAAAACTTTAAACTTCAAAGCATGATTGTTTTTTATCTAAAAATGACATATACCGTTCATGAAGAGAGGTTAAGAAAATCAGAAAATACTTTCACCACCCTATCAAAAATTGAGTGATATAAAATGAAACTTTAATCAGTGGGGATTTTCTCCATCCCCACTGATTATTAGCCCACACCAATCGGACTTTTACGGACAAGTTCATACGGGGTAAATAATTAGTAATGATTCCATTACATAAAACATGAATAAAAGGAGCTTACATATGATGAATGTCTCTTTACTTACACCTACTATTGAGTTGCAAGAAGAATACTTAGATTTTTATAAAGAATGGAAAGATAGCGGTGAAACGATGATTCCGTGGGTTATTTCAAAAGACCCTTCTAATTTCCCAGGAATGGTTCAAGAATTACTTGATGCAAAAGAAGGCAAGAATATCCCTAAAACATGGGTACCTGATTCTACTTATTGGCTTGTTACAAATGAAAAAAGAATCGTTGGAGCTGTAAATATTCGCCATAGTTTAACTGAGCATTTATTCAATGCTGGAGGACATATCGGTTATGGAATTCGTCCTTCTGAAAGAAAAAAAGGCTATGCTACAATACTTCTCGCTTTATCATTAGAAAAAACGAAAGAATTAAGTATTACAAAGGTTCTTGTCGTTTGCGATGAATGGAATACAGCTTCTGAGAAAACGATTTTACATAACGGTGGTCTCCGTGATAAAGATTTTATTGAGGAAGGCGGTAATGTTGTAAGAAGGTATTGGATTGAACTATGAGCAATTCATTAAATACAAGAAATTTTTTTATACAAAAATTGAAAGGGGAAACTGCCAGAGCGATACAAGAACTAATTGATTTATGCCATGAAGAACCTTATTTACTTCGCTTACTCCAAAGCTCAAAGTTAAAGTGCGTATACACCGCCAGCTATAATACAAACTTAGTAGGCATATTTATCGCTTGGAGAAGTGAGTTTCATCCACACTGTACATACTTTCGAATATTAATACCCCCTTTATATCATCAACTAAATGTTGAAAAGTATTTATTAAATAAAGTGGAAAAGCTAGAAGACTTCAAACTCCCACTACAAACTTCTATATGGGAAACTGCAACTCACCTAAGAGCATTTTATGAAGGAAATGGATTTACAGAAATCAGAAGAACTTACATGCCTTTATTAGACGTACAAACTACGAAACCAATATTCCCAACAAATGAATCTCACAATACACTTTATAATTTACAAACATTATCAGAGATCATTTCAAAAGACACTTTAATGAAAAAACTCGCTCAACTTGTTAAAACAAACTATGAGAAAACTCATTTAGCTAATCCAGTCGCCACATACAATTTAGAAACGTGGCGAGAAATGATACTAGTTAATGATTTAATAGCAGATGGAAGTTTTTTGTTTCTAAATGAACAAGAAGAAATTATCGCCTATTCTTTCCTCCATACATCTGAAAAGAATAATACTTTAGAATTAGGATGGTGCGGGACGAATACAATACAAAATTTACACTTGCTTCAACAACTCGTTATCAAGCAAATCACATACGCAAATAAACACGGCTATTCTTTCCTTCAAGGTGAATTCGATTCAACGAGTGGATACGGAATAGAAATATTAAAATCTTGTCCTTTTCAGCCCTGTCCTACTTGGATTACGTATCAAAAATAAGCCAGAAAGTGATTACACACTTTCTGGCTTATTTTATACTGCTTCTATTTCAAACTGCACTGTAATACCACTCGGATCTACTACAGTAAATCCATTCACTGTTTCATTTAATTCATGATGTTTTTCTGCTAACCTTTCTTTCACTTCATCTAATGCCTCTTTATGCGGTAATACAATCGTATATACTTTCAGTCCAGTTGCATGTGCTGGTGGATGCGGATTATTTACCCCGTTCCACGTATTTGTACCAATATGATGATGATATCCACCCGCTGAAATAAATAAGCAATCTTCTTCACGCTGTTGTACTTCAAATCCTACTGTTTCTACATAAAACTCATGAGATTTTTCTACATCAGTTATACGTAAATGAACGTGTCCAACGATAGTTTCAGCTGGTAATCCATTAAACTCATAATCAACAAGTGTTGCCAATTCTTTTAAATCTAATGGTGTACTTCCTCCTGGTCCTTCTCCCCATTGATCACGCGGACGGTCTGAATAGATTTCAATGCCATTTCCCTCTAAATCTTGTAAGTAAAATGCTTCACTATACGTGTGATCACTTGCACTATTAAAACGTGAAATTGGTAAAATTTCATTGGAATATGTATAACGTCCTTCTTGCTCAATCGGACTATCAATTACTTTTTTATTACGGATTACCCCAAATAGCGCAGATGCAAACGCCTCACGAGTTGGAACTAAAAAAGCAACGTGATATATTCCTGTTGTACGTGGTTCTTGCAAAACGCCATCCTCTAACTTTTCAAGAACTAATAGCGTGTGCTTTCCATCTTTCCCAGCTAAATACGCTCTATTTCCCTCTTGCTTAATTACTTCTAATCCTACTACATTCTCATAAAAAGCAATTTGACGCTCTAAGTCTTTCACCTTAAATTCTACATTCCCAATACGTGTTTTTGGATGAATGTGTATCATGAATAACTTCCTCCCCTAGTCCCTTTATGTTTTCATGTAATAAACTAACGTAGCTGTTACTATGAAGGATACATCCTAAATCACTCTATGTAAATAAGAAAAATCAGAATTAATTTTTTTTTAAGAAAACTCCGACCTACAACAATCTATTTTTAAAACAAAAAGCCATTCTCCTAGAAAAATACTAGAAAAATGGCCTCTATTGTATAAGATCCGAATCACTTATTCTTATACAAATATTATTTATCTCATTTTATGTACTTCAGCGACTAATTTTCCACCTTGTATGCTCATAAATAACTTAACAGGTGCATCATTTGTGTTTTCAAATACTAAATCTAAGTATGGGTATGCAATTGTAGCATCCCTTCCCTGCGGAACATATCCTACTGTTTTAGAGTGTGTTGTTCTCTCTACCATTTTCAGACCAGCTTGATCTGCTGCATTAAATAGAGTAGATGATGTTTGACAAACTCCACCACCATAACCATCTACTAATTTACCATCCACAATTTCTTTTCCTAGTTGGTATCCTTTATCAGGTGTTGTATCTCCAATTAAAGCATTAAAAGAAAAACGATCTCCCTTTGCTAAAACAACTCCATTAACACTACTAGCAGACAAGCGAATATTTTCAATTCGTCCACCTGTCGAACCACCTAAATTCGTTTCATATCTACCAATTACAGTTCCGCTTCCTTGAGCATCATTAGGCGTCGCTGCTGGTTTTTTCTCAACGATTGGTAATTGGTACGTAGCATCCCACATCCCAACATTCAATAGCTTATCTACCAATTCTTTTTCCATTAATTCATAAGAAGGTTTTCCTTCTTGCCATGTTCCATCCGCCGCTATACGTGAAGGAACCATTTTTTTATCAACACTTTTCCCTACTTCACTCGCAACTTTTGTTACGGATTTTTTAAATTTATCTTCATCTTCAAAATAACCTAAGCTCGATAAATCTAGCTTTTTCACTTCAGTTCCAGTTCTAGCGTCAACTAAGCTGATGTTATCGTTCACCTCTGTCTTTGCCTCTACAGTATGTCCGCCTATATCACTTACTAACGCAACATCACTCACTTTTGTACCACATCCACTCACTACACCTATGCATAGTGCCCCAATTACTATACTATGTACCTTACGCAACAATATACTCTCTCCTTTTCCCCAACACTTTTACTTCTTTACTATTTCGAAATTATGTATGTTTTATTACAAACTATTACAATTTGATTGTAAAATATTACAAAGTATTTTATACTCTATTAAAATTACTCTTTTCTGTCCAAAATGTCTATACATATTTGCATAAAAAATTTTAGTTTGATAAAATTGTAACCTTTGTGTAACTTCCATCTTTCCAACCAGTATATACCATCTAACAACCGAAATACAAATTTAATACATTCATATTTTATATTTTTCGTGTAAAACAATCATTTTTTATCGTTTATTTCGAATCACTTCATTTACAAATCGCTATTCTATAGGTATTTGCCGTGCCACGCCTCCGCTCTTACACATACATTATGATGAATTTAACCTAAATTAAGAAATGGAGGATGTTTATGTATCCCTACAATTCCTATGTACCATATAACCATTATATATATCCGCCTCAATATGATTTACAATCACAATACCAATCATATATAGCACCAACAGAGCAAGTTAATCCATATGATCCAAATAGACAATTTCAAATCCCAATCTCATTTCCAGGTACTGGCGGTCGTCAACTAGAAAGAAGAGTCAATGAACTCGAACAAAGAGTAAATCAACTCCAGAATACAGTCGAACGTCATACACGTAGACTTAATCGATTAAATCAACGTTTACGTACTGTAGAAAACAGACTCAACATTCCATTTTCAGCACTTGAAGATGGATTTTAATTCCTAAAAATAAAAAACTATATAAAGGAAGGGACCTCCCTTCCTTTATTAAATTGACGAATGATTTTTCCATCTCTATACTGATAAGAGTCAATGAAATGAAACAAGGTGATAAATATGGATTTTGAAATAAATTTTCTATCCTTTTATGTTGTACAAATAGAAGGAAAAGGCGAACAAGTCGATAAACGTTATAAACATTTTCAAACATTAGATGCTGAAGAATATGAAGACAGCTCTTTAAAAGAATTTTTAAATGGTGAATTATTAAAAATATCGAAGCGAAAAGTAGAACGACATGCAAAAACAGAACAAGCTCCAACGAAAATTGGTCGCTTTATCGTCGAAGCTGGACACGAATTAGATTCAAACCCTCATTACAATTTGTTCAATCGTATTCGCTTTGCAGAAACGAAAGAGAACTTCAAAGATACGAGTGAGCCTCTCGTTTATACATATATCGATACGAGTGCTGTACGTGGTGGTGTATTCCTAATTGCTCAAGCAAAACTACGCAAATACTTTGATGATCCATTCGTATTCGTTATGAAATGTGATTTCGAACCGAAAGTCGCTTCTATCTCTGATGAAGCAACTCTAATTCGTAACGTTGAAATGGCAATTACAACAAAAAACATGAAATCCATCCAATACCCTTATATGCCAGAAGAAGGCATTGTAGAAGTAGGCGAATTAAAAATACACCAAGCATCACACGCCCGCTACTTCGAAGACTTCTTAAAATTCGTTGAATATGAGCGCTCTATGCCAGAAATTATGAAGACGCAAGTTATGGGCATGGTATACGACCAAATTGAAGACATCTTTGAAGAAGGTACGGAAGAACGTGAACAATTCGACCAAGCAATGGAAGTATGGGCCGCAAGTCCAAAGCGTGAAATTATGGAACAGTTTTCAACAGAAGAAGTAATGGAAGCAACTGCGCAAATTGTGGAGCATGCACCAGAGGTTGAATTAAAATTAAAAGCAGATCATATCGGAATCAAGAGTTTATTATCCGACTTCGGTGAATCTGTACACATTACTAAAGTTAACGGACGTTACGTTTTAATGATAGAAGCTGACACTTTAACTTTCGAACAAGGTTTTTCGCCTATAGAATTTCTTAAACCTGACGAGTTACATGAGGTTGTTGAAAAGATTATTAAAAAGTCCTCTGATTCGCATGGTTACTAAGTTTATCGGTATTTACTAATGTTTTAGAATTATCTACTGTGACCACTAATGTTGCCACATTTGTGACCATTGATCTATATAAATAACGGTTTAAGCATGGAATAATAGCTTCCATATCATGTATTTTAATGAGCGCTTGTAATGGGCGCTCTTTTATTTTATTTAATTTTAAGTGTCCATAACGTGATCACTAAAAATATATGGATACCGAAACATCCGAATTTACGCTCTTTTATATCGCTGACTGACCACTTGTCTGACCACTTCCTTCTATTATATACCTCTACTTCTCTCCTCCCTTATATTTACTGATTGTACTCTTGTTATTCTCCGTTAAATCTCGTCCCCTTACCGTAACTCCCACCCACTTATCCTCCTCCAATTTATCAACGTATTCTCTCGGTATTTTCACTTAGAATTCACGTTAGCTTTTGTGTACTTTTCCTCCGCCCTCTTACCGATCACTTTCTTAGTTAGCGGTAGTTATCTGTATTTTCCTCTATCCGTGGTTAGTGGTGTTATTTTTCGTTTATCTTCGTCTTTTCCCTTGACTTTAAGGTCTTACGGTTTTTATCATGCCGAAGCGAAGTTAGGAAAACGGCTGGCAGGCGAACTTGTCCCCTACGCTGAAGGCTACAAAAATAAGCGATCAGCGTAAGAGGGACAAGCGTCTTCGGTTAATGCCATGCCTTGCTTCGTCAGTGTTCCGTATGTATAGACCCTATTCGCTTGCCAGTTTTCACCGCCACGCCCTTCGCCGAAGGCTTGTCCACTACACAAAGCCACCCCTGTGCGACAAGCTGAACGTGTTCCCTAGCACCGTAATGCTAATGGCTACCACCCGAGCCGTTATAGGCCGCTCTCGCCCTCCCGCAACGTACGAATAGGAGTACGTTACGGGTTGCCTACTTTGTAGAAGCGTACTCTGCACTTCCTGCACGAACGTAGACGATCCAAGCCACTAGGCGCTAGAGACGCGAAGCGGGCATCAGTTTTTAGCGTGGTTTACAGGCAATTCCACGTTCGGAAATTACCGCACACCTACCTAAAAAAGACAATAGGAAACTAAGCCTCTTGTATTCCGCTTTTAAAAACGAATGATTACATGAGGCTGTTCGGAGAATTTCCGTTATTCAATTATCGTAGAAATACGTGAATTCACGTATTAAAGTACATAAGCAATGAACATATCGATGGCGTATAACGACCCGCCTACGCCAAAAACACCGTAAAACCAAGTGCGGTCAGATGTGGTATCAAGACCAAAGTAACCGTTTAGCTTTGCGAACATAGTCTCACGTCCTCATTATGAAGTAGCTGAAACATACTAAGCGTCGTTTTACTTATCGTTTGTTTCTTAATCGACGCTCCTGATCTAAGTAAGATGTGTGTAAATACATAATAATTAGCGTCAGTCTCAATGTAAGTAATTGTATGTGTGTATCCCCCAACGTTTAATCTACGGACTTTAAACAAAGATACTTCGTTTCCCATTTCGTCTGGGCCTATGCTTCTACTAATCTCATTTTGTAATTCTGCGGGTAATTCATCGAAGGTAAATGACTGTGGTTCGTTAAGTAGCGTTACAAATCTACTCATTAAGATTATCCCCTTTCGATTAACTAATTGAGTTAAATATATAACTTAAATCGTTAAACGTCAATAGGTAATCTAAAATAGTTTTACTAATTCCGAACGTTCATGTAGAATATATATTAGAATCACTGAGTATCGGAGGTAATTCGTATGATATTTACATTAGGGCAAACGTTGAATGAGCTCGGAATTACGAAGAATAAACTAGCGGTGGAAGCAAAGATTCGTCACAATACTATTAGTGACTTAGTAAATGGGGATGCAAGTTCTATCCGAATGGATACGTTACAATCAATAATTGATACATTAAACGTATTTGCTACAGAAAATGGAATCGATAAAGTTTACGGAATTAAAGATGTTGTGAAACATGAGAAGGACGTCTAGTAAGGCGTTCTTTTTTATTGGGGAAATTTACCGTTCTTTTTGGTATACTTTACGTAGGGATACTACGGGGGAGGTTTTACTATGGAGTTACGAAAAACCGCGGACGGTCAATCGTTTATAATTGAGATAGAACGAAAGAAATCATCTAATTCTAAACGTATTATGCGAGTATTATCGATGCTAGTAGGTATCGGCGGGTTCTTACTTTCAATGTTACTATTTATTACGATAATAGGGATTATATTTTCTATTCCATTAGCTATAGCTTCAATGGGATTCATAGCTGCATCGCTAGGATATCAGCGAGTAGAATGTCCGAACTGTAATCGTAAACAGGCAATAAAAAAAGGTATCGGAAGTTATACTTGCGGTAGTTGCAAAAAGAATACATTAATCGAATGGAAATAGAAAAAGAAGCCGCCCTCACAGGCGGTTTTATTGTTACGTGTAAACTAACGCCGCTACCATATCGTCTAATACTTCCTCTTTCAGACGTAAGAACGCCGTTACCTCATCCTTTGTCATACCACGAAACTCATGAATACCGTCTAACAATAGCCAAGGCGCGTTATCCACGATATTACGATACCTCTTTTGCGATATCTCATCCGGTATCATTTCGAGCATTTCTTCGAGACTAACAACCATGAACTTTCGTTGATTCTCGTCAACAAAATACACGGTGATTCCGTCGACAACTCGTTCGATCTCAAATCGATATGTATCAAGACCACGTTTCACTTCTGCGGTATGTCGTATTATCTCATCGCCTTCTGATACGAACAATTTACCCTTGGCTAATCGCTTCATTTATTTCCTCCTCCTTTACCTTCCATGTCATTATGTGTAAAATTTTAACAGTAGAATGTTAACGAAGTGTAAATACAGTATAAATTTCCCATCAATATTAAAAGATGATGATACGCTATTTTTATAATTGAATTGACTTTCGGACTCTAAAAAACATCTTTAGAATAAAGTTTCTCTAATTATATCAATATAAAAATTTATACTAATATGGTATAATTTTCATGGTTTATTAAGTATAGAAAGGATTCAAGTAATGGGACAATTTCAAAGTAATTTTCAAGCGGCACAACAAATCGCTACGCAGATGAGAGCAGCTTCGGATACCATCCAAAGTGCGACAAATCGTTCTATAACAAAGGCGACACGTACAACACTATCTGTTAACTCAAAAGCACAAGAAGCGAATCAACAAGTTTTAGATTTAACGAAACAATTTTCTGCTGCTTTTCAACAAGCGGTTGATAATATTCATTCGGTAGCTAACGAGTTTGAGAGAATGGATAACGAACTTCAAAATAATTTTCGCTAATGTAATAACCTACGTAAAGTAAAACGGTAGGAGGAAAAAGATGAGTCAAGATATTGAAAAACAAATCAATCAATTAAATCAAAAATTACGAAGTGTATTTGAAGAACAGAATCGGAATCAATCTGCGATTCAAACACAGGAACAAGTAGCAGAAGATTTTCATGTATGGAAAAATCAAAATCATCGTTTGTTTGACCGTATTTTAGGAACTTGGCATAGAGATAGAGAACTGTCATTGTTTTTTATGAATATGAGTCAAGATGCACAACACATTGAGCGAAAACTTACATTTGAATTGGAAAATCAAAAAGAAACATTGCTTAAGGAAAAACGAAATCTTAGTGACTTAGAAAATGACCTTTACTATCAAAAACAGAATCTAGCAAAGGAGGTCAATTCATGAGTTTGAATATGTATCTAGGGGAAGTACATACGCAAACACAAAGCATGAACGCTGTATGTACCGCTACGATTCAAGGTATGGAACAAGCTATTCAGTCGATTGATGCTTTTGCAGTTGATACTGTTCTACAAGGACAAACATATAGCAGTGCAAAAGCATTTTTTGTACAAACCTTTCGTCCTTTAGCACAAGGAATCATTTACTTATGTGAAGAATTAATCCATCAGAATGATGCCTTTCCAA
This sequence comes from Bacillus clarus, assembly GCF_000746925.1. Taxonomy (GTDB): domain Bacteria; phylum Bacillota; class Bacilli; order Bacillales; family Bacillaceae_G; genus Bacillus_A; species Bacillus_A clarus. Next base: position 326,678 of record NZ_JMQC01000008.1, read on the forward strand.
GTCAATTTCAATCACAGGTTGCTACAACGGATGTTATTGAGCAAGAAATATTAGAACAAATGCGAGGAATTAACCGAACAAAAGCATCCATGGAAGGAATTAGTAATGTCCTTCCATCTATGCAAGCTATGGTAAATATTTTCGATGAGATGGAACGAAAACTACACGAAAAGTTGGAACATCTGTATCAATTTGATTATAATTCTAGTAGTAATTATGATACAGCAATCCAATTAGCTTCGAGTATCGTGCAAGGTCTTGCGGAAGTTCAAAGCGGGAAAGGTTTTAGCCTCGCATCAGGAACATTTAGTACGCAAGGGTTGAATATGGATTGGGCAGCCCCTATTCAAGAAATTATAGCAAAGCGGGAAGCAGAATGGTTTTCCAGTCAAGGGGTTGAAGATTTTGGTCAGTCTGACTTCATGAAAAATGACAAGTCTAGATTAGATCAATTTAAAGAAGGATGGCAAATCGGTTCTGGACGAGGTATTGGAGACGAAATCGAAGGTTTTAAAGCATTGAGTGACAAGGAAACGTGGGAAGATATGGCGTATGCTGCATTGCACCCTTTTAATACCCTTAGAACCATGTGTAATGCCCTTTCAGATTCATATATTAAGAATGTAAAAAATGGCGATTTTGAAGATGCTGTAATATGGTTCAGTTACGGTGCAACACAATTCGCAACAGGTGCACTTTTTGATAAAGGTATTGGTAAAATCCCAACAGTGTTAAAAGGATCCAGATTCGAAAAAGTAAAGGAAGTCAAAGTACCACGTATACAACAAACTTTTACAAATTTAGCTGATAGTTTAAGCTTAGAAAATCGACTGGCGTTTGCCGATACTAATGGACTTAACTTAAAGTCTTTCGATAATCCTATGTTTAATGAAGCTAAGGATACTTTTTTATTCTTCGATAAATATAAGTCTCATCCAAATTCTATTTATAAAAATAATGCTACTGTTGAACATATCTTTCATGGGAATATAAATAAAGAAGGGAAAGCTGGTGGATATCATCATCAAAGTATGATGGGTGACGGAGAAATTTTGAGGATTATTAGACCTAAAAATCAACATGGAATATATGAAGCAAAGGTAATAGTTAATGGTGTACCAAAAGGACCAACTTCCACGTTTTTCCCCGACGAATGGAGTAGATTAGAAGTATTAAAATCCATTGAGACAGCATATAATAATAGATCATACACAGGTAAAGGAAATAGATATATTGGCACAACATCGCAGGGAATACAGATTATGCTTTTTATTGATAAATCTACCAATCGAATTATTTCGGCATTTCCAATCTATTAATTAACAAAGGAGATATATTATTTATGAAGTATGAATATAAATTTTATAAAGGATTCTTGCCTTTTCCGATGATTAAACTTCCAAAAGAAATGGATATAGTTTCAGAGTTATTAGAGAATGATGTTCATAGTAAAGAGTGGATAGAAGAACTTGATAAAGTTTTAAATAAAGAAATTGATTGTGCAAATTTTGGTGGAAACTCTTGTGATTTGGAAGTTAAACCAGATTTCACTACGATTACACATCGTTATGTAGAAGATGAAGAGTACACTTGTAAAATTGAAACAATTGAATTAAAGAACTTGATGTTAGTATGGTTAGAAGAGTATGAGAATTACTTACAAAACCGTGATTCCAACTAATGTAAGGTATTTATTAAAGCCGACTCAATACGACATGAGTCGGCTTTGTTATTACTTCACATTTACATACACATCACTAGCCGTAATATAGTACGTTACACCTTTCGAATTATGCACTCGGTATTGCGGATATCCATCTACATTTACCCTTGCGTCGATAGTAAATCCGAATCCTGCGTCAACTGTACCGGCTACATACGAATTATCCCACGTAGCTTTCGTGTAAAAGTTCAAGTCGTTTACCTTCGATACGACACGTTTGCCGGTTACGTTAGTTCTTGACGCTTCGCTTTGAGCATAACGAATATAAGACGGATCACACTTCATCCATTGGTCGCCACCTAGGTTTAACCAACCGTCTTTTTCAGCGAACACTTTATACGCCTCACCATGTTGTAATTTACGTAATACGCCGTAATTAGTACCTGGACCTTTGCGTAAGTTAACGTTAGTCCCTTCGACATATGCAATGCCGCTTGCTTGTTTTACTATGTTAGGCGCTTCCGAAGGCGTATTATTTACGATAGTACCACCGTAGTTGTTGCCGTATGCTTTCTGTACGTCTTCTCTAAATTGCGCCATAGATACGCCATGAGACGCTAAATAATCACGTGGGTCTTCGTGGTCAGTTCCACCTAGTTTACGAGTTACGTCTTCGTGAGTCCATAAACCTTGTTCTACCGTTAAACCGCCATCTTTTAAGATTTGCGCTAGTAATTTAACATAGTGGTCATAAGAGCGTTGGAACTTAATCGGATCGCTAGTTTCGGATAACTCAACGTGGACGAAGCGTTTATTTGCGTAAGGACCCGCACCGTATGCGATATAGCGCGTATCTGCGATTTGAATTGTTTCGTTCCAGTCTACCGCGAAGTGAACGAAAGCATTACGCCATGTACGAGCTTCATAGTTTCGGATATTAATAGCGGGCGCTTCTGGAGTAGCGGTCGAGTGAGCTACGACCCCTTCATACGCACCGACTCCGTAACGGTATGCTTGTTTCGGTAAGTCCGGAATGAGCATGCGGTTAATCGTTAACGCATCGGCAAACGCTCCACCCATGAACGAAAAAAAGACTACCATTACGGTAGCCATAGAGATTAATAGTTTAGTAAAACGTTTCATTTTACGTCCTCCTTCGTATTTAAAATCTGTTTGATTTCCGTTACATCTTTCGATAGCGAACCGAAAGCTTTCGCTTGCTCTTCGATTACCTCTTGGTTCTTCTCGATTACCAACTGGTATTTACCCTCGCGCTCTTTACTCTCTTTACGTGAATCGAAAAATAGCCAAACAAAAAGGACTGCTAAGAGTCCTTGTGATAACGCTAATTTAAAGATTTCTTCCGGCATAAACATCGTTCATCTCCCTTTTTTGGCAATAAAAAAAGACCAGCTTACGGCTGCTCTGTTTGCGCTATATTTTCAGTTGTTGGTGTTTCTTGTGGAGGGCGTTGGCCAGTAAATGCGAAATAATCCTCTGCGCAAAGATTCTTTTTCCCAAAACCTGTTTCTAGTTCATATAAACGCGCCCCTCGTTTACATATTTCACATCTTGTCGCAATCCTAAAACAGATTGTTCCGTCAGATATTTCTCTCCAAACCTCAACTTTATTATTTCCCTTTGATATACCAGCATTATCTAGCATATCGTATGGTATTTTCAATACTACCGCATCATCGGAACGTTCTAAATCAATTAGACGTCCCATGAAAGGAAATGCCTCCCCTGCTTGTAATGGCATCATAAAATTATCATCCATATCCTATCCTTCCTTTCTATCCTAAAGCATTAAAATGCCAACCATTTGAGTTATTGGCGTAATATCCTATACCATGGCTGCCATCCGTAAAACGAATATGCCCCCAACTTTGAAAAGCATTTCCACCAAGGTTAACACCTTGAGTTGCTCTAATATTAGTATAGAACTTAACTTCTTTTTCTGTCTGTATATCTAATGTTTGCCCGTCTGCTGATGGACCTATGGTATTATTTATGCCGCCTACCGCAATCATGTTGAAAGGCTGAATGCCGTCTGCTCTTTCTGCTGCTGCTCTATCCCAATCATACATAGATGCATATTTACCACTAACTAAGGTTACACCTGACACACAAATTGCTGTTCCTTGTCTAATGTCGGCATCTGCAGACTCCACTTTTATAACAATAGCGTGTTCACTTGGCTTATAACCTGTTGGTACTGTAAAAGTAAATGCTCTGCGCTGGATATCACCATAAAAAGTACTAGGTGCATCGAATGAAAGTTTTGTTTCCTGCCATATGTCATAATGAATATTATCTCTATACGTCACATAACAAATGTGCAGTTGAGGTCTAGCTGTTACCCTATTTCCATTAATCATGGCGCAACGAAAGTGTGCTGATAATGTATAAATATTACCTGGATGTATTCCGTTTTTAACAGTTGTTTCAGGATAGTTATACATGTCTATTCGTGCTGCATTCACCATTTGTTCATAATCAAAAACGTGTGTAGTTTTTTCGATAACTACATTTCCGTTTGCCCTCCACGGAAGACCATAGCCACCCTCAAATCCCGAATAATCAGTGTTCCCGATATTTTTCTTTGTAACACTAGAAAAATCATGGTCTGCTATTAGATTTCGTTTAGACATAACGGTTGTTTTCATTCCTCGTTCATCTTCGTAGAGGAAATCAAGCATTTTAACTGTTACACCATTTTTATCAATGGTAATCTTGTCGCCTCGGACTGAAATGAAATTTGTATTGATTCCTTCTGTTGTAAGCCATTTTACAATTGTATCGGCATTGATATTTAATTTTGCAACATCAATCGTAATCTTCTCAGCAGTTTGGTTAATCGCCGAAATAATATTTCCTTTTTTAACTTCTAGTAGAATGCCTTCATCTAACACCTGTAACTTAGATCCTGTTTGCTTGACATAGGCATCAAAAGTCTCGTTCACAAAAGTTTCGTGTTTTTGGGAGATAATTGTAACGCCGTCTGCATTTGCGGTAATACTTCTTTCTAACTCAGTAACTTTTTGATTGTATTTTTCAGTCGCTACCTTGTCAGCCAAATCCTCCATGATTTTATCTTTATCAACCATGTCATTTGGATTTTCGATGTAAGAACTCGCCTTAGTTGCTTTCTGTAACATAGGATGGGCCATCCACAAAGTACCGTTTCGAATAACATATGCTCTAAATGCCACTTGAGCCGCATCGGGAGGAACTACTTTTGTGAATTCTTGTCTTATCCAGGTATCATTAGGTAATGTGAAATCATTGACCCCTGCTTCTAGCTGAGTTCCATCGCTTTTCCAAAAGACAGCAACCATGCGTATCTTCTGTCCTTCGTGTTCAGCTATATTTTTAGTTTTAAAATAAGCTGATACAACGACATTTTCACCAGGGCTAACAGGTACTCTATTAGAAGTTATATTTCGATAAGTATTGGATGTATTACCACTGACAGAAAGTTTGAGAGATGAATCACCCCGGTACGTTTCATTATTATCAACAAAGAAGGAAACTGCACTGGACCAATACTTTGTCCCTTGCACGAAACGAGTGTTACGAAGGTCATTCGTTACTCCAATTCCACCCACATAATCCTCAACTTGTTTAATATCGATTTTAGCTTCAAGCTTTTGTGAAGTCTGTTCAATTTTATTGTTAGCTTCAAATATTTGTTTGCCTTGTTCTGTTGTAGTAATAGATAGTTGATTGACATCACTTGTTAGACCATTCATTGATGTTTCAAATTTAGCAGTTCTCTCGTCAAGTTCTTTTACATCTTTACCATAGTCAGGTATAAGTACTTCCCATTCTGCACCTTTCCATATTTTTAAGATACCTGGTTTCCCATTGCTAATATCATGCCAGAGTGTTTTACCAGCTTCTAATCCTGTGGTTGGTGCTGTTTTACTTTCAATAATAGTAGTTTGATAATTCTTCAGATTTTCTTGTACTTTTTCTGCTAGTTCCTTAGCTGCTTGAGATTCTTTTTGCGCATTATTAGCTGCTTCAGAAGTTTCTTTAATAAGTTCATCTAACTTATCTAATAAAACTTGTTTATCACCTAGCGAAGCAAGAATCTTATTGTATAGCTTCCGTAATTCTTCGTTAGCATCCACAATTTCACGATAATCACCAAATACGTATTTATCTTGTGTAGGATCAGTGAATGATTCGTCACCAGCAATTGCTCGTGCTTCAAGATATAATTTCGGTGTGAACCCTGTATCTTTGATACGGATTGTATCGCCTTCATTAATCAACTCGTGAGCTAGCCCGAATACACGACCGATAGATTGCGCATTCACTTCGTAAGAAACGGAAGAATTCACACGTTTCCTTAGCTCCGTTTTCATGAGCGTCATCAAACGTTGCGAAGACATGTTTTGATTTTCAGTCTCTGGAGTATAGAATCCGAATTTATGTTGACCACGCTCATTCCAACGTTGAAATGCATCGTTATCAACGATATAAGGAATTCCGTTGTTAATGCTCTCTACCGTAATTATCTTGTCACCCTCACCTTTTACGAAACCTACAAGTGCTGTACAGATGTTTTGAGAGTTTTCCATACGTTTGATTCCGACTAAATCTTTACCGAGAGTTACTTCTTTACCGGTTTCTCGACCACGCTTTTTGACCATATCTACATAACGCCCAACGATTTGATTACCAACCACTTCAGCTCGGTATTGAATTTCTAATTCGAATAAAGAAGCGATGTCTCTCAAAAACTTGAGCGGGTCAATAAATTCATCAATTGTCATCGTATGAAATCCCGCATATTCCGTTCTGCCACGCTTCCACTTTTTTCCTACGAGAGCCATATCGATAAATTCGTTAACTGTTCTACTTTCTATTCGTTGAGGTTTTATAACACCCGATTTCGCTAGTAGAACCCATTCTCCAGATACATACGTAGTAACTGATCTATCATCAGAATCTTTTTCCACTTCTGTGATAACGTACGGAACAATACACCCGTCTCTTACTTCCTTCAAAACTAAATTTTGTTGCATAAGTGTAGCCGCATGGTCGGTGTTATCAAATACTTTAAACTCTAAAGTATCGATGTTGTTTTTGATTTCCCAATGTCGTTTATCATCCCAATAATCTTTAGATTGAATAGTAGAAACTATTTGCTCTGTTTTAAAATCCACGACATGAAGTATTCCGCTAGGTGTTCTCATCTATATCGCTCCCTATACGTTACTTTGGCTATTCCGACAGTTGAAGGCATAATTTCTAGTGTGTTTAGTCCTTTGTTTATAATCGGAAAATCACTGAAAATATCTTTTAGATTAATAGCATTTTTTCCGTTTATCGTTACAAGACTTCGCTCTGTATCAATGATTACTTTATCGCCAACATCAAAAATATAAGGAGGATTACTTTGCGTGTTCATATTGACTTTCCAAATTTTCAAATCATCGATACTCATATTTTGTGAGAACATATTGTTAGAGAATTGACAGATACTGATTTGAACTTGTGCCACTTTATTCATATTGACGTTGTTTTCATCTATCCATACTACAAATCGTTCAGAATCATCAATTTCCGTACCATCTTTAAATCTTGAAATGTAAGCTTCCCATCGGTTTCCTGTTCGTGCTAACCACAATCGACCTCTGTATTGATTCCATGTGTTAGGATGGTCACCTGTCTCATTGATAAACACTTGACCGCCTGGCTTTTTTCTATTTCCAACAGAGGCAAATCCGCTATTCTGCTCCGCTTCCCATTGAACATCACTCATAGATATACGAGCGACATAATCGCTATTTTCATCAAGAAGACCGATTTCAACACGTCCCATTTGATCCCAGTGAAGACTTTTTAATCCAACGTAAGCTTGCATGATGAAGTCTTGTAATGGACTTTGTGGAATATTCTTTTTAGCAATAGCACCGTGCCATCCTTTTACTGTAGGTTCGCCTAGATATTCAGGAACAAGTCTAGAACCAACGTCTACTTTAAATTTACCTCCACCTGTCATATCCTCGGTTTGCGCCACATTTGTCCATCCAATAGTAGTAGACATTTCATCCCACATTACACGTTGATTCCGCTCTACTGGAATCTGGTCAACCTTTAGCGGATATCCAATACGGAAATAATCCAGTCCATTCCATACATCTAAAAATGTAGAAGGTTTTTCCACTTCAATTTCGAAAATGGGATTAGATGCTACACTACCTTTATTTTGAACATTCGTTATAAACCCACGACCATCTAAATTAAAGTTAACCGTCTTTTCTTTTCCTAATTTATAAGGCATTGGACAAAGTAGCGAAATTGTTGCTTGGTGGATGTTTGATTTTTCTAGCTTCTCTTCTACCGATTCTTTAATCCCGTAATATACTAAGTCAGGTTCATCTGTGAACGTGATTTCTACCGGCTCATCCGTATGTAACAAGCCATTTAGTTCGTCTATCCGTTTTCTTAATTCAAAAAGAGAGACTCCCTTAAGAGAGAAGTCTACCTCCATCACTCTCTCGGGAGTCCTTTTACCTAAATAGTATGAACCTGGACGGTTTGGTACCGTTAACTTATTGACCTCATCGCTCAAAATCCCTCGACCTCTTATATCGTTAACCATAAAAAATCCTTGCTCGTATTTCTTCTCGAAATATTCCTCTAGATTTATTCCGTTAAAAACTAGCAATCTACCGCCCTCCTTTAAATACTTCTCTACGTCTCTTAACCGCTTCTTGTTCGCCACTAATATCGTCAACAAATCTCGCAAACTCTTGCTTACCGAGTTGTATGTTAATATTCGCCGGTTGCCTATCTCTAGAAGGTTGATTGTCGTACTGACTCGGTTTATTCATACTTGGCGTAGATTTAGCCGATTGATATGCACCCAATCCGCTTACTCCTCTCGGTATCGAAGCACCCGTATCCACCGCTAGCATCTCCGGTTTCATCCAGTCCGCCATTTGCTGCGTCGTACGTTGCACCGAGCCTTTCATTGAATCAATACCGATCATCCATCCTTTAATCATATTGACCCCAATCATGTCGCGCATCCAACGTGAAGGTGAGTGAATTCCAAGGATTCCGGATATTTTATCCTTAATTCCGTTTCCAAGTTCTGTCATCTTACTCCATACCGAACTGAACATCGAGCCGATACCGTTAACCAATCCTTTGATGATATTTACACCGATATCCCATAGATCAACTTCTTTAAGCGTATCTATTATCTTTCCGCCTATTTCTAGTGCGGCACTTCCTAACGATCCTAAAAGCGATAGAATACCTTTGATTAGCGCTTCAATTAACTTTACCCCAGCCTCTAGTAGTTTCGGTAGATTCTTAATTAACTCGCCAACGAGAGTTACGATTAATTGAACTGCCGCCACTATTAACTGTGGAATTATCTTAACAATACCGACAATTAACGCCATTAAAATATTTGCACCAGCCTCGATGATTTTCGGTAAGTTAGCGATAAGTGTCTCTACGATTTTAGCGATTAGCGTTAATGCTGCGTTAATTAATTGAGGTAATATCTTAACAATACCGTCTATTAGCGCCATTAGTATCTTTACCCCTGCGTTGATAATTGCAGGTAAATTCGCTAGAATCGTATCGGCGACTTTCGTTATTAAATTGACTGCTAAATCAATTAACTGCGGTAACATCTTAACAATACCGTCGATTAATGTAGTCAATATCGAAATACCCGCCTGAATAATCGCAGGTAAATTCGCTGTAATCGCATCTATCAACGTTGTAATCACCGTAATAATCGCTAGTACAACCATCGGAATAGCCTGTGTGATCCCAGTAATTAACGAGGTCAACAAGTTAATTCCCATCTCGACTAACTGCGGTAAAAACGACATTATTCCGTTGATAATTGTCTCAATAATCGTTATGGCTACGGGAATTAACGTAGGTATCATCTGCATAATCCCTTGAATTAACGTTAGGATAAGTTGTAAACCCGTCTCGATAATCGTTGGTAAAACCTGTGTAATTCCAGTGATTATCGCTTGCAAGATTTGCATACCGGCTTCGATAAGGATAGGTAGATTGGTCGCAATCGACTGCATGACTGTATTAACCACACCGACCATAGCCTCTAGTATCGACGGTACCGCTTGAACCAAACCATTAACAAGAGACATGATAATCTGCGAACCAACTGCGATTAATTGCGGTAGCGTACCAGTTAAGAATTCCGCTATAGAATTAAAGACATTCGTAATCGCATCTAAAATAACGCCTTTGTTAGCGCTGAGATGTTCCGCGATTGCCGGTAAGTAACGAGATACCGAGATGATTACTCCTGGAATCCCGCCGATAATCGCTCCCGCAATGGATGGCCCAATCGTTTTAAATATCTCACCTAGTTGACTAAAGTCTCCGGAAAAAGCCGACATAATAGCTGACTTCAAACGATTAAATCCTGCGACCACTGCGTCGATAGCTGGGCCTGCGAAATTCATAAACGCCGAAGATAACTCGGTCACTTTCGATTTGATTGAGTCCCATGCACTATTGACTCCGTTACGGAAAGCTTCGTTACGTTGATATAGCTGAGTTAACGCTACGCCCATCGCCGTTAAAGCCATGATTACTATACCGATAGGGCCAGTTAGAAATGCGAATGCGGCTCGTAATCCTATCATTGCAACGCTCGCTAGTTTAGCCACTGCGGCACTTTTACCGAGCCAACCGATTAAGACACCAAATGCCGTTATCGTACTTCCTATACTACTTATAAAAACGCCTAATACCGCCATGAAGACTGTAAATACCGCGCTTGCTGTAGCAACTGTTGCAATTACAGTTTTCATTGTCGGAGATAATCCGTTAAACCCATCCGCTAATTTTTTAATAACGTCTGCCACTACTGAAATCGCTGGCGCTAAAGAATCTGTAAATGCACGCGCTGCTACATCAACTGACGATTGCATTTTGACGATTGCTCCTGCCCAACCTTCGAGCATTGAGTCCGCTGCTTTTTTCGAAGCACCGTCGGACTTAATAAGGGACTGTGTTAACTTATCGATTTTCTCTGGGCCAGCTGACACAAGCGCCATCATACCGGAAACAGCTTCTGTACCGAATATTGTAGCTAACGCTGCGCCTTTTTGTGCACTCGTCATTCCTTCCATACCTTTTTGTAGTTCGCCGATAATTTGAGAAAGCGACTTCATATTACCGCTACTGTCGGTCGTGGTTACACCGAGTTCCTTCAACATGTTAGCAGCTGCTTTCGGTGGCTTTACTAAACGGAGCATTGCTGATCTTAACGCTGTACCCGCCGTCTCACCTTTGATACCTGCGTTAGACATGATACCAACGGATGCTGCGAGTTCTTCCATTCCAATACCTAATTGTGCTGCCGGACCCGCCGCATACTTAAATGCATATTGCATATCGTATACACCTGCGGCCGTTGCGTTTGCCGCCTGTGCGAGTACGTCCGCAACATGCCCGCTATCTTTCGCTTCCATACTAAACGCATTTAATGCGGAAGTTATCGTATCGGCTACCATCCCGAGGTCTTCACCCGAAGCTGCCGCCGCTGATAAAACACCAGGCAAAGCAGCCGTTGCTTGCGCAGCTTCGAATCCCTTCGCACCTAACTCCGCATAAGCTGCCGCTACTTGTCCAGTTGAATAAACGGAGCTTGTCGCCATTTCTAAAATATCTTTCTTAACTTGTCCGTATGCCCCACCTGTAAGAACTGCGGCTTTTCTCGTTTGTTGCTCGAATTCCATCGAGTTCTTAATCATACTTCCGAAAGCTTTACCGGAAGCATACGCAAGTGGTGCAAATGCCGTTGTCATACTTTGACCAACCGCCTGTACCCTACGTCCCATTTCTTGCGCTTGGTTACCTACGGTTTGAAACGTCCTTTGCCAACCTGACATATCAGGTGGTGCCGGTGCTGGTGGCGTCGGTATTCGTGGAGGAGGTGGGATATTAGGCGCTGGGATATTTATCGGTTGACTCACCGCTTGTTGGAAGTCTCTCCATAACTGAGTCGCCTGTGTCAAACTACTTCGTAACGATGATATGTCCGCTAATAGTTGTACCTCTACTCTATTTTGACTAATAATTATTCACCGTCCTTCCCGTCCTGACTTCGTAACGCCCGCTCAATATCGTCAAATAGAGCTTCATTTGCATGTATCTTTTCTGTTAAACGCTCGCGCTCTTTTTCTTTTGCTTCTAACATTTGAGCATTTTCAGGGCGTTTGTATATGTCGTCTAAAGACTTAACTTTTTCACTTTGCGCATTTCGGTTAAATAACGCTTGGATACTAGCAATCTCATAAGTGTCTAAGAGACGTTCACGGTATCCGGTAAGCATAATGTGATACTCTTTAATACTTAAATGCTTTGACGTTAACGCATCCATTCCGAAATATCGAAAGCAATCTGACTTCAAATCATCAACATTTATTCGTACAGGCTCTCGAACGACTTCTTCTGTTCTTCCGTCATTGTCGCTAGTAACTTGTTCACTGTCTTCTGGAAGAAAAAACTATTGAGAACAACCGCCTTGTTAAACTTTAAAACGTCATCGAATGATAACTCTTCGGCTACTAACTGACGTTTGATTTCTTCCTCAATATCCTTTCTCGTGATTCCATCTTCAGTGTGGATTAATGCGTAATAAATAACAGACACGAAATCGGACATTTTCCCTTGCATTGCTTTCTGAACGAATTCGAACGGACCACCATTTTCATCGATTAATTCAATTGCCTCTAATCCGTATTTCAATTCGTATTCTTTCCCTTTTACTTCAAAACGTTTGTATGATTTAGTCATTTATAAAAACCTCCATTAATTAGTTAGATTTATTTACAAAATTAAAAGGCGAAGTTTCCCCCGCCTACTAATCACTTATTTATGGACTAACGACTGATCCGTCAGGTGCTCCAGGCGGAAGCGTTGTAATTTTACCGACAGACAAGCCACTGTTTAACTTTGCCTCAATGGAGTACTTCGAGAATTCCTCGTTTTCGTGTGAAAGCTCAACGCTGCTTAACATAAACGTTCCGCTCTTCGATTTATACTCACCTACTTTTGCACTTCGTAAGGAAACTTCGTGAATTTTAACGAGTTTCTTATTCGTAATAGCTTCCTCAATATAATCTAGCGCTTCGTCACCTTCAGTACTTACACCCTCGATAGATACTGACTGTGTTACATCTCCGTAATCACTACCAGACTTGTCCTTTGTTTTTAGTTCGATTTCACCTGCTTCGATAGAACGAGAGCCTGATGTTTGGTTGTATAATCGAACTGTTTTCGAAGTACCATCTGCTTGTGGGATATCGAGTAAATATAACGTTTCTTTACCTTTAAATTCCGGCGCTGCTGCTTGTGTCGTTACTGTTGTTTCAGCCATCCGTATTCCTCCTTAATTTAAATCGTTATTGTAATAAAACTGAGGTGTTTCGCCGTTACTTGAGTACCATCCGCTTGTGGAATCGACTCACATGACGAAACTTCCACATATAAAAAACCGACTAGCTTAGGCACTTTCGAACTTGTTTCGTACAAGTCGATAGGTCGCCTTTCTAGTCGGTCGATGAGTCTATCTTGTATTTCATTTCGGTTAGATACTGTATCGGAATATACTCCGATTTGTATTAGGTGGTTTCGTGCGTAATTGTCTTTCGAATACCTATCGATTGTTCCTGTTAAAGATTCAATCGTTAGAAACGGCTTTGCTTTTCCGGTTAAAGAAACACCGTCATATACCCAAGTAGTAGGAGCAAATTCATCTAACGTTTTTTTCAACGAGTACATTACGTCATTTACTGTGACCATCGTTATAAACCTCTCGCTACTCGTTGTAGCGCTTTTTCCAAGTCGGACACTAACGGTTGCTCGCCTTCGAACATCGTTTTACGCATAAAGCCTTTTTTAGTTCTGTGCGTATATTCTTGAACGGCTGCGTATTCGACATCTGATCCGTAAGACCATCCTGTTCTATCACCGTTGATAGCTTTCACACTTGGCGGAATACTCCCTGCTAAATTACCGGACTCAACTGGCGCTCTATTAGAAGCTGTATTCGCTTGTAGTCTCGCATGCTTTTCAACGGTATTTGCAACAGGCGTTTTATAACGATCAGGATTATTCATACGGTAAATATCTTCGATTCCTTTAATTCTCGCACTGACTTTCATTAAACCACCCTCTTCACAACTACTTCTCGGCGATTGATACCGCCTAATCCTCTTTCATCAACTAGTATGATTACGTATTTAATGTCGTTTCTTTCAAGGTACTCGACGTTATTCAAATCGATATCAAGGCGGAATGTAACGAGTGCTTCCCCTTCTTTTACGTCAGTACCTGCGAATTTCACGTTGTCTTCTAGCGTGAATTTCTTCCAAACAACTTGTACCGTTTCTTTCGTATTCTCACCGTTAATTACTTCACCTGTAATCGGGTCTTCTTCCGAAATTCCTTTTCGCCATAGAGTAATAGGTTCACGGCGGTTCTGTTCGATTAATTTACGATTGGCTCGGATTTGTTCGATGTCTTTTTCAGTTAGCACTCGTTATTCCTCCTCTCCAATAATGTAATTTAATCGAGAAGAGCACTGCGGATGCGGGTTAATTAGTTGAGTTAGTAAACTTTCTGGAATCTTTTTCGGATATCTACCAGGACCTAATCCGTAAGCGTCACGTCTAGCTAACTTGTAACACATATGTTGTGAGTGATAGCGATGGCGATGTCCGTTATCTATTAACTTATAACCTGTAACAATATCACTCTCGTTACCGTTATAAATAGTAGCTGCTCGGTGTGTATTATTGCTTTCTGTGATTGCTACACGTTCGACTTTCCATTTCTCATTATCGTGTACTTCTCGTATTTTCTGAGAGATTGAACTAATGCTCTCACCTTTTAACACAGCCGGACGTATTACCTTCGTTAACTCTGCTCGCATATCACCTGCTAGATTCCAAACTCTGTCAGACAGTATTAAACCGTCCTCGCCTCTCCGCTTTAGCATGTATCTCACAACTTGCTGATTTACGGAATCTAAATTCGTCACGCCAAGGTTAGTTTCTGCAAGTTTAGAAGTTGTCCACTTCGCTGTATCAGTGATTACTTTTTCGAATGACACTCCTGCTTTCTTGCGAAACTCCTTTTCGTAATAATCTAAATCTCGTAATAACGCATTTAATCTACCTCGTTTAATTACGCCGTCTTTTTGATAGTCGTTAATTAAATCCAATAAAAAAAGACGGATTAGCATAATTGCGCCAACCGTCTCTTCTACTTGTTTTTCGTTTTCCTTTTCGTATTGCTTCGATATCTTACCGAGTGCTTCGTCAAATTCACCTTGTAAATCGCTCACGAAACTACCTCCAATCCGCTCTCTTTGCAAATGATTGACTAGCGCCTTTGCCACGTCTGTATTTTCGATATTGTTTACGTGCGTCTGCTGCTAGTCTTTGATAATTTGCGAAGATCATAGATTTGTCCACAGCTTCTTCACCATCGGTATATTTAAAAAACCGAGCCGAATCTGCTGCGATAGCTTCATAAGCAAACGTAAGCGCAAGATAAAATACCGCATTAGCGTTATCCTCTTCGGTAAAATCTGATTCAACTAAAGCTTCGGCTAGCCAAGCGTCAATGTCAGTCGACGTAACGCCTGGAACCTTTGATAATCGAGACTGCAATCGTTCTGACACCGTCATCTGGCGTCACCTCCGTTATTCTGCTTTTTTAGTTGTCGACTTACCTCGTGGTTTAGGTTTTAAGTCTAAACGTTTAATAAATGGGGCCTTTTCGTCCAAAAATCCGATTTCACTTTCGTCTTCTGTTACATACTCGCCTTGCGAATCAAATTGAATATGAAAATCCGGACGAATTAATTCATAGTTCGGTAATGTTTTATATTCCGCCATTTTATCGTCCTCCTTTCAATAAAAGGAGACGGTATTTAAACCGTCTCTAATTAAGATACTGTTTTAGAAATTCCGCTTAGTACAGCAATCGATTCTTTAGCATTCTTGATTTCGAAACCAAGTTCGCCACGGATTACGCGAGAGAAGTAATCTCCACCTGGTAATGTTGCGTCTTGGTCATAAATTGGTGTTAGGTAGCGAGCCTTAATGTTATTCGTATCCAATAATAGCGCACGGTCTTTCGGCATATTTTGGTCAACAACTACGCTAGAAATCGCACCACCTGGTAAGTCAGACACGAACGATAGGATTTGGTAACCAGCCGTTGTATCCTGACGGGTCGTTTGAATAGTGTTACCACCTAACTTAGTGATTTGACGAGCTACGTTCGGTGCACATAAGATTGTATTCGCTGATCCACCTCTAACAAATACTTGTTCAACTGCATCATTTAACGATTTAGCATCGATTTCTTTACCTTTGAAGTCCTGAACGTGGGATCCTTGTTCGCTAGCGAATGCAAATAATCCGCCCGTAGAACGTGGTTGTTGCCCTGAACCGATATACTTACGGCCATAGATTAGTGAGTTATTAGCTTCACGAATTAATTCTTGTAATCGTAAGTTGACTTGGTAATCTAGCTCGTCTTCTACGCCGTAAGTGTTTACTTGTTGTTGTGTACGAGATACAGAAGCGTATCTAGAGAAGATTTGTGAGAAGTTGAACGATACTAGACGATCATTGATTTCGTTTTTACGGAAAGTATCTTCACCTTCAGGACGTGGTCGAGCAATAATTTTCAGTTCACCTTTCTCTTCAATCGCTTCAGGCGTAGTTGAATCATATCCACGCTGCACTGTAATTTTATCTGCTAATTCATCCACTGCTACAACACGTAATACTTCAAGGCCGTTTTGTACTAATGCTTTCTCTGTAAATTTACGTGCTTCACCTGCACCTAACTCCAATTCTGTGACATCTGCCGCTGTGGCTGCCTTAACGATACCCGTGTCACTGTTTAAATAATCGTTTTGCCATTCGAATTTAGTTTGCGTAAGTGCTTCACCCGTACCAATAATACCAAATAATACTGGTGCTTTCGTAAGGATTAAATCTACATTCGCCTGCATCTGACGAACCTGTTGTTGGAAATCATAAGTATTTGCTACTGCCATGTTTAATAGCCTCCTAATTGTTTTTTTAATATAAAAAAGCCGTCGGTTTTATACCAACGACTGATCTACTTCTTCGATTTTAATTCGAGTATTTTGTTATATAATTGTGTAACCTTGCCCGCGAGTTTTGGATTTTTTAACGCTTCAGCCTTCGTTTCTGTTAACTCCTTTTCTAACGCTGTTAATTCGTTAGCTTTTGGATTAGTAACTGGGTTAGAGCCTCCAGAAGCATCCACTCCGATTACTTGTTTGAACATCCACGGTTTACTTGCTTTTAAAGACTCGACTGCTAACTCTACACCTTGAATGTTCCCGTCTTCATCAACATTAATTTCTGACTTATCTAATAGCGCCAATACGTCATTTGGATCGTTGGCATTTAAAGAACGAGCGACACTTTTAATTTCTGTATTCAAGATTCGGGCATTTGCCTTTTCTTGTGCTTTTTGTGCTAACTCCGAAGCTTCAATTGCTTTTTTAGCCGCTTCATCTTTCTCGACTTGCAAACGTTCCACCTCAGTCATTTCTTGTTTCTTTCTTTCTTCTTCCGCTTGCTCAAACGCAACTAGTTTCGCTTTAATATCATCATAGTCTTCGTATTTTTTACGCTCACGTTCAAGTCGTTTAGCAACTACTTCATCGACCTGCTCTTGTGTAAGAGTTTTCGTATCTTCCTTTATATCCGTTACGACAACATCCTCTTTTACTACTTCACTCATGTTATTGCCTCCAACCGTTTTAAGCCCGTCGGCTATGGTTTTATTTATCCGAAAGTTTAATGCCATTCCGTAAGGCCTATTTACATCACTCTTTATAAGGGTCCTGCGTTTGTCTTTTAAGTTGACGTTCTTGAATAATCTCCATAAACTTCTGTTCTGCATTTTCTTTACCACTTCGTGTAATAGCGCCTTTAATAGATTCAATTTCGTTGGACATTTCTTCTCCTAGCTGTTCTATTAGTGCTTTTTGATCTTGCGGTAAAGGTAATCCGAAAATAATCTCGCTAGAGTAATAGTTATCTACTTTTGCAAGCATTTCCTTATCGTACTTAAAACGTGGGTGTTCTTCTCTCGCTTTCATATATCGAAGGATATATTCGTTTAGTGTCTGCAAACGTGATTGCCATATTACCCAAGAACGTTGAGTCTTCGATATAATTGAGCTGAACATAAGTTGGATGGCCATGTCATTAATACCGCCCGTGTTCATGTCGGCTGTGTTTACAATCGGTACCTCCGCTTTTTCATGTAGTCGTTTTTGCAAACGGTCAAGATACGCTTCAATCGTTTCTTTAAACTTAAATCCGCTTTCTAACTTACTTGCGCTAGGTACTCCGTTTTCCTTATCGCCATCGCCGAGATTCCATTTCGCACCTGGAGCGATTTGTAACGGATTCTTCGGGTCCTCGTCTACATTAACAAGTAGATTAATAGCGAACATTTCAAAACGAATCGCGTCCGAGTAATCCGACATCTTACGGTCAATCTCTTCCGATAGCTCAATCGTTTTTTCTAATTCACTGTAACCAGTAGTTCGACCACTTAATTTTTCGGTCGGAACATGTACAACCGGAATAAAATCGAGTCCCATTGATGAACGTTCAACCCTAGACTCTTGCACATTTAAGTCTCCATCATGAACAGCTTCTTCTATTTCGCAATCGTACGTCCCAGCTTCTTCGTGCCAAACTAAGTAATACGAGAGCTTCCAGAGACGTGTTTGCTCATCGTCAAGCCACGCAATGAAGTGCACTGCATCTAGCTGATCTTTATCCCATTCGTTGTGTACCGCAATTACTTCCGTAGATGGATGCCAAATGATTTTAAATTCTCCACGTCGGTTATCGAAATGGATACGTGCGTAAACGCCAGTCCTCGAAATTGAACGGTCTTTTGCTGCGGCTAGTAATTTTTCATGCATTCGATTATCGTCCCAAACCCACGTTAATAATCGTTCTTTTGCTTTCGCCCGACTATTTTCTGTCTGCTGTTCTTCACTAGGTGTATATCCTGGTTGAATCATTAACGCTGGATCGTCTAAAACATCGGGCGGGACTGTTACTTTCGGTTCCTTTTCAAATTGCCAAGCTGCAATCGTATCGACTATCTTTCGTGGATAATTAAGTTCTAATTTCGTAGGCTCATAGTCCAATTGTGATGGCTTCGTATAATCAGACCAAACATTCAAGTCTCCGTCATATCGTCGATATAGCCTGATTTCATCAAGGATTCTTTGCCACTCAGTGTCTCCTAATGCTGTACGTATAGGGACGACATATTCGATTGGATTCATTAGATTTCTATCAGGGAAAAACCGCATAAATTACCTCCTCTCTTTAGTATCGATAGTTACCTGCGTTACCAGCTTTTCTTTTACGTCCTTTATCCGTAACTGAAATAGCCATTTCTAAACTATCAGGTAAGTCATCGTGCATATTTGTCCCATAGTACTGAAACTGCTCTAAAAGTAACGAATGCATTCTATTAAATTGAATTTCCCCATTTTCTATTCGCGGCAATAACGCCTCTAAACGCAATTCCTTACGAGAGCGTTGTTTAATCTTAACTAAGCGAGTAGTTGCCGGATAACCTTTCTCGATTAATCGTTTCGACACCATATCCGCGAAGAACTCTTGCGCTGCTTGTGCCTCAACGGCAATTACATCCGGTCGAAAGTGTAGAACTTTATCGACGATTACTTTCATAAACTTATCTGGATGCAAACGTTCACCGAATGAATCAATAACATAGATTGTATCCGTTTCTTTGTGTTTTGCTACGACTGAAATCGCTGAGTAGTCACCGCGTTCTTTCCCCATCGCCAAGTCAACCCCGATGGAGACGAAATACTTGCCGCTAAGGAAGTTACGGTTTATTTGTTTATCATTCCAGTATGTGAAATTATCAGGATTGAATACCATTACTTCTTCATCGATAGGATTATTCTGTAGCTCGGTGTTAAACGCTTTGCTACCGTTATCCCATTTGAACTTCATCAATTTAAATAACGGCTGTACTTCTTCCCAAAGTACCTGCGCCCCTTCGACCATTTCGTCGTGATGCGCTGTAAAGAATAACTCAGCGTCTCTTGCCCTCGTCTTATTCTCTCTATCTTTATATATACGTTCGCATTCCGCCCATAAATCTTGTCTAATAGGGGGTGTGATTAATGCCCTGTATTTACGAGATTCAAAGTCAGAACGTCGCTCCATAATATCGATTAATAATGATTGCGGATGAACTGTCGTACCCATAAATACGATTGCTGTCCGTTTACCTTCCGGATCACCTAACGGAATAACTACTTGAGCGAACCAATCCTTTAGTTCCTGTCGTAGCTGAGCCGTGTTAGTATTCCGTTTATCTTCCAAGTCATCACATACGATTAAATCCGGTCGCTTACCGTTCCAGTTTCGACCACGTAAGGCTTGTCCAGTGGAAGCTGCTTGCACTAACGTTAGTAGCTTTTTGTCGTCTTTTCCTTTCGGTTCCCAAGCAATGAACTCGGATGTATTATCGCGAGGGTTCATTTGTTGCTTCGTATGTAACAACGGTCCGAAATCACGTCGTAACTTATCATTCGATTGTAACTGTAGCTTAATCCACTCTAAGTTAGCGCTAGATACCGCAGGTGTTTCCGAGATTAATATGATGTAGGCTCTCTTTCGATAGCAAATCTCATGAATCGGAAAAGCCTTCGATAAGTAGGAAGATTTCGCATGAGAACGAGGTGCTGCGACTGCTACGCGTTTGTTAATTTCCTCGTTGGACACTACGTTCATAATGTCGCAAATTTCATCGTGGAAATTCGGTGCATATTTCGTAATGTTATCTAAATTAAATCCGTCCGGTACTTGAAATTCTGGTACCCAGTTACCGGTATTGTCTTTATTTCGATTTTCTCCAAAGTAGTTATAAGCGAAGAAAAGCAAATCCGTTTCCCCTCGATTGACATCTTGGAGACGGTTAAACTCGTTGATATACGTTGTAAGCTCGTATTTTTCATCGTCAGTAAGTTTATGTCGATTACGCACTCTAGGTACAATGTATTTTCGTAGTTGATTAACTTTTTCTAAACGCTCTTTTCTTTCGAACCATTCTCCGTTAATCCAAGCGATATTAACCGCCTCCTCTCGTAATTTATAATTGACTATGGAAAAATTAACCGTTATACTGAATTTATCGAACGAATGTAACAAAACGAGTTTGCGTTACATTAATAACAGGAGGTAATACATATGGCCGGTTTAGTACAACCGATTCGCACGAAGCGAGATATCGATAAAATGAAAAAGGCGTTGGCGGGAAAGCCACGCGATCTATTGTTATTCACTATCGGAATTAACTCAGCGTTACGTATATCCGATATACTTAAGTTAAAAGTAAAGGACGTTCGTAACAGCGAGTCGGTTACTCTAAAAGAGACTAAGACCGGCAAAGCGAAGCAATTTCGCTTAAATGACTCCATTAAAAAAGCCGTCCGGGATTTCGTACCCAAGACGGCTAATGATGACGATTGGTTATTTCCTTCTCGTAAAGGTGATAAAGCGATTTCTCGCGTTCAGGCTTACCGAGTGTTAAACGATGCTGCGGAAAGAGCGGGCGTTACGGTCGAAATGGGAACGCACACATTAAGAAAAACAGCGGCTTATTTCGCTTATAAAAACGGTACTGATTTAGCGTTATTGATGCGAATGCTAAATCATTCGAGTCAGCGTGAAACACTACGATATATAGGTATCGAACAACAAGAACTAGACGATGTGTATATTGAATTAAATTTATAAGACGTAATAACAGCGTAGAGTTGCCGCTCTACGCTGTTTCTTTATGCGAGTGACTGCCTATCTCACTCGTGTTTATTTTGTTCTCTATTTCTTGAATACGCTCCAAGTAGTAACTACGTCTCTCCTCGTTTAAATACTCAAGTAACTGATATACAGATACTATTTCGGTTTTGTCTGATAGACTACATGCATGATTTCTACCACGCATATAGACGATAGTGAGTCGCCTTACGTGCGGTTCGTAGTTTTGTATCGTTGTCGGTATCGAACTTGTCCACTCTGACAACTTAGCGTCTATCCAATGCTCTTTAGATAAGATGAAATCAGGTCGCCATTTTTCATGTTCATATTTCGTGTACGATATACATAAGTCATTGAATAAATTTCCTAACAAATCCTCGAATAGATGACCAGCTAAATTTGCGGATTCGTCTTCACGGACATCTTCATATGGAACGCCAGCGTATGTGATAGCTTCTTTCCAACCGCCGAATCTATATTGAGCCGCATGTGCCATGTGTCTAAACTCACTTGAAATATAACCTGAGCTCAACCGCTTACCTTGAGCGTATCTTTCACAAATAAATGACTTCACGTCATCAACGGTATACTTCGTACACTTTTTTGATCTTCTTAAATTACCTTCGTCTAATACTATGTCATAGTTGAATCCTGCGGCCGTAACGGCATTTCTCCAACTTCCAAAATGCGTACAACTTGCGTCATGTAACCGCTTGTCTTCATTAACAAGTACGCCTGCTGTTAACGATAAACCGTTATCTATACGCTCCTTGATCGCTTCTACCACTAAATCTTTCGTCCATCTCTTACAAGTTAAAACATCCTCATAATCTAACGAAGTCACCAACTCAACTGCTTGTCTCCACGATCCAAAACGATTATAAGCTTGACGATATAGGCCTCCGTAGTTACGATTAATATATCTAGGAGATAATGGTTCCTCATTACTATAGATGCGTTTAATTTCTTCGATAACTAATTCGTCAGTCCAACGTCTTCTCTTTGTCATATAACGTCAACCTCCTATAGATTGTTTGACGCATATACTTGAGACGCTGCGCAATTTTACGGTAAAATAAAAAAGACCAACGGATATAACCGTTAGCCATGTTTTACACTACGGTAAAGCCAAACGTTATTTTTGATACGCGGATTTCTCTCGCGCCTGGCGAAGGCAATTCGTTTTTCCTCCCCCGCCCCTTTTTTCATTCCGTATATTTCATACATTTTTCCGAATATCCAATGTAACAGAATCATCTTTTGTTACATTCAATTACGATTCAAAACGTTATTATATCAACGTTTATACGTTTTTATTTCGTTATTTTATCGATAGTTATTTTATGCATACGTTATATCAACGTTTGTAACGTTTATTACATCGATATACATTGCATAAGAACGTGCATAAACAGTACGAAAAGTTTCGAGGGCACGTCCGTCTAGAGCGAGCGACTGACCTACGGTAAACCTCCGTAAAGAATTACCGCATAATATCCTGACTAGTTTCTTCCTATTATATAGTCGTAATATAATCGGCTACTTTACGTCCTCATCAATCCGTTCCGCAAACGATGCAATCTCTTCGTCTAATTCCTCGTAGTTAATCTCGCCTGTCTTAACCTTCGTCTCTACCTCTACCTTATCGGTAAGCATTCCGTTAATCTGTAACGCTAACTTCGCCATAGCTGCGTTGCCATCACGTATAGCAATCTCGGATAGTGAGGCGATTAACTCTGGTAACTTATCCTGACTATTCTGTACCATTTCCTTCTTTAGCTCTCGTTCGAATAATGGGTCTTTACGCCAGTTATGAATCGACTGTCTAGATACACCGCATAGTGCAGCGATCTCATCGTTTGTCTTACCGCCTTTATTCGGTAACGCTAACCATTTAATAGCGGTTAAATGTTCCGTGTTTAATCGTTTTAACGCCATGTATTACGTCCTCCTTTCTACGCAAAATAAAAACGCCTCTATATAAGAGACGTCAGTATATTATTTTGTTTTAATTAATGGCTTTATTTTCTCTACGATGCTATTAGCAAATTCTTTTACTTCATTGTTATCTTGTTGTTTGCAGTATTGAATGATATCTTTGAGTTTATCTTGGATTTCCCTATCTTTTAACTTCTTGTTATAGTCTTCTTCCATAGTCTCAAAGTATTTATCTACAAAATGCTTATTACGTCCCCTAGTTGCAACTTCATTAAACCAATTCCTTTGTTCCTCTTTGCCCATTATTCTCACTCCTAAAATAGATTAATAACTAAATTACATTAAATATATTAACCTAATTAGAAATAAAAATAAATTCTTCAACCCCTTGCATCTGCCTTTTCCGCTTCGCTCCAAAGCCGTCTGCTACTATCTCTTTTATTACTTCACCGATAAAGTATCTATTATCGATAGTATAATTATTATAGTAGCGACGAGTGGAGGCGATAGCCGGAACCGAAGTCGCAAGGTTTTATCTTTATTTGTCCGAATAAAGTCGTACTCGTTATCAGTACGTTATCATTTACGTTTCAACAAGATAAAGAGAAGAAATCCTCTTAAAATCGCCTTTAACCGTTGTGGCTCTAAGGCTCAAATCGATTTCAATAGGTATCGTTTTCGTCACACGTTATGGGGTAATAGGTATCGTTTTCGTCACACGTTATGGGGTAATAGGTATCGTTTTCGTCACACGAGAAATTCGATAGGTTCGATTTCGGTCACCTATGTTGTCAAAACGATACCTATTTACGTAGTTTCGCTAACTCCTCGAACTGTTTACGAATGATTCTCGTATACTCATCTTCGCTATCTTTACGGAACATAATGTCGGGATGTACTAGATACGTCTCTGAGCGGTGTGCTCTTTGTTGCATAATGACACCAGCATTCCGTAAATGTACCATTAATCTCGATACTGTTTCTGGCTCGTGTCCGATTTCACTCGCAAGTCCATCACGATTAAGATGCTTGATTTCCTTAGCGTCCTGTTCATTCGGATTGCTACATAAGTAATACGTTTGAAAGTGAAAGAACGGTAGAATCTTATACAGTAAACCGACTTCGTTTAAATCGAGATCAGCTACGATTTCTTGCGTTTTTACCTGATAGAGCTTCGTAAATGGCTCGCCACCCTTCACGTCGCCCATCGTATGGAAGTTAGCGCTAATAGAATAAACGTTGCTACGTCCTTCTTTTAATACGTGAATAACACTTAACTCCTCTAAGCGAGTTAGTATCTTAGTGGTAGCGACCTTGCCACGCTTAAAGATACGCTGAATGTCCATTTGTTTTAACGGCTTACCATCCTTAATTAGTTTACCGTCGCTTTTAAAACGCAAAAAAGGCAAGAGCTTTATGATCGCTCCTGCCTCTGTTAATGTTAATCCCGTAATGACTTCTCGGATAGGATCGTGATAACTCGCTACCCAATTCTTACCTCGTGATAATAAACGATATTGCTCCTTTTCGATAGCACGTTTATATCCTTCGGCTTGCTTACGGTTAACTAAACTATATTCTTTTGTACGGTCTTCACCGGTAGTTACATCGATAATTCTTAAAGTAGACATTTCGTTTTCCCCTTCCGTTATAAATACGAAGGGTGGACGGAGCTTACCCGTCTCATTCGTTTCCCTATTACGTATAGATAACTAAAGGGGATAAAGTTAGTAGTAAAACAAAGACATTATTGAGTATTTGCAATCTCCCAATCTTCATAATGTGCTTTAAGTGTACTAATATCTTGCCATTCTAAGCTACCTACCGGAGTAGTAGCAGTATGATCAATTAATGCATCGAGAAGAGATTTTACACTATTAAAAACAGTTGAATCTTGCATTAATTCCATAAGTGCGTTATATGGCTTTTCTCCTGAAACTTCTCTAGATAAATACGCAGCCTCAAAATTCTTTAAATTAGCTATTAACCTTACTTTAGATACATCTTCATGCTCATATACTGCATCAACAATACTCTGATTGATAGACCATGCTGGATTCCTATTGCCATTACTTAATAATGGGTAATCACTATCATGTAATACTGAGTATCTTGAATTAAAATGATTTAATATTTTCACTAAAGACACTATAGTTCCTTTACCTCTCGCTCTGATAATGTGCACATCTTTAAATGCATCAGGGTTTTGAGAGATTATGTACTTAAATGCTGTATATTCAGTATCTCCTTCAACTATTATAGAATGACCTCCGAAGAAGAATTCAGTCACATGTGGATCACATACATTAAGTAATTTTAAACGCTGTCTATCATCCTCTCCAAGCTGTACTTTATTAGGTCTGAAAACAGTTGTCCCCTGTATTTCACCTTCTATTCTCTCTACCCTAATTATCGTAGTGTTATCCCTAGATACATCAATAAACAGAGGTGAATGCGTCGTTACCATAACTTGCCAATTTCCACTTGCAGGAAGATCGTATAACACTTTACAAGCCTCTCTAACAGCACTAGGATGTAAACATAATTCTGGTTCATCTAGCAATAATACATGAGGTCTGTCGTTTTGAGATGTAGTATCAGAGACATACCTTAAAGCAGCCCAAAGCAATGTTCTTCGTGCACCACTCCCTTGTCTATCTATAGTGCTCTGGTAGCCGTCAGTGGGACCCATCAAAAGTTTTGCTCCAGCCTTGAATAAATTGATATTTTTTTCTAAACCCTCCTCAGGGCGAGCATCAAAAGTAACTGTATAATTAGGAAATACTCCTTTTAATAACTCTGAAATACCTTCTTCCGCTCTTTTTATCTCGTCTTGTGATTCCTCTATAATAGTACTTTGAATAGTTTTCACTTGTTCTATCAGTTTTTGATACTCTGTTAAACTTCCATCTTCACTGTTCTCTTGCGCCCTGAAAGATTTTACCCTGTCATCTATAATCGAGGATAGTAACTTAACAATTGCTTTCGATTGATCTTCTGGGTCTGAAAAAGCATCTACCTTATGTGGTAATGGTCTTCTAGAATTCGCTACATTAGCTGCTCCCCAAGGAACACCATCTTCCGCCCAGTCCTGCGTTTCGGTATTATAGCCATTTCTTTTTGGTTTCCCCGGAGCGCTCCAAATCCACCGCTCTCTAACTAAGTTTTCACCCGTTCTATTATCCACCCATTTTGCTCCAGGTAAATTGTCATATACGACTGTATGAAGTTCAATTTCTGGTAAAGCATTACTATTGATTTCTCCATTTGGGAAATCATCCATAGTAAGGTCTCCTTTTTTTGACCCATCACTCATTACTACTTCATAAGCCCTTAGTATAGAGCTTTTACCTACGTTATTTGGTCCTACTAACACTACAATATCATCTAATTCTATTTCTACTGGAGTACTCCCAATGGCTCTGAAATTTTTGATTACTAACTTACTTAATCTAGGTCTTCTGGTTACCTCTGACATACAATCCCCTACTTCCATTCAGTATATTGCTAATTATACCAAATAAAGGATGTCTGAATGAGGAAATATTCAGAATATAAATACAAATCATTTAATAGAGTTGCTTACAGCAAATAAAACCACCATCTCTGGCGGTCTCAATCGTTTTCCCTCTCTATCGATATGTGAACAAAGCTTCTTTCGTGATCATTTTTCAAAATTTATTGCTCTAAGAATATCCTCCTTTTTTAGAATTAATTCGCACAACTTTCTTTCCTTGCCGTCTTCATTCTCAGTCATTACATCTACTGGAATTAACTCTAAATCTTCAATAATCCCATGGAATTGTAACCATCTATTAGATACTTCACATTCTACGTAACCTTTCCCACGCTCATTAATTTTTCTCTGTTTTCTACTGATTGGTATACGGATTATTTTTTCTTCTGTACTCATTAAGATACCTCCGTGGTCTATTATACTCCGTGCTCTGCCTACATGTTATATTTTAACAGAAATAACCATAAAGTATGAAATAAAAATAAACCGCCATCTCTGGCGGCCTCTATTCGTCTTCCCTCGCCGTATTATACGGACGATACTTCTCTCGCAGTGCCTCGAGTTCCTTACGTTTTCCCTCGACATCCACTCGAAGAAACAAACTAACCTTGTCCAACTTTTTCACCGGCGTAATTTTTCCTTGCTTAATTAACTGACTCATACGAGCGCGCGTAATACCTAATATTTCGATAGCTTCAGGAGCCGTAAGGACTTCATTACGTACGAAGTCCTCGACTTCCAGGCGTGAATTTAAGTTATACTTCACTTGCGTATACCTCCCATTAAATCCTT